>NZ_JAUSQM010000001.1:1902032-2219037 GCF_030811215.1 Nocardioides massiliensis
TAGGCGTCCCACCACTCGCGGTGGAACTCCGGCTTGGCGACGACGTCGTGGTAGAGCGGCCACAGCGTCGCGTTGGAGAAGCCCTCGTAGAACTCCTCGACCTCCTGAGCCGTCAACGCGACCGGGACCAGCGACATCCCGTCCTCGACGAACGGCTCGATCTCGGTCTCGGCGCTGCCGGGCCAGCCGATCCAGGCCCCCTCATTGGCGCGCATCACCGGCTCGATGGCCGCGACGAGTCCACCGGGGGAGCGGCGCCATCCGACGGTCCCGTCGGGCTCCACCACGCGGTCCACCGGCAGCCGGTTGGCGACGATGACGAGGTCGGCCTTCGCGGGCGAGTTCTGGCTCACGCCTCGCACCCTACGGGAGCCGCCGAACCCGACCCGCCGACGGAATGACACGGGTGTGGTTCGTCGCCTATCCTCGTCTCAGCAGTCGAGTCCGAGTCGAGCTTTCTGGGAGTCAGCATGGACGCCGTCCACCCCTCCGGTGCCGTAGCGCGGACCACCTCCGAGGAGACCCTGACCGCGGATCTCTCCGAGCGGGACCGCGAGATCCTCGACTTCGAGCGCCAGTGGTGGAAGTACGCCGGCGCCAAGGAGCAGGCGGTGCGCGAGAAGTTCGACATGAGCGCGACCCGCTACTACCAGGTGCTCAACGCGCTGATCGACCGTCCCGAGGCGCTGGCCCACGACCCGCTGCTGGTGCGCCGGCTGCGGCGGCTGCGTGCGGCGCGGCAGCGGGCGCGCTCGGCGCGCCGTCTCGGCTTCGAGGTCTAGGACGTGGCGAGGCGCGCGCGGGAGCGCGGAGTCGCCGCCCCGGCGTTCGTCGCCGTGCTCAGCACGGTCGTCGTGATCGCCGCGGGCGTGTTCTTCGTGTCCACCGGTGGCGCCGCCGAGGAGCCGACGCCCGCTGCGCCCACCCCCACGGTGGTCGCCACCGCGACCCCGACACCCACCCCGACAGCCGAGGCCACCCCCACGAAGCGCCGTCCGCGCGTCCAGCGCGGTCAGGTCTACGTCGAGGTCTACAACAACTCCGGCATCTCGGGCCTCGCTGCCCGCACCTCCGCCACGGTCAAGGGTGCCGGCTGGCAGGTGGTCGGTGAGGACAACTGGTACGGCACCATCACCGAGTCCACCGTCTACTTCCCCCCGCGGCTGCGCGCCGCCGGCCGGCTGCTGGCCCGCGACCTCGGCATCAACCGGGTCCGCCCGGCCGTCGACCCGATGAAGCTCGACCGGTTGACCGTGATCCTCACCGCAGACTTCGCCTGACCGACCACCCCCGCGCGTCGGCACCCGCGGGGGCCGGAGGACGATCACGCCCATGGAGCACCTGAACCCGCACGCGCCCGAGCGGTACGCCGCCTTCGTGGCCGCGGCAGGCGACGCCGTACTCGGGCTGGACTTCGACGGCACACTCGCGCCGATCGTCGACGACCCGACCCTGGCTCGCATCCACCCGGACGCGGCCGCCGCGGTGCTCGCGGTCGCGGGCCGGCTGCGCGCTGTCGCGGTCGTGACGGGACGACCGGTCGCCCAGGCGCTCCAGCTCGGCGCGCTCGAGGAGCTCGCCGACGCCCTCGCGGAGCAGGGACGCGAGCTGTTCGTGCTCGGGCAGTACGGCAACGAGCGTTGGCGCTCGACCCGGCGCAGCGTGGTGTCGCCGCCGACCCCGCCTGGGGTCAACGCCTACTCCGCGGCCCTGCCTGATGCCCTGCGGGCGGCCGGGGCCGAGTCTGCGTACGTCGAGGACAAGGGGCTCGCGGTCGCGGTCCACACCCGTCGGCTCCCGGATGCCACCGCGGCGTACGCGCGGCTGCTCCCCGTGCTCACCGAGCTCGCCGCCGCGCACGGCCTGACGGTCGAGCCCGGCCGGCAGGTGATCGAGGTGCGGGGAGGCGA
This sequence comes from Nocardioides massiliensis, assembly GCF_030811215.1. Taxonomy (NCBI): domain Bacteria; kingdom Bacillati; phylum Actinomycetota; class Actinomycetes; order Propionibacteriales; family Nocardioidaceae; genus Nocardioides; species Nocardioides massiliensis. The sequence goes on from NZ_JAUSQM010000001.1 coordinate 1,903,943, forward strand.
GACCCACAAGGGCGAGGCCGTCCACCTGATCGCCGCCGAGCTCGGCGCGCAGGGGTTCTGCTTCATCGGCGACGACCTCGGCGACGTCGAGGCCTTCCGCGCGGTCGCCGCGCTGCGCGACGCCGGCGCGGCCGGGCTGCTGGTGTGCTCGGGCTCGGAGGAGCAGCCGGCACTGCGCGAGCTCGCCGACGTGCTGGTGCCGGGTCCCGACGGCGTCGTGGCGTTCCTCCACCAGCTCGCCGCCGACCTGGGCGCGCCCGCGCACTGAGCGACCCGCCCCCGGACCGGCGCCGATCCACCAACTACGGTGACACGGGTGACTGCCCCCGTCCTCCTCGTCACCTGCGCGGCCCGGCCCGACGGCGAACCGGGCGGTGAGCACCTGCTCGAAGCGCTCGACGCGCGCGGGGTCGCCGCGCGCTGGGTCGCGTGGGACGACCCCTCCGTCGACTGGGCCGCGGCGCCGCTCGTCGCGGTCCGCAGCACCTGGGACTACGACCAGCGGCTGGGTGAGTTCCTCGCGTGGGCCGAGCGCGTCGGGGCCGCGGCGGGGGACCGGCTGCTCAACGGTGCCGCGGTCTTCGGCTGGAACGCCGACAAGCGCTATCTCGCCGAGCTCTACGCCGCCGGCCTGCCGGTCGTCCCCACGTTGGTCGCCGAGGACGAGGGCGAGCTCCCGCCCGCGGTCGCGACCTACGAGCATGCGGTGGTGAAGTCGACCGTGGGAGCGGGCGGGCGGGGTGTGGTCGTGTTCGACGGCGTCCCGGGTGGCCCCGAGGAGCTCGACGAGTCTGCCCTGCTCGCCGGCCCCTGGGTCGTGCAGCCGCTGGTCGAGTCGATCCGCACCGTGGGCGAGCACTCGGTCTTCGTCCTGGGCGGGCGCGCGCAGGGCCAGGTGCGCAAGCTCCCGGCGGGCGAGGAGATCCGCGTCCACGAGGAGTACGGCGGTGCCAGCGCCCCCGTCGAGCTCGACCCCCAGGCGGCGGCGCGCGCCGCGACGGTGGTGTCGCACGTCGAGCGCACCCACGGGTGGACGCTCGACTACGCGCGCGTCGACCTGCTGCACTTCGAGGGCCGGTGGGTGGTGAGCGAGCTCGAGCTGATCGAGCCCGGTCTCTACCTCGACGTCCGCCCGGAGCTCGCGCCGGCCTTCGCCGACGTGGTGGCCGCTCGTCTTGCACTCTCTTGACCCGAGTGCCAAACTGGCGTTAGCACTCTCCGTGGGAGAGTGACAACATCCAGGACCGGTACGTCGAGGTCCTCCGCCCGCGGAGAAGGGTTCCGTCGGCCCCGGGGGATCGTCCGTCGCGGGCGGCGCACCGGACCACCCGAACTCATCGAGTGAGGAATCGCAGGAGCCATGTCGAAGCTCATTGCTTTCAACGAGGAGGCCCGCCGCGGTCTCGAGCGAGGAATGAACACTCTCGCTGACGCGGTCAAGGTCACCCTCGGCCCCAAGGGACGCAACGTCGTCCTGGAGAAGAAGTGGGGCGCCCCCACCATCACGAACGACGGCGTCTCCATCGCCAAGGAGATCGAGCTCGAGGACCCGTACGAGAAGATCGGGGCCGAGCTCGTCAAGGAGGTCGCCAAGAAGACCGACGACGTCGCCGGTGACGGCACCACCACCGCGACCGTCCTGGCCCAGGCCATGGTCCGCGAGGGTCTGCGCAACGTCGCCGCGGGTGCGAACCCGATGGCGCTCAAGCGCGGCATCGAGGCCGCTGTCGAGGCCGTGTCCTCGCAGCTGCTGCAGATGGCGAAGGACGTCGAGACCCGCGAGCAGATCGCGGCCACCGCGTCGATCTCGGCCGGCGGTGACAACACCGTCGGTGACGCCATCGCCGAGGCGATGGACAAGGTCGGCAAGGAAGGCGTCATCACCGTCGAGGAGTCGAACACCTTCGGGCTCGACCTCGAGCTGACCGAAGGGATGCGGTTCGACAAGGGCTACATCTCGGCCTACTTCGTCACCGACCCCGAGCGCATGGAGACCGTCCTCGAGGACCCCTACATCCTCGTGGCCAACCAGAAGGTCTCCAACGTCAAGGACCTGCTGCCGGTCCTCGAGAAGGTCATGCAGTCGGGCAAGCCCCTGCTGATCATCGCCGAGGACGTCGACGGCGAGGCCCTCTCGACGCTGGTCGTTAACAAGATCCGCGGCACCTTCAAGTCCGTCGCGGTCAAGGCCCCCGGCTTCGGTGACCGTCGCAAGGCCATGCTGCAGGACATCGCGATCCTGACCGGCGGCCAGGTCATCTCCGAGGAGGTCGGCCTGAAGCTGGAGAACACCGGCATCGAGCTGCTCGGCCAGGCCCGCAAGGTCGTCATCACCAAGGACGAGACCACCATCGTCGAGGGTGCGGGCGACGCGGACCAGATCGCCGGTCGGGTCAACCAGATCCGCGCCGAGATCGAGAACTCCGACTCCGACTACGACCGCGAGAAGCTGCAGGAGCGGCTGGCCAAGCTCGCCGGCGGCGTCGCGGTCATCAAGGTCGGCGCAGCCACCGAGGTGGAGCTCAAGGAGCGCAAGCACCGCATCGAGGACGCCGTGCGCAACGCGAAGGCGGCCGTCGAGGAGGGCATCGTCGCCGGTGGCGGCGTCGCGCTCGTCCAGGCCGGTGCCGTGGTGTTCGAGAAGCTCGAGCTCACCGACGCCGACGAGGCCACCGGTGCCAACATCGTCAAGGTCGCCATCGAGGCCCCGCTCAAGCAGATCGCGATCAACGCCGGTCTCGAGGGTGGCGTCGTCTCGGAGCGGGTGCGCAACCTGGAGGCCGGTCACGGCCTGAACGCCGCGACCGGGGAGTACGTCGACATGATCGACGCCGGCATCCTCGACCCGGCCAAGGTGACGCGCTCGGCGCTGCAGAACGCCGCGTCGATCGCCGCGCTGTTCCTCACCACCGAGGCGGTCATCGCCGACAAGCCCGAGAAGGCGCCGGCCATGCCGGACCCGTCGGGCGGCATGGGCGGCATGGACTTCTGAGTCCCGCCACCCGGCTCGGTCGGTCCGGCTGAGCCACAGATCACAGCAGTTCCCGCAGGCCCCGAGGTAACTCCTCGGGGCCTGCGTCGTTGAGCATGCGACAAACCGATGTGACATCCGCGTGAAACCGTCCACTAGTGTGGTCCACGTCATTCGGTGCGCGCCCTCCAGCGCGTCGCAGACCAACGGTGCCTTCGGGTACAGGGGAGCTTTCAGTGAAGATCAAGACCAGGGCCGCCAAGCGCGTGGCCGCTCTCGGGGCCGCAGGCGCCCTCCTGTCGTTGACCATCTCGCCGGCCGCCGCCGCCGACGTCGTCGCGCAGTCCAGCGCGAACGCGCTCACCATCTCGCTCGCCGGCAACGGCCAGGGCACCGGCACCGTGACGGCGACCCACACGGGCACCGGTCAGGAGAACATCAACGGCCCGGTCAATCCGCCGATCGCCATCCTCGGCCAGCAGAACCTCGTCAACGCGGGCGTGCTGGCGCAGGACGCCACTGCTCGCGTCGAGAACCGCCGCGGCATCTCCGCCGCATGTGCGGGCGTCGCTGGTGACGGCGGCGCGATCGCCGAGATCGGCGACTCGGGTTGTCTCGAGCCCGGTCAGCCGGTCGGCGTCACGATCGGCAACCTCGACCTCTCCGAGGCACTGCTGATCAACACCAATGCCGTCGGCAACGCGCTGGCTCCGTTGGCGCCGCTGAACGTCATCATCAGCGAGCTCGTCGGGCCGATCACCGCCCAGCTGTCGTCCGCGCTGGGCGCGCTCCCCGAGGTCGCGATCCAGGGCACTCTCGGCGTGGTGCAGGGCAGCTGCGAGGCGGTGCCGGGGCGTGCCAACGGCACGGCGAACCTCATCGACAGCCGGATCGAGGCCATCGTCCTCGGGCAGCGGGTCACCATCGCAGAGCTGCCGGTCAACCCCGGCATCAACGAGAAGGTCGTCACCGACCTCGACGTCGTCCTCAACCGCGTGATCGACGCGGTCGAGACCACGATCGAGAACACCCTCGACGGGGCGCTTGCGCCGGTCGTCGGTCTGACCGACGCGATCCAGTCCGCCATCGTCGACACCCTGGTCGCGCAGATCGCCGATGCACTCGAGCCGCTCGAGCAGAACATCCTCGACATCACGCTCAACAAGCAGACCCGACCCGAGCAGGGCCGGATCGAGGTCACCGCGCTCGACCTGCAGCTCCTCCCGGCGGCCCAGCAGTTCATCGACGCCTCGCTGCTGGCCGTCGAGATCGGCAACGTGACCTGCGGTGTGAACTCGACCTACAGCCCCGCCCCGGACCCGCAGCCCGAGCCCGACCCGCAGCCCGAGCCTGACCCCGAGCTGCCCGACATCCCGACCGAGGTCGACGCCGGTGCGGCCGGCAACGGCGTGGGCCTGGGCGAGGGTGCCATGGGTGCGGCCCTGCTGACGCTGGCCGCCGGTGCCGGCCTGGCCGGCTACCGCCGCCTCGGACGTCTGTGACACGCCTGGTCCGATGAGCTCACGAGAGACCGACGGTCAGCAGCCCCGCTCCCTTCCCGCGATCATCGCGGGACTGGCGCTGGTGCTGCTGGCCGCCGGTTTTCTCTGGCCGTCCATCCCCGGCGTGGGGGGCGGCGACGACAGCTCCGAGGAGCCGGCGGTCGCGCTGCCGGCCGCTGCCGACAGCGACCTGTTGGAGATCCCGTCGATCCAGCTCGATGCGCCGATCGACCCGATCGAGGTCGACCCGGCAGGGGTTCTCACCCCGCCGGCCGACGTGCAGCGCGTCGGATGGTGGCAGCGCAGCGCCGAGCCGGGCGCTCGCGCCGGCCAGACCGTGATCACCGGCCACACCGTCCACACCGGCGGTGGGGTGATGAACCGGCTCAAGAAGGTCCGTCGGGGCGCCGAGGTGCTCGTCCACTCCGACGGCGAGGTGGCGAAGTACGCCGTACTGCGGGTCCACAAGCTCAGCCGCGAGGAGGTCTCCGCGCGCGCCGAGGAGCTGTTCGGCCAGGACCGCGATGACGGCCGGCTCGTGCTGGTCACCTGCGAGGACTGGGTGAACGGTGACTACCAGTCCAACGTCGTGGTCTTCGCGGAACGCCTCGCCTCCTCGACCGACGTCTGAGTCGACACCCTCGCGAACGGATATCGAACATCTGTTCGATCCTGGCGTAGGCTGATCCCATGACAGCTGAGATCCAGGGCCTGCTGTTCGCCGATCCCGACACCGCCACGGGCGTCCGCTTCCGCCGTACGCCGCTGTCCCACGGCGCCTGGGTCGACGTCGCACCCGGCTGGGCCGGGGACCCGGACACCGTGTTTGCCCGCATGGTCGAGGGCGTCGACTGGCGGGCCGAGCGCCGGGTGATGTATGACCGCACGGTCGCCGTGCCGCGGCTGACCCGCTACTTCCGCGCCGATGAGACCTGGCCGGACCCGGCGCTGCGCGCGTGGTGCGCGCAGCTGTCGGCGCACTACGCCGACGAGCTCGGCGAACCGTTCACCACGGCCGGATGCTGCTACTACCGCGACGGCCGCGACTCCGTCGCCTGGCACGGCGACACCTTCGGTCGCGGCGCCAGCCACGACACGATGGTCGCTATCGTCTCCCTCGGCGACCAGCGCCGGCTCTCGCTGCGCCCCCGCGGTGGTGGCCGGTCGCTGTCGTTCGCGATGGGGCACGGCGACCTGGTCGTGATGGGTGGCTCCTGCCAGCGGACCTGGGAGCACGCCGTGCTGAAGACGGCCCAGCATGTCGGGCCGCGGATCAGCGTGCAGTTCCGCCCCGCGGGGGTTGCCTGATCCTCAACCGATCGCTCGTCGTGTCGGACGCAGGTCGCCGGTGGCGAGCTTCGCGGTGTCGCCGGCCAGCCGGCCCTGGGTCCAGCCGGCGGCGTCCCAACCGCCGCGCACCGGGCTCGTCCCCAAGGTGCCGAACCGCTCGGTGACCCAGGCGTCGAGGGCATCGGCCTGGGACTGCAGGGCCGGGAGCAGGCGGTCGCTGTCGGTGGACCCGGCAACGACGTGGTCGGTCACCTCGCGCAGCCGCTCACCGAGGCGGTCGGCGTAGGCCAGCCAGAACGCCGAGCGGTAGCTCGCGCTGCGGGTGCGCGCGCCGGGCGGGGCGGACCGTGCGGTCTCGGCGAGTGCGTGCTGGCCCTGCACGAGCAGGGAGGTGTAGAGCGCCTCGACCGCGGCCAGGTCGCTGGCCGTGCCCATCACGGCCGTCATCGAGACCTGCCCGAGCACGACGACGCGACACCGGGTTGCGGCGGCCACGACGTTGAGGAGGACGTTCTTGATGTCGGCGTACGGCGGGTCGACCCGCACCCGGATCATCGTCGGTGCCTCGCCGTTGCGGCCGCGGTTGGCCGCCAGCAGCGCGGCGTCGATCGCGTGCCGGGTGATCAGCTCCTGCGCCTTGGCGGTGTAGGTGGCGGCCTCGGCCTCGAACTCCGTCGACTCGGCCTTGGCCAACAGCCGGCGGACCCTGACCAGCACCGGATCGGCGCGGTCGGGGGCCGAGGCCGCCGAGGCGAGCGGCTGGTCAGGTCGTCCCGGCGGAGGCAGCAGGAAGTCGAGCGGCGGGACGCGGAGCGTCTCGACCACCGCCAGCACCGCCAGCACCAGCTGAGCGCCCTCGAGACCCTCGCGGGCGGACCATCGCGCAAGCCAACCCCGACGCGCCTGCGCGTCGCCGAGGCCGGCGTCGTCCAGCTGCTGCTGCCACCGCGGGTCGATGGCCTGCGTCGAACGCCCGGCCCGGTCGGCGGCGACGAGGTCGGGGACGAGGCGTCGCTGCTTCGCGTCGGCCAGCGCGACTCGGGTGTGGTGGAGCACGTCGTCCGGCTGCCAGCCGTTGGCCCACAGGAGGTCGACCTGGTCCAGGAGGGGCACCTCGGCGGCGCGACAGACGGTCGCGCGGTCGCCGCGCACCAGGGCGTTGAACGCCGCGAGCCGCCCGGCCTCCGGCACACCGCGGGGGAGGAGCACCGATGCCCACGCGGCCTCGGCTGGCTCGCTGCGATCCGGCGGGGGCAGCGTGAAGACATCCGTCGGGTCTGTCGCTTGCTCCTGGCGCGCGTGGGCCTGTCGCGCTCGTTCTCTCGCCCGCGCCCTGGACCTGGCCTCGCGTCGTTTCTGGCTGTTGCGTCCCATGTCGCGCACCGTAGGTTCCGGCTCCGACACCGTGTGAAAGAGCCGCACGCGTCCCGGACATGAGAGAGCGTGGACCCCGTGCACCCGCCCGACGACGCCGACCGGCAGGCCCGGTTCACCGCGCTGGCCCGCGCGGTGGTCGATCCGTTGCGGGCCTACCTGGTGCGCCGTGCGCCTGCCGACGCCGACGACGTCCTGGCCGAGGTGCTGCTCGTGTTGTGGCGCCGCCTCGACGACGTCCCTGCCGAGGCCCGGCTCCCGTGGTGCTACGGCGTCGCCCGCGGGTGCCTGGCCAACGCCCGCCGGGCCGAGCGACGACGGGCGCGGCTCGCGGACCGGGTGTGGGGTGAGCGTGTGCACGAGCCCGGGCAGGACGAGCCGGCGTACGACGATCTGCACGCCGCCCTGCGCCGGCTGCCGGAGGGGGAGCAGGAGCTGCTGCGGCTGTGGGCGTGGGAGGAGCTCGAGCCGCGGGAGATCGCGGTCGTGTTGGGCATCAGCCCCAACGCGGTGAGCATCCGGCTGCACCGGGCACGGCGCCGGCTCGCTGCGCTTCTCGGCGAAAGCCCGGCACCCCAGCCGGACAGGAGCAGGGTGAAGGGAGGGGGAGCATGACCGACGACGAGCTGCGCGCACGACTGCAGCGAGCCGACCCGGCACGCTCCACGCCTCCCGGACCCGATCTCGACGCGCTCCTGGAGGCCACGATGAGCAGCACCCTGACCCCGCGCCAGGCACCGGCGCCCTCGCCGACCCGACGGCGCACCACCTTGCTGACGGCCGCGGCCATCGCAGCGGCGGCCCTCGGCGTGGCCACCTGGACCCAGCTGGGCGGCGACGACCCGGAGCCGGCGGCCGCACCGACCGTCCTCGAGGTCGAGGCCCCGGGTGAGGAGGCGGCCATGGCGATGTGCCTGCCCTTCGACCTCGCGACGCTCGCCGGCTACGCACCGGCCTACGACGCCACCGCCGTGGCGGTCGAGGGCGGTCGGGCGCGGATGGAGGTCAACCGCACCTACGCCGGTGCGCCGGTCGACGAGCTGGTCGTGCGCAGCCTGGGCGCGACCTCGGTGGCGCTGATCGGGGGCATCGGGGAGGTCGAGGTGGGCCAGCGCTACCTGCTCTCGGTCGAGGACGGGACGATCACGGCGTGTGGCTACTCCGGCCCCTGGAGCGCTGAGTACGCCGCGCAGTGGGAAGAGGCGTACGGCGGATGAGGGTCACCCTGAGCGTCCCTCAGGGGTGAGCCGGGGCGAATCCCGGTAGCGCCGGTCCAGGCGCTGCGCGAGAGTGAGGCCATGACCTCGGTAGCCCCTGCGCCCGCGCGTGCCGTCGCCGCCCGCATCCGTGACCTGACCAAGACCTACGGCACCGGAGCCGCCCGGGTGGTCGCGCTCGACGGCGTCTCGGTCGACCTCTACGCCGGTGAGTTCACCGCGATCATGGGCCCCTCCGGGTCGGGCAAGTCGACGCTGATGCACTGTGCGGCCGCGCTCGACGCCGCCGACAGCGGATCGGTGGAGATCGACGGGACGCCGTTGGCGGGGATGAAGGACAAGCAGCTGACGGCACTGCGCCGCGACGCGCTCGGGTTCGTCTTCCAGTCCTTCAACCTGGTGCCGACGCTCACCGCGGAGGAGAACATCACGCTGCCGCTGGCGATCGCGGGACGCAAGCCGGACCCGGAGTGGTACGCCACCGTGCTCGACGCGGTCGGACTGCGCGAGCGGCTCAGCCACCGACCCAACGAGCTCTCCGGGGGGCAGCAGCAGCGGGTGGCGGTCGCCCGCGCCCTGGTGTCGCGCCCGACGATCGTGTTCGCCGACGAGCCCACCGGCAACCTCGACTCGCGCTCGGGTGCCGAGGTGCTGGCGCTGCTGCGGCGTACCGTCGCGGAGTTCGGCCAGACCGTCGTCATGGTGACCCATGACCCGGTCGCGGCCGCTCACACCGACCGCGTCGTCTTCCTCGCCGACGGGCGGGTCGTCGACGAGCTGCGCGAGCCCAGCCGCGAGTCGATCATGGAGCGGATGGCGGCCTTCGACGTCGCGGGTCCCGGCGCATGATCCGGGTCGCGCTCCGCAGCCTGCTGGGCCGCAAGGTCCGGCTGCTCATGAGCACCTTCGCGATCGTGCTGGGTGTGGCTTTCGTGGCCGGCACGTTCATGTTCACCGACACGCTCAACCGGTCGTTCACGTCGATCTTCGCCTCCTCCGTCGGCGACGTCGTCGTGCAGCCGAGCGACCGCGCCGACGGCATGACGACCACCGGCCTGACCATCCCGGCCGAGGTTGTCGCGACCCTGGCGCAGGTCGACGGGGCGGCGCGCGCGGACGGCAACGTCACCTCGGTCGGCACCTTCGTCGTGGACGCGGGTGGCAAGGTCGTCGGCGGGCAGGGCGCGCCCGGCCTGGGACTGTCGTTCAACGACGCCCCGGCCGGGCACGGTCTCGAGGGACTGCGCATCATCGACGGCAAGGTGCCCGAGGGCATCGACGAGGTTGCGCTCGACGAGCGCACCGCGGAGCGCGCCGGCTACGGCATCGGTGACACCGTCCAGCTCGTCACCAACGGCTCGCGCCCGAGTCTGAAGCCCACCTTGGTCGGGACGGTGGGCTACGGCGACGGGGGCGGGCTCAACGGCGCGACCATGAGCGTCTTCGACACCAGGACCGCCCAGGAGCTCTTCCTCGACGGGGCGGACGCCTACTCCGACGTGTGGGTGACCGCCGCCGACGGCGTCAGCCAGGAGGAGCTGCGCGATGCGGTCGAGGAGGTCGTGCCCGAGGAGTACGCCGTGCTCACCGGCGACGAGGCCGCCGACCAGAGCGCCAGCGAGCTGCTGCAGGCGATCTCGTTCATCACGACGTTCCTGCTGATCTTCGCCGGCGTCGCGCTGGTCGTCGGGTCGTTCCTCATCGTCAACACCTTCTCGATCCTCGTGGCGCAGCGGGCCCGCGAGCTCGCCCTGCTGCGGGCACTCGGGGCGTCGCGACGTCAGGTGACCGGCTCGGTGCTGCTGGAGTCGCTGGTGCTGGGCATCGTCGGCTCCACGCTCGGACTGCTTCTGGGCATCGGGCTCGCCCACGGCATCCGTGCGATCACCGCCACCGCCGGTCTCGACCTCACCGGTCCGTTGGTCTTCGCGCCGCGCACGGTCGTGGCGGCGTACGCCGTGGGCATCGTGGTCACCGTCGTGGCGGCCTACCTGCCGGCGCGGCGGTCCAGCCGCATCGAGCCGGTGCAGGCGTTGCGCGACGACATCGCGCTGCCCGAGGGATCCCTGCGCAGGCGCTTCGTCGTGGGCGTCGTCATGATCGGCGTCGGCGCGGGTGCGATGGCGGTCGGGCTGGTCACCGACGTCGGCAGCGCCGGGTGGTGGGTCGGGGCCGGTGTGCTCACCGTCCTGCTCGGCACCGCAGCAGCGAGCCCGGTGCTCTCGCGGCCGCTGCTGGCGCTGGCATCGGCGGTCTACCGTCGTGCCTTCGGGATGGTCGGCACGCTGGCCGGTCAGAACGCACGTCGCAACCCACGGCGCACGACAGCCACCGCGTCCGCCCTGATGATCGGGCTGGCGTTGGTCACGACGATGTCGATCCTCGGCACGTCGGCCAGCGCCTCGGTGGACCAGACGATCGAGGAGAACTTCTCCGGCGACGTCGTGGTCTCCAACGCCGTGGGTACGCCGTTCTCGCCCGCGGTCGGCAGGCAGTTGGCCGAGGAGCCGGCCGTCGACGTGGTGAGCCGGGTGCGGTTCGGCATGGCGCGGATCGACGGTGCCGAGGAGTTCCTGCTCGGCTTCGACCCGGAGTCCATCGCCGACATCGTCGTGTTCGAGATGCTCGACGGTCGGGCGAACCCGCTCGGCGAGCGCGAGCTCCTCGTGGCCGAGGACGAGGCGGAGGACCTCGGACTGGCGGTCGGTGACGAGCTCGAGGTGCAGGTGCCGCGCGGCACGCAGACCTTCACCGTGGCCGGGATCTACGCGCGCAACGCGTTCGCCGGCGGTGCACACCTGGTCTCGGTCGACGCGATGGTCGCGGCCGGCTACCCCGACGAGGACAACACGCTCTTCCTCACCGCTGCCGGCAGTCAGGAGGACCTGCTCGAGGCGGCGCGGGAGGTGACCGCCGACCTGCCACTGGTCTCGGTGAAGGACCAGGCCGACTACGCCGAGGAGCAGCGGGCGCCGATCGACCAGCTGTTGCTGCTGATCTATGCCCTGCTCGGCCTCGCCCTGGTGATCGCCGTGCTCGGCATCGTCAACACCCTCGCGCTGTCGATCATCGAGCGCACGCGCGAGGTCGGACTGCTGCGCGCGGTCGGGCTCAGCCGGCGTCAGCTACGACGGATGATCGGCCTGGAGTCGGTGGTGATCGCACTGCTCGGGACGCTGCTCGGGCTGGTGCTCGGCGTCGTCTTCGGGCTGTCGCTGCTGACCGCGCTGGCCGACCAGGGTCTCGAGGCGGTCGTCGTGCCGTGGGGCCAGCTCGGGGCGTTCGTGGTGGCGGCGGTCGTCGTCGGGATCCTCGCCGCACTCGTGCCGGCTCGGCGGGCGGCCCGGCTCGACGTGCTCCGGGCGATCGCCACGGAGTGACCGTGGCCGAGGCCGCAGCAGGACGCGGCGAGGACGAGTCCGCCGCTCTCAGGGCGCGTCGACGCAGGTGACGGTGGCGAGGACCTCCTGCGGCGACCCCGCGTGGTTGGTCACGAAGACCGCCCATCCGGTGGGGTCACCGGCACCGGACCACCAGACGCCGGTGCCGGCAGCGGGTGCGAAGGTCCGGACCTCGATGTCGGGGTCGGCGTCGTACCCGCCCGCGAGTGCCACCTTGTCGCTCGGACAGGACACGATCATGTTGCTGTCGTCGTCCGGGGCGATCGACCCCGACGTCATCGTCCTGACCTCCAGGCCGGAGAAGCCACCCGCCGGTCCGACCGGTCCCGCCGGTCCCGCAGTGTCGGTAGTGGCGATCTGGGCGCGCAGCGCCGGGTGCAGGTGGCGCGGCCGCACGGCGGCGTCGGCGACCTTGTTGGCGCGGACCGCGCCCTTGGCGATCCGGGCAGGCTTGACCGCGCCCTTCGCCAGGTGCCGGGTCTTCACCGCGCCGGGCTGGATGTCCTTCGCCGTGACCGTCTGCACGGCGTAGGCGCTCCCGGTGCCCAGCGCCAGGGCCAGTGCCAAGGTGGACGCCACGTCGGCGTACCGGGGCCGACGCAGCCTGCGGCGCAGACCACCGGCGAGGCGGGAGGGGAGGCAGGAGTCGGACATGGATGCTCCTTCGGTGGACAGGGTGTCAGCCGAGGACGCTCGGTCCAGTCTCCGGAGAGCGGAATGGTGAAAACCTGGCCATGACGCCGACTCGCGGCTGGCCAGGTGCGGGGTCAGTCAGCCGTCGGTGCCCCACACCTCGCGGAGCTCCGCGCGGCTGCTGACTCCGAGCTTGCGGAAGGCGGAGGCGAGCTGGTTGGTGACCGTGTTGACCGAGACACCGTTGAGCTCGGCGATCTCCTTCGAGGTGTAGCGACGCGCGGCGAGGTCGGCCACCTGCCGCTCGCGCTCGGTGAGGGTCGCCGGGCGCGGCGGGCCCGTGGACCACAGCGCCATGCCCGGCACGTCCGCGCGCAGCGCGTCGGACGCCGTCTGGTACCGCCGCGACGTCAGATCGGTGCCGCCCGTGCGCTCGGTGCTCCGCGCCATCCACGCCCAGGTGTCGGCAGCGGTGGTCACGACCCCGAGCTCGCGGGCATCGGCGGCAACGGCGTCGAGCGTCTCGACGTCGGAGGTCGACATCGCGTCAGCGTGCCGGGTGAGCAGGCGCAGCAGCCCTCCGCCGGCGCGGGAGCGTGCCGTCCGGAGGACGTCCGCCGCCTCGTCGACCTGGTGACCCAGGCGCGCGGCGCAGTGTGCGGTCATTCCGCCGAAGAACGTGTGCTGGGCGTCGTCGAGCAACCACTGAGCCGTCGTCATGAGCCGCTCGGCGGCGGCAGCCGGTCGTCGGTCCTCCTTGAGCTGCCACGCCTCCGACCAGCTGGAGAGCATCACCACCTTCGGGTCCGCTGTCGCCGGCTCGGGAATGCTCTCGACCAGCTTGCGGGCCTCCACTGGTCGGTCGGTGGCTGTCGCCGCGGCGGCGGTCAGAGCGAGCGCGGGGGCGTGCAGGCCGGTGCTGTCGCGCCAGGCCAGGTGGGCAGCCGCCGACCGCCCGAGCTCGTACGCGCGGACCGCGTCGGCAGACAGCAGCTCGAGGAATCCCAGTGCGTACTCCCAGACACCGAGGTCCTCCGGCGCGTCCTGCTGCGCGGCGGCGATCTGCTGCTCCAGCCGCGCACGGGTGGCCAGCACGTCACCGGTGTAGGACAGCGCCATGGACGCGGTGAGGTCGATCAGGGTGCTTCCCCCGGGCACCATGGCGACCAGGTCATCGGGCACGTCGCGGAGCCGGGGCAGGAAGGCCACGGCGTCCTGGAGCGGTCCGGCGATCACTCCGGACACCCCTGCGGTGATCAGGCCGACGACGCTCTCCGGGCTGGAGACCCCGTCGGGCGCACTGATCGGCCCGCCGCCCATGCCGGCCACCATGCTCCACCGCACGCTGGCGCTTTGGAGGTGGGCGAGGCACTCCGGGTCGTCCACCGATCCCTCCGCAGTGCGAAGGACCGCCAGCGCGCCCTCGCCGTCGTGGCGCCGGAGGGCGAGATGTTCGGCATGCGCGAGCGCGACGGCGGTGCGCTCCGGGTCGCTCCGTGCACAGTCACGAGCTGTGGCGAAGTGCTCGTCGGCGGCGGAGGCCAGCGCATCCTCCTCCATCCCGAGCACGGACGCGGCCATCCCGGCGATGCGATGTGCGTGCGCGCGCGTGCGGTCCGTCGCGATGACCGCGGTGGCAGCACGCAGGGCGAGCCGTTCGTCGAACGCGCCGAGTGCGTGCTCGGCCAGGCCGAGCAGCGCATCGACGTCGACCGGCAGGTCGTGGTCGAGGGCGAGCAGCTCGGCCTGTCGCCGGGACCGCGGACGTCCCGTCGTCGCCTCCTTCCTTAGGATCGCGACGACCTCGCCGACGAACTCGTGCCACAGCGCCGTCGAGCAGCGGGAACGGAGATACTCCGCGTCGAGGGGGTGCGACAAACCCACCCACCCACCCGGCGACGGCTCGATGACATCGGCGCGGGCGAGCGCGCGTCGTTCGGCGTCACCGATCGCGTGCGCCGGAAGCTCGCGCGCGATCGCCAGCAGGGTGGCTGCGTCCAAGCTCGCCTGGTCGAGTCCCTCGAATCGTTCGCCGACGAGCTGAGCGAGGCGGGGCGTCGGCACGGGAGTGCCGCGCAGGTCCCAGCCGTGCTCGGTCTCGACCAGCCGCCCGCGCAGCACGGAGCCGCGGATCACCTCGCGCAGGTGCAGAGGGTTGCCCCTGCCAGCGGTCAGGACGTCGGTGAGGGTTGTCGGGGTCAGGTCCCCCTGGAGCTCGGCGCGTACCAGCTCTGCGGCCTCGCCGTCGGACAGTGGTGCCAGGGGCCACTCGGACAGGTCGCCGCTGTCGTAGAGCCGGCGGATCGGACCGGGAGAAGTGGTGAGGTCCTGGGCGCCCAGGATCGCCGGAAGTCGGGTGGTGGCGACGAGGTGGACGACGACGTGCAATGAAGCCTCGTCGAGACAGTCCACGTCGTCCACGATCAGCACCGTCGACGTGCGCCGTCGGGAGAACGCGTCGATGATCGCGGCGGGGGAGCTCAACGCGTCCTCGGGCAGGTCGGCGGCGCCGGTGAACGCGCCCAGCGGGATCGTGGCTCCCGCACCGCTCCCGGAGAACATCGGCGCGTAGCGGCCGGCACGGCCCAGCGCACTGCTGGCGGCTCGCAACAGGTAGGTCTTCCCGCTACCGCGATCACCGGTCAGCAACAGCGCTCGACGTGATTCAAGACCGCTCAACAGGAGTTCGGTCCGGTCCGTCGCAGACCGGTCATCAACAGTCGACACGCGTCACTTCCCACCCGTTCGGAGCGCCGGCGGACATCGACCTCGCACATGGCATACATCTGACTATGGCAGCGCTCGTGGCCGGGACTATAGCGTCGCCGCGCAGTTCTGCGGGTGGTTTCGCCAGGTTTGCGGCGACCCGCGCAAACCCCTGTCGAGGAGATGTGATGTTCGTACGCCGTATGCCCGCCCGCACCCGCCGCGCCACCGGGATTGCCGGCGTCGTGGCTGTCGCCGCCGTGCTCGCCGGCTGCGGGGGTGACAGCTCCGCCGACGACGACGCCGTGGGCGCGGCGGCGAACGAGTCAGCGGCCGAGCAGGCGACCGACGGCGACGACGGGACCGACAGCGGGACCGATGGCGGGACCGATGGTGGGGCCGGGAGCTCCGACCACCTCGACGACCTCTACGCCGACAGCCTCCACGACGCGGTGACGCCGGCGGCGGCGGGCACGGCCTACATCGAGATCGGCGGAGAGCGCTTCGAGTTCACCACGGTGGACTGCTCGGTCTATGAGACCCCCGGCGCGGCGTACGTGCGGATCACCGCCTACGACGACACCGATGGCGCCGGGCACAAGCTGTACTTCGACCGGACGGTCGGGCCCGACATGGGCTGGAGCTTCGAGGACGAGAAGGTCCAGCTCGCGCTGATGACGACGCTGCCCGGTGAGAACGAGACCGGTGCGGTCAGCAACTCGATGGCCCAGTCGCAGCGTGACCTGGACTCCGATATCGAGTGGCTCAGCGGCAGCGCCGACGCCTCGCCGATGATCCGGGCCGTCGGCTCAGAGGTCACCGCCAGCGGCGTCCTCCAGCGCGTGCCCGGAGCACCGGAGCCGCTGGAGGGCGAGTTCGTCGCTGCCGGCACCTGTTCCTGATTCCCCTTTTCCGCACTCATCGACCAGGAGAGCCACATGAGAAGAGTCCGTCCCATCGGCGTCGCTGTGGCGAGCACGATGCTGCTCCTGCTGACCGCCTGCGGAGGCGATACGGACGACTCCGACGGGGGCGCCGACCAGTCCGCGGAGGAAGCCACCGTCACCGAGGACGCTGTTGAGACCGACGCCGCGCCGGAGGAGGCCGTGGAGGAGGCAGAGACGCCACCCGGGGCCAGCGCCGAGCAGGGCATCGTGATCGTCGACGGCACGGAGTATTCGATCACCGAGCTGCGCAACTGCGAGCCGCTCGACGACGGGGTCTTCGAGCGCGAGCTGGAGCTGCAGGGTCTCGGTGAGGCAGACGGGGAGCGGGTCCAGATCGACGTCTACCTGCAGCAGGCGAACGGGGTCGACCTCCACGAGGTCTCCTGGTCCGGCCCCGAAGGCGTGTTCGGCGGCCCGGAGAACCCGAACATCACGCTCGACGCCGCCGGCACCAGCGTGCGCGGGGTGGCCACTCTCGTGGACGGCATGACGCAGACAGAGACCGTCCAGGTGGACTTCGACCTTGCGGTGCCGGCGGAGACGATCGCCTGCCGCTGACCGGCGTCGGGTCCGGGCGGCCGGTCAGAGCCGGCCCAGTGGGGCGACCTCGATGCCGCTGACCTCGCACACCCAGGTGGGGTCGGGGCCACCGAGGTCGGGGTGGATGTAGAGCGGGTGCGGGTCGAGGTGGTCGCACGCCGTGCACAGCGGCCACTTGCCGCGACTGGTCAGCAGCGCGTCCTGCAGATCCTGCGCGACCAGCCCGGCGACGTACGGCGCTCCCTCGGTCCACTGCTCGGCCCACCAGCGCCTGATGGCGACGGCGTCCTCGAGCGCGGACACGGTCTCGGCGTCCGCGGCGCCGGTCGCCTGGAGGTCACGCAGCACCAACGCGCGGGCGTCGGCGAGCACGGGGTCCGGGGTGTCCATGCCCTCCATGGTGGCGGGTCGGTGCGAACATGGGCCCATGACCTCCGGTTCTGCGACGACTCCGGCGCCGAGCGCGCTGCTCGAGGTCGCCGTGCTCGGGCCGCGCGACGTCGCCGGCGCGCTCGAGGGCGGTGCCGACCGCCTGGAGCTCGCCGTGCCGACCGACGGTGTCGGGCTGTCCCCGGAGCCCGCGCTGGTCTCGGCCGTGTGCCGGGAGGCCGAGGTTCCCGTGCGTGTGGTGTTGCGCCTCGACGACAGCTTCACCACGACCGGCGGTGAGTTCGCCAGGCTGGTCGGTCTCGGAGACACCTACGTGGGCCTCGGCGCAGAAGGCGTCGTCTTCGGGTTCCTCGACCGCGACCTGGAGGTCGACGTCGACACCTGCCTGGCACTCGCCGAGAAGCTGCAGCACGTCCCGTGGACGTTCTCCGACGCCGTCGACGCGGTGCTCGAGCCGCGGCGGGCCTGGCGCCGGCTGACCGGGTTGCCCGGCCTCGACGCGGTGAAGTCCGGCGGCTCGCCACAGGGACTGGACGTCGGGTACGACGACCTGCTCGCGCTCGCCGCCGATCCGGACGTCGCGCGCGTCCTGATGCCGGCCGCGGGTCTGGCTGCCGAGCACGTGCCGTGGTTCGTGCGCGTCGGCGTACGCCAGTTCCACCTTGGCCCGCAGGCGCGACCCGGCGGGTCGCCCAAGGCGTACGTCGACGCGGCGCTGGTGCGGTCGTGGCGGCTGCTGCTCGACGACGCCGTCGCCGCCACGCAGCGCTGACGGCCTGAGGTGAGTGGCCCATGATCCTCATCGACCCGCCGTCGGTGCCTGCCCGCGGGCGCTGGTGGTCGCACCTGATCAGCGACACCTCGCACGAGGAGCTGCACGCCTTCGCCGCGCGGCTCGGGATTCCGCGCGTCGCCTTCGACCGCGATCACTACGACCTGCCGGCCGACCACTACGAGGCCGCGCTCGCCGCCGGCGCGGTCGCGGTGTCACCCAAGGAGCTCGTCGCGCGGCTGGCCCGCTCGGGACTGCGGCGGGCGAAGTACGCCGTACGCCCGCGCCGGCTCGCGCCCGGCGACAACGTACGCGTCGTGGCCCCGTCGGGTCCGGCGCGACCCGATCGGGTCGCGGCGGGCGTCGAGGTGCTGGAGTCGTGGGGGCTGCGCGTGCAGCTCGCCGAGGGTGTGGGACGCAGGGGTCCGATGCGCTACCTCTCGGCCGCGGACGAGCAACGCGCCGCCGACCTGCAGCAGGCGTGGTGCGACCCCGAGGTGTCGGCTGTGTGGGCGACGCGGGGAGGCTATGGCGCGCAGCGCCTGCTCGACCTGCTCGACATCCCCGTGATGGCGGCGGCCGAGCCGCGCCTGCTGGTCGGCTACTCCGACGTCACCGCGCTGCACCGCGCGGTCGGCACCCGCCTCGGTGTCGCGAGCCTCCACGGACCCGGTGTCGCTGCCCTCGGAGACCTGTCGGAGTCCGCTCGTGCGCGGCTGCGCAGCGTCGTGCTGGACGGGGGAGCGACGGAGCTCGCGGGACGGTGGCTGGTGCCGGCGCCGGCTGCGGTGGCCGGCCCGTTGGTGGGCGGCAACCTCGCGGTCCTGGCCGCGGCGGTGGGCACGCCGGAGGCCGGCTCGGCGCGCGGGGCGGTTGCCCTGCTCGAGGACGTCAACGAGCCGCCCTACAAGATCGACCGGCTGCTCACCCAGCTGCTCCGCTCGGGGTGGTTCCGGGGTGTGCGGGCGGTCGTGTGCGGCGGCTTCACCCGGTGCGGGGATCCGGCGGACGTGGAGTCGGTGCTGCGCGACCGGCTCGTGGATCTCGGCGTTCCGATCGTCGTCGGGCTGCCGATCGGGCATGGTGAGGAGAACGCGCCGGTGCTGCTGGGGGCGCGCGCCGAGGTGCGGGTCGACGCCACCGTGCGGGTCGTGGGCCTGCGCTGATCCTGCGGCTACTCGGCCCGCAGCGGCGAGGCGTCGACGGCGTCCGGACCGTGCCCCCGGCGTACGACCTCTGCCCGTGCGCGGTCGATCCCGCCGTGCTCGAGCGCGGCCACGTCGGAGGTGTCCTCCCACACGATGCGGCCGCAGCGTCGCACCGTGACGTGCAGCGTGGCACCGAGGTGCTCGATGGCCCCGGGGACGTTGCGCCGCGCGGCCGGCAGCGGGACCGGGAGTACGTGGGCGCAGGCGAGGTCACCGGTGCCCTCGATGTCGACGGCCCACTGGGCGCTGCGTCCGTGGAGGACCCAACGCTCGTCGGTGACGTCGGCGCGCACCGGCGAGACGACGGGGTCACCGAGCCGGATCAGCCGGCCGTTCGGGAGGAGGACGACGACGGCGGTGACGGTGGTGCGCAGTGGGCCGGCCGTGACCTGGCCGCCGGCGAACGCGACGCACGCACCGCGATCGCCGAAGCCGTGCGCCTGACCCCACCACCAGGAGTCGGGGAAGCCCTCCTTGCCCCAGTTCTTCTCGCCGTAGACCGACCAACCCTCGAGGTCCCAGGTCTCCGAGCCGACGACGGCCTGGCCGTGCGCGGTGCCGCCCAGGAGCCACGGGTGCCAGTACTGATTGAGGCCAGGGATCATCTGCGCCACGCTCGACCCGCCGACGCTGCGCCGTGACCAGGGCACCGGGGCGCTGATCGTCGCCTCGATCCTGGCGTCGGGACCGAGGTCGACGTCCAGATGGTCCGCGGTCCCGCGGAACGCATCGCCGGCGTACGCCCCGAGATGGTCGGGGTCGGCCTCGCCGACGGGGTGGGCGACGGTGCGGAGGAAGCCGTGCGGGTGGGCGGCGACACCGAGGGTCGACCAGTGGCCGTCGGCCGCGCGGTTGACGCCGTTGAGCGCGATCAGCACGCGTCCCGAGGACGGGTCGGTGAAGCGCCAGAAATACCCCTCCATCGCCACGCCGTGCGCGGGCAGGGGGTCGCCGAAGAACCCGTCGGCGCCGGTGGCGCGGTACGCCGTACGCACGGGTGCGAGCGCGTCGCGCAGCCTGATCATCGCTGACCCGTCGCAGAGATGTGGATTCCTGCCTCGAACCCGTCGTCGGTGGCGCCGGCGAGTCCTCCCAGCGCGCCGACCAGGACCCCGACCGCGACGAGGTGGGTGATGGATGGTCTGTTCGCTGCGGGCTTGTTGTTGCGGTGCCAGGCGAACCACGCGGACTGGTGGAACCGCCAGAGAGCCACCAGGCAGACGACGGTCGTGAGGAGGGCCGCCGGGAGGAGGACGCTCTCCCGGTCCTCGAGCGCACCGCCGTCGAGGTGCTCGATCAGGGCGACTGTCTCGGCGAGCGCGCTCAACCCGAGCACGATCCAGGCGAGCACGAGCCGGATCGTCCGCGCCCGCACGACGCCGGCGGAGACGAAGCCGAGGAGCAGCATTCCCAGCAGGACCGAGCCGATGATCGAGACCTCGTTGTCGGAGCGCACGCCTCGATCGAGAAGGAGCACGAGCTGGCCCGCGAGCGATGCCCAGGCCACCACCCAGATCGAACGCGGAAGCGCAGGGGTGGGGCCGGCCCACGTGTAGTCCTGGGAGTCTCGCACCGGCACATCCTGGCACCTCGGCGCTGCCGTGACGTGCGGATCGTTGTGCGGACGGTCGTTGTCGGTGCCGTCTGGTTGAGTCCGGGTATGGCAGAGATCTCGGGTGGCCAGGTCATGGATCGGGGCGGGGCGCAGCGTCCTTCGCATCCGGTGCTGACCTGTGTCTCGCGGGTGCGCGCAGCACTTGATGAGGTCGCCGATATTGATCCGTTGTTCGCCACCACCGAGGCCAAGAAGGCCATGCTCACCGAGCTGACGGAGCTCGCTGACCGGGTGGTGGCGTTGCGCAACGAGGTGTTGGCGGCTGCCGATGATGTTGCCGCTGACACCGCTGCTCGGCGTACGGCGAACTGGGTGGCCGATGTCACCCGCGAGCACCCCGGACGTGTCGCGCATGCTCAGGACCTCGGCGAGGCGCTGCGGGTCCGCTACCAGGTGCTGGGTGCAGCCGTACGCGACGGACGAGTCCGCATGAGCCAGGCCGAGATCATCGTCAAAGCCCTCGACAAAGCACCACCCTCCGCTCCGCGCGAGCTCCGCAGACGGGCCGAGACCGACCTGGTCGAGCTCGCACAGAAGTGGGGACCCAAAGCACTCACCCGCCTCGCCGACCGCGTCTGGTCCCACCTCGATCCCGAAGGGTTCGCCGACCACGAGCGCGAACAGCTCGAGAAGGAGCTCCGCGAGGCCGAAGCGCAGACAAAGATGACGATCCGCCACCGCGGGGATGGCACCGCCGACATCACCGCGCGGATCCCGCGGCACTACGCCAAGCGGCTGCGCGGCTACCTGGAGGCGTTCACCGCACCCCGCCGCGAGACCGCCCTCACCGAGGCCCTCAAGGCCAACGGCACAAGCATCTTCGGCATCGAATCCGTCGCCACCACCGACGAGGCCACCGGGGCGAAGCTGTCGCACGAGCGGGTGCTGGGTGAGGCGTTCTGTGCGTTCCTCGACGCCTACGACCCCAACAAGCTCCCCCAGCACGGCGGGATGGCCACCACCATCATCGTGCGCATCGATCTCGACGACCTGCGCGATGGACTCGGCGCCGGGTTGCTCCCGGATGACGGCACGATCCCGGTCTCCGAGGTCCGCCGCTACGCCTGCACCGCCGGGATCGTCCCCGCGGTGCTGGACGGCGAGGGCGAGGTCCTCGACCTGGGTCGCACCCAGCGGCTGTTCTCCGCCGCGCAACGCAAGGCACTCGCGTTGAAATACCCCACCTGCGCCGCGCAGGGATGCACGATCCCCGCCCGCTGGTGCGAAGCACATCACGCCGGAGACCCCTGGTGCGAGGGCGGCCGCACCGACCTCGACGACGGGGTGCTCTTGTGCTCCTGGCACCACCACCGCGTCCACGACCCCACGTACGACAACACCCGCCACGCCGATGGCTCCTACCGGTTCCACAGACGCACATAGACCGCGCACCGACGACGAAGCCAGGCAACTGTTCGCAGGGACGACGCGCCCGCGCGGGCGTAGCGTGCTCGCATGGTCACCAGGATCGACAACGTCGGGATCGCCGTGCGGGACATCGAGGCTGCCCTCGCGTTCTTCACCGATCTCGGCCTGACCGTGCTCGGGCGGGCGACCGTGAGCGGCGCGTGGTCCGATACCGCGGTCGGGCTCGACGGCAACCACGCCAAGGTCGCGATGCTGGAGGCACCCGGTGGCGGCCGCGTGGAGCTCTTCGAGTACCTCCACCCCGCCCCGATCGAGACCGAGCCCACGCGGCCCAACGAGATCGGCATGCACCGTGTCGCGCTCGCCGTCGACGACATCGACGAGGCGCTCGCGATCGCGGCCCGGCACGGGTGTCACCCGTTGCGCGGTGTGGCGACCTACGAGGACGCCTACAAGCTGACCTACGTGCGTGGTCCGAGCGGGATCATCGTGATGCTCGCGCAGGAGCTGAAGGGTTGAGCGCTGCACCCAGGCGCGGATCCGCGCGGAAGATCCGCTCGTAGATGCTGCGCACGACCTCCTGCTTGCGCCGGTTGTAGTCCATGACGTGCTCGTCATCACCGGTCGCATCGGCGGCGGCGAGCTTGGCGGCGGCATACAACTCGCGGTCCTCGGCGTGCCCGCGAAGGTGGTCGCGGAACAGCCGGTGCCGGACCACCTCGGGAGAGTCCGGGCCGAAGACGTGGATGTTGGCGGCGGGGTCGGTGCCCCGGAACACGCGATGCTCGTGCCAGCCGGGCTCGCGCAGGACGAAGAGGAAACCCGCCTCGCGCAAGGGCTCTGCATAGGCGGCCTCGTCGGCCGGGTCGGGCACGACGAGATCGACGTCGATGACGGGCTTCGCCGGCAGCGGGACCGACGTGGAGCCCACGTGCTCGATCGCGAGCACGAGCGGTCCGAGCGCCGTACGGACACGGGACTCGAGCTCGGCGTAGGCGCTCGCCCAGCCAGGGTCGACGTCGACGACATCCGGCTGCCCCGGCGTGAAGCCGTCGACATCGACGAACTCCACCGGGCCGTTGCCACCGGTCTCCCAGTCCCGCACGATCGCCAGCGCACCGAGCTCGTCCGCGAGGTTCGCTCGGGCAGTCGGCTCCCAGGTGCGCGCCGTGGGGGTGTGGAAGAGCCGAGGACGCGCCAACAGGTCGGCCAGCACCTGGCTTCGTCCGCGGATGAAGTCCTGGTCGGGGACGTGGGCGTAGTCGCGTCGTACGCCGCGGCGGTAGTCCAGATAGCGCTGGGGTGCCGCGGCCAGGATCGCGAGGTCGGCGTCGACCAGGACCTGCCCAGACAGGTCGGCCTCGGCCGGAGCGTGCGTTGCCGTGAGGCGGACGAGCCGCGCGGTCTCGGCGACGGTCGCCGGATCGACGACCGACGCGAGCGCCTCCTCGGCGAGGGCCGCCGAGGCTTCTTCGTCCTCGCCTGGGGCGCCGTCGTAGACGGCATCGTGGAACCACGCGGCCAACCGGACGGCGTCCGGATCCGCGACGGGGTGCGCGGCGAGGAGCTCCTCGATGCGCGCGAGGACCTCCGTCAGGTGCGTGGTGTCGTGGTAGCCCCGCGCGGGGTCGGCGTACGCCGCGAGCAGCCGGTCCCGGACCTCCGGTTGGGAAGGCAGCGGCCAGTGCACGAGCGACTCAGGAAGCGGTACGGCGTTGGGCGTTGCCCGGCGCCATCGCCCAGCGGATCGTGCCGGTGGCGGCGGCGCCCAGGGCGCGCACCACGGTGTGCTCGGCGACCGGGAGGTAGGGCAGGCGTAACGGCCACCGGGTCCAGCGCGGCATCAACCCGACGGCGGCGGCGACCAGCACGCCGTACGCCGGGCGGGCGGCGAGGGGGAGCGGCGGGCGGAAGAGGAGGTAGGAGACGGCCTCACGCGCGTACGCCGTCGAGGCGAGCTCGGGGCGGTAGGCATCGAGGACCTGCGCGAGCTCCGCCTCGGTGGTGGGCGGCGCGATGACGCCGAGACGACGCGCGACCTCGGCGGTCTGCGCGACGTAGGTGTCGCGCTCGGCCTGGTCGAGCGGCTTCGCGCCATAGGTCTGGTGGGCGCGCAGGAAGCTGTCGATCTCCGCAGCGTGGACCCACGCGAGCAGGTGCGGGTCGTCGGCGCGGTACGGCGTCCCGTCCGGCATCGTGCCGGTGATCGAGCGGTGGATACGGTTGATCATCGCGACGGTCCGTTCGGCGTCGGCCGCGGTGCCGAAGGTGGTGACGGCGATGAAGGAGCTGGTGCGCGCAAGCCGGCCCCACATGTCGCCGCGGTAGCCGGAGTGCTCACCGACCGCGGTCATCGCGGCCGGATGCAGCGACTGCAGCAGGAGCGCGCGGATCCCGCCGACGAACATCGACGCATCACCGTGCACCCGGGTGATCGGGCTGCCGGCCTCGAACCAGCGCGGCCCCGGGGTGCCGTGGATGCGCTCGGCCTTCTGTGGCCCGTCGGGCCCGGCGACGCGGAGGAACAACGCCTCGCCGAGGCGGGTGCGGGCCGGCTCCAGGAGGGTGCTCATGGATCCAGCATGCCCGAACCAATGTGACACGATGAATGTTACATAGGCATTGACACGGTTCTCGGCGGGTACGACGATTGGGTGAACCCGCCGTCGATGACGGCCTCGAGCAGAGGAGTTGAGCATGGTCGCCGAGATCGCTCCCGAGCGCACCCGTCCCATGTCCAGTGCCATGTCTGTGGTGGACGAGATCGACCTGGACGCCCCGGAGATCCCCGAGGGCCTGTCCGACGAGGAGTACCGCGCCGTCCTCCACCGGCTCTCCGTGGCGTCGGTCGAGCGCAAGTTCGACGCGTTCGCCGACATCGACTGGGACCACCCCGACTTCGAGGTCAAGCACGACGACCCGCGCTGGGTCCTGCCGATGGCCGACCCGCTCGGCCGTTCGGAGTGGTACCGCTCCCAGCCGCAGGACAAGCAGATCGCGATGGGGCTGTGGCGTCAGGCCAACGTCTTCCGCGTGGGCTGGCAGTTCGAAAACATCCTGATCCGCGGGATCATGCAGCACGTCTTCAGCCTGCCGATCCACAGCCCGGAGTACCGCTACCTCATGCACGAGGCGACGGAGGAGTGCCACCACACGCAGATGTTCCAAGAGGCGGTGAACCGGATCGGCATCAACGTGCCGGGCATGCCGTTGTGGATCCGCGCGCTCAGCCCGACGTTCTCGCTGTTCGCCAACCGCTTCCCGGTGGTGTTCTTCAGCGGCGTGCTCGCCGGTGAGGAGCCCATCGACCACGTGCAGAAGGCGATCCTGCGCGGTCGCGAGGAACTGCACCCGATGATGGGGCGGATCATGGAGATCCACGTCGCCGAGGAGGCGCGCCACATCTCCTTCGCCCACGAATACATCAAGCGCATGTCGCCGCGCCTGAAGAAGCGTCAGCGCTTCATCGTCTCGCTGATCTACCCCGTGCTGATGCGCATCCTGGGCGATGCGATCCTCGTGCCGCCGAAGGAGTTCCGTCGCGAGTTCGACATCCCCGACTCCGTCATCAAGGAGCTCTACTGGGATGCGCCGGAGTCGCGCAAGATGCTCAGCGACGTCTTCGCCGACGTGCGTGCGCTGGCGGAGGACGCCGGGCTGATGAACCCGGTCGCCCGTCGCTGGTGGCGCTTCTTGAAGATGGACGGTCGCCCCGCGCGCTTCCGCAGCGAGCCGCCCGTCCAGTTCGCCGCCTGACGCCGTGCGCGTCCCCTGAGTCGAGTCGAGTCCCCGTGCCCCACGTCGTCACCCGGTCCTGCTGCGGCGACGCCTCGTGCGTCTATGCCTGCCCGGTCAACTGCATCCACCCGACCCCGGACGAGCCGGACTTCGGGACCGCCGAGATGCTCTACATCGACCCCGCGTCCTGCGTGGACTGCGGGGCGTGTGTGAGCGCCTGCCCGGTCGGCGCGATCAAGCCGCACACGGAGCTGACCAGCAGTGAGCTGGCGTTCATCGACATCAACGCCGCCTTCCACACCCCGCCGGCCCCGCGGCCCGTGCAGGCTCCGGTCACCCCCATCCGCCGCGCCGATCCTGCGCGCGGGCCGCTGCGGGTGGCGATCGTCGGCTCCGGACCGGCCGCGCTGTATGCCGCCGACGAGGTGCTCAAGCAGGACGGCGCTCAGGTGTCGGTGATCGAGCGGCTGCCCGTGCCCTACGGACTCGTCCGGTCCGGCGTCGCGCCCGACCACCCCGACACCCGCCAGGTGACGAAGCTCTTCGCCACGATCGAGGCGGAGGAGGGATTCTCCTACCACCTCGGTGTCGACGTGGGGCGCGACGTGCGGCTCGCCGACCTGCTCGCCCACCACCACGCGGTCATCTACGCCACCGGCGCATCCGCCGACCGGCGGTTGGGAATCGAGGGCGAGGACCTGCCCGGCAGCGGGACGGCGACCGCGTTCGTCGGGTGGTACAACGGCCATCCCGACCACGCCGACCTCGCGCCCGACCTCGACGCCGAGCGGGTCGTCATCGTCGGCAACGGCAACGTCGCCCTCGACGTCGCCCGCATCCTCGTCACCGATCCCGAGCGGCTGGCGCGCACCGACATCGCCGACCACGCCCTGGAGGCATTGCGGCACAGCGCGGTGCGCGAGGTGGTCGTGCTGGCGCGGCGCGGAGCGACCCAGGCGGCGTACACCCTGCCCGAGCTGACCGGGCTGCTTGCCCGCGACGACATCGAGGTCGTCGTCGACGGCGACCTGTGCCTGGACCCTGAAACCGTACGTCGCCGCGCCGCCGGCGAGCTGGACGCCACCGCCGAGCTCGCCCTGCAGGCGGTCGAGTCGTTGCCGCCCGCGACCCTCCCGCGCGGGAGCCGGCGGCGCATCGTGCTCCGGTTCGGCGCTCAACCACGCCGGATTCTCGGCGTGGATCGGGTCGCCGGTATCGAGATCGAGCGCACCCAGGTGCGCACCGAAGACGGTCGCGCCGTTGCCGTGCCGACCGGTGAGGTCGAGCAGATCGAGGCCGGCGCGGTGCTTCGCTCGGTCGGCTACCGCGGTGTCGCTGTTGCCGACCTGCCGTTCGACGAGCTCACCGGCACGGTGCCCAACGCGCTCGGCCGCGTCGAGGTGCCGGGCGTCTATGTCGCCGGGTGGATCAAGCGCGGGCCGAACGGCTACATCGGCACCAACAAGTCCTGCTCCGCAGAGACGGTCGACAAGCTGGTCGAGGACTTCAACGCGGGCCTGCTGCCCGCGCCGACGCGTCCGCTCAAGGACTTCGCGGCACTCGTCCGCCGTGCGCGGCCCGACGTCGTCGACGGCACCGGTTGGCGGCGCATCCGGCGCTTCGAGCAGGCGTGGGGTGAGCGCGACGGCCGCCCCGCACGACGCCTCGTCGACCCGGCGCGGATGCGGGAGATCGCCTCCTCGTCGCGAGCATCGCTCCCTGCCTGAGAATTTAACGTTAACCACCATTGACATGAAATCTGCGTGGGGCGTTCACTGAACAGGTGAGCAGCCGTCCCTACGCGATGACCGCGCGTGCCGAGGCGGTCGAGCGCACCCGGCGGGCAATTCTGGATGCGACGATCGCGCTGCACCTGAGCCGACCGGCGAGCTCGATCGGGCTGGGCGACGTCGCCGACCGCGCCGGGACCAGCGTGCAGACCATCCTGAGACACTTCGGCAACCGAGCGGCGTTGATCGAGACCGCCCTCGTCGAGGCCCAGCAGGAGGTCGTGGCGGAGCGGCGGGCGCCGGCCGGCGACGTCGCGGCTGCTGTCGCACAGGTCGTCGCACACTACGAGAAGCGCGGTGACGGCGTCCTGGTCCTGCTCGCGCAGGAGGGGCAGGAGGAGTTCGCCACCCGCGTGGTGCGCGACGGCCGGCGGATCCATCGCGCCTGGGTCCGCGAGGTCTTCGCACCGCTCCTGGTCGGTCGAGCAGACGCCGACGAGCTGATCGACCTGCTCATCGTGGCGACGGACGTCTACACCTGGAAATTGCTGCGCCGGGACCGCCGCCTCTCGCGGCGCGCGACCGAGGCCGCCGTACGCCGGATGGTCGAGGCGCTGCTGCGGGAGGAGGGGTCGTGAGCGAGATCGTCTTCGTGACCTGGGACGGTGGGGGCAACGTGCCACCGGCACTCGCGCTCGCCGGTGGTCTCGCCGACCGCGGACATGCCGTGCGGTTCATCGGCCACGCGGCGCAGCGAGAACCGCTCAACCGTGCGGGTTTCGAGGTGATCGACGCGCCGCGGGCACGGTCCTTCGACGCAGCCGGACCGCACTCGATGATGTCGTTCGTCCGGACCTTCGGCGACCGGGGGATGGGGCGTGACCTGTGCGCCACGCTCGAGCGCCGACCCGCCGACCTGGTCGTCGTCGACTGCTTCCTCATCGGGGTGATGGACGTGCTGCGGCGCCGGGGGATCGACTTCGTCGTCCTCGAGCACCTCTACGACGCCTACTTCCGCGCGGGCGTCCTGGCTGGACCGCTGGCCCTGGCGCTGACGGCGAGCGGACGTCGACCACGCCGTGCGGTGGCGGCCGCACGGTCGCGGCTCCTGACCACCCTGCCGGCGCTCGACCCCGTCGACGACCCGCAGGTCCGTCAGGTGGGTCCGGTGGTCGACGGCGCCACGGTCACGTCGGAGGAGCCGCTGGTCCTGGTCAGCCTCAGCACGTTCGGCTTCCCCCGGATGGCCGACTGCCTGCAGCGCGTCGTCGACGCGTGTGCGGGGCTGCCCGACCGGGTCGTGGTCACCACGGGCCCGATGATCGCCCCGGACGAGCTCCGCGTGCCGGCGGGCGTCGAGGTGCACCGGTTCGTCCCGCACGCCGAGTTGCTTCCGCACGCGACGCTTCTGATCGGGCACGGCGGTCACGGGACGACGATGCAGGCGCTGGCCCACGGCGTACCGGTTGTGGTGATGCCGATGGACCCGACCACCGACCAGCCCCAGGTCGGGGCCAGCCTGGAGGCCATCGGTGCGGGACGGGTCGTTGCGAAGGACGCGAGCGTCGCGGAGCTGGCGACCGTGATCCGGGAGCTCGCCGCACCAGGCCCGCACCGGACCGTAGCCGCGGAGCTCGCAGCGACGATCCGCGCCACCGACGCGGTCGCCGCCGGTGTCGCCCATCTCGAGGAGGTCCTCGCGCAGCCGCTGCGGGCGTGAGCCGCGGCCGCGCCGTACGCTCGCCCCGTGCAGGTGCTGGTGGTCGACGCTGCGAACGTCGTCGGCGCGCGTCCGGACGGGTGGTGGAAGGACCGCGCCGGTGCCGCGCGACGGTTGCACGAGGCACTCATGACCGCCGACCTGCCCCACGACGAGGTCGTGCTCGTCTTGGAGGGCAAGGCCAAGGGTGGTCACCGCGCCGGTCGCGACGGACACGTGCGCACGGTGCACGCCGCAGCCGATGGCGACGCCGCGATCGTCGAGGCGACGCGCGATGCCGTCGCCACCGGGGCCCGGGTCACGGTCGTGACCGCCGACCGCTTCCTGCGGGCGCGGGTCGAGGGCGCAGGTGCCCTCAGCGTCGGGCCGACCTGGCTGTGGGACCAGATCTGAGGCGCGAGCTCAGCCGACGTGGTCCTGCCAGGCGGTGGTGAGCGCCTGGGTGAACGCCTCGACCGGTTGCGCACCCGAGACGGCGTACTTGCCGTCGAAGACGAAGAACGGCACCCCGCTGATGCCGATCTGCCGGGCGAGGGCGATGTCGGTGTCGACGGCGTCGCTGTGGGCGTCGGAGTCGATCACCGCGAGCGCCGCGTCCCGATCGAGTCCCACCTCGGCGGCGAGGTCGGCCAGCACCTCGCGGTCGCCCGTGTGGAGACCGTCGGAGAAGTACGCGCGGAAGAGACGGTCGACCAACGCGTGCTGCTTGCCGTGCTCGGCGGCGAAGTGCGTGAGCCGATGGGCGGTGCGGGTGTTGGTGGCGATGGCCTGGTCGGTGTGGAAGTCCAGACCGACGGAGGCGGCGCGGGCGGACACCTGGGCGTTCATCGACTGCGCCTGCTCCCGCGACATGCCCTTCTCCCGGGCCAGCAGCTCGTTGAGGTCGGCCGCTTCACCGTGCGGCAGGTGCGGCATCAGCTGGTAGGAGTGGTAGCGGATCTCGACCGGCTGCTCGAACTTCTCCGCGGCCTGCGCGAGCAGCGCGTCGCCGATGTAGCAGAACGGGCACATGACGTCGCTCCAGACGTCGACCACCACGGCGTCGGGGCGGGTGGGGAACGGCGTGCTCATGCGCAGTTCCCGTCGATGTCGCAGACGCCTGCGTCGTCAGCGCCGGCGAGGGTCGTCAGCACAGGTACGGCGGGCGTCTCGGGGCCCTCGGGCGCGGAAGCGGCGCGGTCGGTCGTCATGCAGCGAGAACCTCCGCGGGCGAGCGGGTATTCCGGCGGGGGAGGGCAAGGGCCGTTGCCAGCACCAGCAGGACCGCCCCGGCGGCGAGCACGACGACGGGCAGGTCGGTCGGGATGCCGAGGTGCACCGTGATGCCGAGGATGCGCGAGAGCCCCCATGGCAGCAGGGACATCTGGTCGTTCCACGCCGTCAGCGCCTGCTCCAGTCCCACCCCGGCGAGCAACCCGCCGACGGCCGCCGCGCCGAGACCCAGCACCGCGAGGAGCGCGGCAACCGCGCGTCGTACGCCGACCTGCGGCGCGAGCGCCCACACCAGCGCGGCGAGCACCCAGCCCCATCCGAGTGCGGCGACGACGAGGTACGCCGTACGCACGCCCGGCTCGGTCCAGAACGAGAACCAGTAGCCGCCCGGTCCGCGAGGCGCGAGCACGGCCAGCAAGAGGAGGCAGCGCAGGAGCACGGATCCGCCGAGGGCCGCGACCACCGGCCATGCGTTCTGGCGGCGTACGGCGAAGGCGGTCACTGCGGCCAGGGCGAGCCAGCCAAGGCCCGTGACGAGCAGGTGGGTCGGCGCGGCGAACCAGATCAGCACAAGCCGGCTGCCGACCAGGGCGAGGACGGGCACGGCGAGCAGTGCGATGCGCTGCGTTCGGGTGAGGCCGGCGACCGCATCGGCGGCCCGCCACGGGCGGAGGCCGGCGGCGAGCAGTGCGCGTGCGGCCCCGCGTCGCCGGACGACGCCGACGGCCAGCCAGCCGACCAGCACGACGAGCCCGATCCGCGCGAGCCACGCCATCAGCAGGTCGCGCTCGGCACGCTCCATCCCGATCCGCGCCGGCGTGAGGTTGAACGCCGGGTGGTCGAGGTCGCTGCCATAGGTGCGTTCGTGGTTCGCCGCGACGGAGGTGAACCGGTCCCGTGCCGCCGCCCACTCCTCCCGACCATCGCCGGTGTCGAGCCACCGGCCATGCCGCAGCACCATCGTCCGGTAGGAGGCGAGCAGTTCGAAGAGGTCGACCTGGAAGGCGAGGGAGTCGACGAAAGCGTTGCGCAGAGCGGGATCGCGCCACGTGGCCGGATCCGTCGCTGCGAGGGTGTCCCGCATCCGGGTGGCGACCGCGACAGCGTGCTCACCCTCGGCGATCGCTTCGTCGAGCCGGTCGCGGCTGACGGAGTAGATGATGTCGAGCACGGCACTGTCACCGGTAAGGATGTCCCACTCGAAGATCCACATCATCGGTGGCGGCTCGAGACCCAGGGCCCGCACGCGCAGGTCGGCGTACGGTCCGATGTAGAGGCCCGTGCTCACCGCCTCGCGTGAGGCCGCCATCACCTCGCCGATCAGGGCGACCGTCGTCGGCGACGTCGAGAACCACCGCCGCGCCCAGTCGGCTGTCACCTCCGCAACATCGACGTCGGGGTCGCGCGCGAGGCGTGCGGCCAGCTGGGTGTTGAGGTCATAGAGCTGCCAGAAGCCCTCCGTGAGCATCAGCGACATCGGTCCCGCGCGCCACGGGCCACCGTCCTGCGTCCACGTCCAGACGCCCTCGATCCGGGGGTTGGCGGTGAGGAAGCGCTGCAGCGCCTGTTGATAGATCACGCCGAGGTCGTTGGGGATCGACCCGAAGACCTCGAACTCCCGGCGACTCTGGAACTCGATGATCCGCCGGTGCTCACCCTGGGTGAGGGTGTCGTTGAGCGGGAGGTGGGAGTAGAAGTCGCCGAGGGTGTACTTCGTCGACACCACCAGGTGCTCGGAGTCGATGCCGTCGAGGACCTCGGCGTACGACGCGGGGTTGGTGTGCATGTCGCCGACGGCACCGACGCCGACGCTCCAGCTGCGGAAGACCACGTCGGTGTCGGTCTCCTCGCCGACCTCCGTCAGTGCCTGGAGCATCGCGCGCACGGCCGGCACCGTGCGCACCTCGAGCGCGGAGGAATAGTCCCACTCGGGCAGGTCGTAAACCGGTCCGGCCTCGCCGATCCGGATCACCACCCCCGCCAGCCACGGCATCGCGGCGTACACCTCGCGGAAGCCCTGCGCGTAGACGTCCCAGAGCCGGGCGTCCTCGGTGTCGGTGCCGAACCGGTCCTCGAGGTACGCCGCCAGCGGGGTGCTGAGCGCGAGCATGTCGGTGCGCAGGTGGACGTCGAGCCCGAGCTCGTCGAGCTCGCGCCACAGCGGACCGAACGCCTCGCGCATGGCCTCGGCGCGCGCGACGTGGTCGTCGTCCTCGCCGTAGACGCCGAGCCCGTCGAAGGTGACGTACTCCAGGAAGCCCGGCACCGCGATCGCGTTGTAGCCCGCCGCGAGCACGTGCTCGGCGTACGCCAGGACACTCGTCCGCGCCTCGGCGAGCGCGTCCGCGTCGACGTACGGCGCGTCGGGCAGGATCACCTGCTCGAACGCGCGGCTGATGTGGGAGTAGTCGTCTCCGGACGCCCACTGGTCCGGATCGGGCTCGACACCGGCGGCGCCCAGGTCGACCATCCGGAACGGCAGTCGTGAGGTGACCTCGCGTCCCAGGTCCTGCGCGACCGGGCGCCCGGCGCGGACCCGCTCGGCGAGGTCGTAGATGCCGCGGACCGCACCGGTTGTGCTCGCGCCGTCGATGCGCAGGTCGTCGGCCGAGCCCCGAAGCGTGTAGGTGTCGGACGCGTCGTCCCCGCCGCCGGCGACGACGCGCAGCGTCGCGGTGCCGCGCGTCTCCGGTGCGTCGGCGACCGCTGACTCGAGCTCCCTCAGCGCCAGCTGCGTACGCCGGTCGTCTGGCGCGGAAGTCACGGTGATCCGGGGCGGCGCGACGTGTGGGCGGGCCGGGGCCGGCTGCGGGTCCTCCACCGGTACGTCGACCGGCTCGGTGCTGATCGCCAGCGTTCCGCCGACCGCCCACGCCGCCGTGCCCCCGAGCCCCGCCAGCAGGGCCAGCACGAGCACGACCTGCAGGATCCGGGCAGAGCGCATGCACGCACCGTAGTGGTGCGAGGTGCGTCAGGCCGGCAGGTCCTCCGCATCCACGATGCGGTAGGCATACCCCTGCTCGGCGAGGAACCGCTGGCGGTTCTGGGCGAAGTCGGCGTCGACGGTGTCGCGGGAGACGACGGTGTAGAACCGCGCGGTCTTGCCGCCCGAGCCCGGACGCAACAGCCGGCCCAGGCGCTGGGCCTCCTCCTGGCGGGAGCCGAACGAACCGGAGACCTGGATCGCGACCTCCGCGCCGGGCAGGTCGACGGAGAAGTTCGCGACCTTCGAGACGACGAGCAGCTCGATCTCGCCGGTGCGGAAGCCCTCGAAGAGCCGCTCGCGCTCCTTGACGGTGGTGTCGCCGGTGATGACGGGGGCGTCGAGGGCCGTGGCCAGCTCGTCGAGCTGGTCGAGGTACTGCCCGATCACCAGCGTCGGCTGGCCGCGGTGCTGCGCGACGAGCTCCTGGGCCACACGGGTCTTCACCCGGGTGCACGCGGCGAGCCGGTAGCGGTCCTCGGCCTCAGCGGTGGCGTAGGCGAGCCGCTCGACGTCGGGCAGGGTCACCCGCACCTCGACGCAGTCGGCGGGGGCGATCCAGCCCTGGGCCTCGATGTCCTTCCACGGGGCGTCGTACCGCTTGGGGCCGATCAGCGAGAACACGTCGGACTCGCGGCCATCCTCGCGCACGAGGGTCGCGGTCAGGCCGATGCGGCGCCGCGCCTGCAGGTCGGCGGTCATGCGGAAGATCGGCGCGGGCAGCAGGTGCACCTCGTCATAGACGATGAGTCCCCAGTCGCGGGCGTCGAGCAGCTCGAGGTGGGGATAGACGCCCTTCCTGCGCATCGTCAGCACCTGGTAGGTCGCGATGGTGACGGGGCGGATCTCCTTGACGGCGCCGGAGTACTCGCCGATCTCGTCCTCGGTCAGCGTCGTGCGCTTGAGCAGCTCGGCCTTCCACTGGCGCGCCGAGACGGTGTTGGTGACGAGGATCAAGGTGGTCGCGCGCGCCTCGGCCATCGCACCCGCACCGACGATCGTCTTGCCCGCGCCACACGGGAGGACCACGACGCCGGACCCGCCGTGCCAGAACGACTCGACAGCCTCGCGCTGGTAGTCGCGCAGCGACCAGCCGTCCTCGACCAGGTCGATCGCATGGGCCTCGCCGTCGACGTAGCCCGCGTGGTCCTCGGCCGGCCAGCCGATCTTCACCAGCGCCTGCTTGAGGTTGCCGCGCTCGGAGGGGTGTACGACCACGGTCTCGTCGTCGACGCGCTCGCCGAGCATGCCCTTGATCTTCTTGGCCCGCAGCACCTCCTCGAGCACCGGACGGTCGCTGCTGGAGAGCACCAGTCCGTGGACCGGGTGCTTGTCGAGCCGCAGCCGGCCGTAGCGGGCCATCGTCTCCGCGACGTCGACCAGCAGGGAGTGCGGCACGGCGTAGCGGCTGTAGGTGAGCAGGGTGTCGACCACCTGCTCGGCGTCGTAGCCGGCGGCGCGGGCGTTCCAGAGTCCCAGCGGCGTGAGTCGGTAGGTGTGGATGTGCTCGGGGGAGCGCTCGAGCTCGGCGAACGGCGCGATGGCCTTGCGACAGTCCTGCGCTCGCTCGTGGTCGATCTCCAGCAGCAGGGTCTTGTCGGACTGGACGATCAGTGGTCCGTCGCTCACGCGAGAGCCTCTCGCTGGCGAGCGCGGTAGGCCTGCACGTTGGTGCGCGACGCGCAGCGCTCCGAGCAGTAGCGCCGCGTGGCGTTGGGGGACGCGTCGACGTACGCCGCTTCACAGTCCGGCGCCGCGCAGACTCCGAGGCGGTGCGGGCCGAGGTCGCAGACCAGCATCGTCAGCGCCAGCAGGGACTCGGCGACGACGGTGTCGGCCTGGGGCCCGTCGGGGCGGGCCACGGCGAGGCGCCACTGCCCGGGCTCGCCGGTGATGCCCGGCCGCACGGGGAACCGCGCCAGCAGGGCGTTGAGCCCGGCGACCGCACGCTCCTCGTCGCCGTCGCCGGCGGCCTCGAAGACCGGGCGCAACGCGCCGGCGAAGTCGGCCAGCTCGGGCGGTGCACCACCGGAGACGAGGGCCGCGGCGCGCTCGGCTGCGGGGAGGAAGTCCATGCCTCCAGCCTACGGACGCGGCGACAACCGCCGACCGGGTGCCCGCGTCCTACATCGAGCGGACCGCGGTGATGCGGTGCAGCGCGAAGGCGCGGGTGTCGTCGGATCGGGCGTCGTACGCCGTGAGCCAGCCGCCGTCGACCCGGCGAGGCTCCACGATCCGCTCGCTGACCCCGCCCTCGTTGTCGGTGTAGCCGATCCAGACCGTGCGACCGGACTCGATCGCGTCGCGGAGCTGGCTGAGGACGGCGGCCGGGGTGCTCGGGGCGGGTGTGCCGCCGGTGGGGCGGGCCGCGACGGCGCGGTCACCGGCGCGCACGGCGGTGACGACCGCGGAGACCCGAGCGGCGTCCCGGGCCTGCGCGACTCCGGGGGAGGTGCGCCGGCGCGGGGTCCGGGCCCGCTGGGTGTCGCGGCGGGCGAGGCGGACGGTGCCGTCCGCTGCCTCGAGCACCGGCGCCACCCCGAGCTCGCGCAGGGTGGCCATCACGACGTCGGTCGGCGCGTCGGTGACGAGCACGGTCGGCGCGATCAGCCGCAGCCGCAGCGACGCCGCGCGCGGGTCGTGGGCGAGCTCGGCCAGGGCCTGCTCGTCGTCGCTGCGGACGAAGGCGGTCGCGGCGCCGATGCGCACCGTGCCGAACCTGCGCGACACGTCGTCGACCAGGTAGACCAGCGGCTGCGGCACCGGCGTGCGCGAGGCCGTGGAGATGAAGGAGTGCACCTCCTGCGCGGACCAACCGGCGTCGAAGGCGCGCCGGATCGAGGAGGCGTCGAACCGGTAGACCGTCGCCCCACCGCGCGACTCGACGTCGGCGAGGGTCGCCAGCTTGGTCGCGAGCTCGTGCTCCAACGGTCCGGGTGCGACGGCGGTCAGGTCGGCCTGCAGCAGGATGTGGTCGACCGGCGGCGGGAGCAGCGGGGCGAGCACGCCGGCCGGGTCACCGTCGAGCAGCGCCGCGCCGTGGGCGGTGACGCCGCCGAGCGCGACCACGCCGAGGCTCGCGGCCTCGTCGAGCGTGACGGTCACCAGCTCCTCACGACCCGTGGGCCGGCGGGGCCGGCGCCACTCCAGGTGGGCGACCAGCGACGGGGGACCGGTCGTCGCGGCGAGGACGCTGCCGCGCGGGAGCTCGGCCAACGCGGTCAGCAGCTCGCGTCGGGTGTCGACGGCCCAGGTGCGCTCGGCTCCCTCCGCGAGCGCGTTGACGGTCCGGCCCCGCCCGTCCTTGGACCCGACCACGGCGGCCAGCCGTGGACTCTCCCACCAGGCGCGCGTCAGCCGCGCCCAGCGCTGCGCGGTGTCCTGCGAGCGCCACGTGTCGAACGCATCGGTGGGCAGCCAGGCGGCGTCGAGGTCGTCGGTCGGCCCTGCAGCGAGCAGGTCGGCGGCAGCCGCGACCTCGATCACCAGCACGGTCGTCTCCTCGGGCACACCGAGCAGCGCCGTCGCGGCGCGCAGGTCACGCACCCCCACCCCGCCGGAGCGCAGCGCGGACGGCGGTGTCGCGCCCCAGGTCTCGAGCAGCAGCTCGACTCGCTGCGCGAACTCGCTCGCCGCCCCGGCGCCCACGCGGTCGACCACGGCGGCGTCGCGCTCCGAGGTCATCAGCGCAGGCGCGGCGCTCACGTCGTACGTCGTGGTCCGTCCGCCACGCAGCGCGATCACCACGTCGGGGGGCACGCTCACGTGGCGGCTGTCGCGGGCGACCAACAGCCGGCGCGCCAGCAGCTCCTCCACCGGGGTGCGGGCCTGCGCGACGCTCACCCGGCGGTCGGCCTGCTCGACGGTGCCGACCAGGCCGCTGCCCTCGACGTGCTCGAGCATCGCGCGAGCCTGCGGGCTGACCTCGCCGAGCAACCGGCGGACCTCGTCGACCGGGCGGCGTACGTCGTCCCCCGCCCCGGCCGCGAACGGCCCGAGCAGGTCGGTCAGCACGCTCACCGGGCGCAGGTGGTGCTCGTCGCCCCAGAGCAGGGCCGTGTCGAGCAGGTGGGTCAGGGCGCGGGCGGTCGCTGCCGGGTCGGCGTGGACGATCGCGGCGACCTGCGGTGCCGTGCAGCCGGGACCGAGGACGACCGCCGCCTCGAGCACGGTCAGGTGCAGCCGGTCGAGCTGGTCGAGCATGCGCAGCACCGACGGGCGAGCGGCGGCGCGCGACGCCAGCTGGGTGGAGTCCTGCGGCGCCGGGACGCCCAGGTCCGGACGGTGCCGGACGAGCGTGGCCAGGCGCTCGTCGGGCCAGGAGCGGAGCTGCTCGGCCAGGCTGCGCGGGACGGAGACGGACATCCGCACCACGATACGAGACGCGGCCTGGGACGGTCTCAGGAGAGCTCGACCATCGTCTCGACACCCTCGCCGAGCCCGACCACGCCCAGCCACCGCTGGGTGCCGTCGAGCTGCGGCCAGGTCAGGCCGAGCCGGGTGCGGTCGCCGGAGGTGCCGGTGACGGTGCGGGTGGCAGGGGTGAGGTTGCCCGCGTCCCGGTCCGACAGCGTCCAGGTGTAGACGCGGCCGGTGACGGTCGAGGTGTTGCCGGCACGCGCGCCGTGGACCACGAGGCGGTAGTCGCCCGGACGCGGCGCGCGCAGCGTGAGGGTCTCGCGCGCGTCGAGCCCGGAGGCCTCGGCCACGACATCGTCACCGCGCAGCAGCGTCAGGTCGACGTCGTCGCGGGGGTTGTTGGTCTCCACAGCGACGCGCAGCCATCGAGTGCCGGCCGGCACGGCGAGCGGCATCTCGACGGTGTCGCCGTCCCCGAGCGTGTCCCGGTCGCCGTCGGCCTCCACGAGGGAGAACGGGGTCGGGAAGGCGCCGACGAGTCCCGCGACCTGCACGGGTACGGCGCTGGCTCCCAGCAGCACCGGGACGGTCACCCGCCCGGCGGTCAACGGAGCACGCACGACGGCCGGAGACGCCGCGACGGCGGGGCGGACCGCGACCGGGACGCGGACCACGTGGTCGGTCTGGCCGACCCAGGTGAGCTGGCCGGTGGTCACGACGCCCGGGGTGGCGTTGGCGGTGCGGGTGAGCCGGATCCGCACGGTCTGGGTCTCGCCGGGCGCGAGCGTGAAGGACGCCGGACGCGCGGTGACCTGGACTCCTGGCAGGTCGGGTGCGTTGACGCTGTAGGACTCGGTGCGGCCCGAGACGTTGGTCAGCCGGCGGCGGATCAGGGCGGTGTCGAGCAGGTCGTCGACCGCGACGGAGGGAAGGTTCAGCCGCCGCGCCGGCAGCCGGCCCGCGGCGTAGCGCGCGAACGCGCGCGCCGAGACGTCGAAGGTGAGTCCCGGATCGAGCGCGCGGGCGAGGTCGACGTGCCCGGCGCCCTGCGTCAGCGGAGAGCTCGGCCCCTCGACGTCGTACGCCGTGGTCATCAGCGCCGACTTCACCTGGGCCGGGGACCACCCGGGGCGTGCCGAGCGCAGCAGCGCCGCGAGGCCTGCGACGTGGGCGGAGGAGACCGACGTGCCGGTGCGCATCGCCCACTGCTGGCCGTCGCCGTTGAGCGGGCTGGCGGCGGCCAGCACCCCGGAGCCGGGCGCGGTCACGTCGGGCTTGAGCAGGTCCCCGTCGACGTCAGCCGGTCCGCGTCCCGATGCGGCCAGCACCTGGGGGACCGGGGTGCTGTCGGTGGCGGCGGGGTCGAGAGCGGCGGTCGCGGCGGACTCGCGGTCGAGGTAGCGCTGGAGCTCGCGCGCAGCGGCGGTGTCGAGGTGCACCGACGGCACGGAGTGCACGTCGGTGGGGAGCTCCTGCGGGTAGGGGTTGGTCAGCACCATCCCCGCGGCGCCGGCGTCGCGGACCGCGGCGGACTTCTCCACGCGCGCGATCACCCCGCGCTGGCAGACGACGATCGCGTCCTTGACCGCCGCGGGGTCGAGGCTGCCGCGGTGGCACAGCGCCGCGTCGTGCGTGGAGCTGCCGCGCGCGGCCGCCGTGCGGGCCGCCACCAACCGGGTCGACTCGACCGGCGTCCGCGCCACCATGGCGCCCACGAGCCGGGTGCCGTCGCCGAGGACGACGGCGCCCTGACGCAGGGTGTGGGTGCTCGCTGCGGCGGTGGTCACCCACGGCGCGGGCTGCTGCACGGTGCCGGGCCCGGGCCCGGCGTTGCCGGCGGCGGTGGCAACGAAGACACCTTGACGCTCGGCGTGGCGCAGCGCGGCGGAGAGGGTGTCGAACGGGGCGGCCGGGGTGGAGGAGACGGGCACGTCGAGGACGTCGACGCCGTCGCCCACCGCGCGGTCGACCGCGGCGACGAGGTCGGCGGTCTCGCAGCCGTCCTGGTCGGGATCGGGGGCCGCCCAGCACGCCTTGTAGACGGCCAGCCGGGCGGCCGGGGCGATGCCCGAGACCTGCCCGAAGGGCCGGCCGTTGAGCCGGGCGTCGACTCCCGCCCCACCGGCCGCGACCGAGGCGCTGTGGGTGCCGTGCCCGACGGTGTCGCGCGGGGAGAGCTCCTCGTTGCTGGCGATCGCGTCGGGGCCGAAGGCCTCCACGAACCAGTCGGCGGCGACGACCTTGGTGGTGCAGAAGTTCGATCCGGCCACACCGGTGCGGCACGCGCCGGTGAACCCGGCGGGACGGGCGTCGACGTCGGTCAGGGGCGCGAACGCCGGTGTGCGCGGCCACAGCCCGGAGTCGACCGACCCGATGACGACGCCGGCACCGGCGCGCTCCGGTCCGCCCAACGACTGCCATGCCCCGGTGTCGCCGGCGAGCTCGAGGAAGTCCGTCGTGGACCCGGACTGCAGGCGTTGCCGGGTGCTGCGCTCGACGCGTACGACGTCCGCGCGGGCACGCAACGCCTTCACGT
Source organism: Nocardioides massiliensis (assembly GCF_030811215.1). Taxonomy (NCBI): domain Bacteria; kingdom Bacillati; phylum Actinomycetota; class Actinomycetes; order Propionibacteriales; family Nocardioidaceae; genus Nocardioides; species Nocardioides massiliensis. The sequence continues at coordinate 1,944,155 of NZ_JAUSQM010000001.1, forward strand.
CGGCCGGCTCCAGCCGCGCGCTGAACCCGGCGATCGTGTGGGTGTAGCGGTAGAGGGGGTCGACGTCGAGGCTCGCCAGGACGCGGTCCTGCGCGCCCTTCTGCACGGTGACCAGGTAGACGGCGCCACCGGTCGCGGCGGTCGGGTCCCCGACCTCGGCCAGGGGCGCAGCACTGCTCGACGTGGCTGCGCCTACTGCCCCGGCGACGGTGAGGCTCGCGGCGAGTCCGCCTGCGAGCAGGGCGGTGGAAAGGCGTCGCAACGCGCGCACGGCGGACCTCCTCACGGTGGCCAAAGGGGGAAGATCGTGCGGAACGGGCACGGCGCCGGCTCTCCATGCTCCCAAACCCATGCGCGCGCGAGCAACCGCGACCCATAGAGTGGGAACCACAGGATCGGCGCCCCCTGCGCCCACATGAGGAGGTCGTTCGAGGTGCCCATCGGCAAGGTCAAGTGGTACGACGCGGAGAAGGGCTTCGGCTTCCTGTCGCGCGAGGACGGTGAGGACGTCTTCGTCCGCGCCTCGGCACTCCCCGACGGGGTGGAGAGCCTGCGGGCCGGGATGCGCGTGGAGTTCGGCATCGCCCAGGGCCGCAAGGGCGACCAGGCGCTGCAGCTGCGCGTGCTCGACTCCTCCGGGTCCGTGGTCAAGGCGCTGCGCAAGAAGCCCGAGGAGATGGTCTCGATCGTCGAGGACCTGATCCGCCTGCTCGACGGGCTCGGCGAGGGCTACCGCCACGGCCGGCACCCCGACCCCAAGACCGCGCGACCGACGGCGAAGCTGCTGCGGGCCCTCGCCGACGAGCTCGAGGCCTAGTACGCCGAGGGTGCCGTCGGGTCCGGCTGGGCCGCGGTCCGCCCGGGCCGGTGGGTCAGCACGAACACCGTCCAGGCGGCCAGCACCGCGGCCACCACGCCCAGCCCGAGACGGGGGATGAGCGGCAGCGCGATACCGAGGAACCCGCCCAGCACCCAGGACATCTGCAGCAGGGTCTCGGAGCGGGCGAAGGCGCTGGTGCGCGTGCGCTCGGGCACCTCGCGCTGGATGAGCGCGTCCAGGGACAGCTTCCCCAGGCTCTGGCACAGCCCGGCGGTCAGGCCGAGCAGCGAGGCGACGACCAACCCGTAGAGGAACGCCGCCAGCACCACCACGACGGCGTCGAGCACGAGCACGAGGACCACGGTCAGCTCGGGGCGGACGTTGCGCAGCAGCGATCCGAGGGCGATGCCGGTGGTGCTCCCGGCGCCCGCCGCACCGACGACCAGGCCCAGCAACAGCTCGGGGCGGTCCTCCCAACCGGGGAAGGGCTGGTCGCGCAGCAGGAACGCCATGAACATCACCAAGAAGCCCGACAGCAGTCGCAACCCCGCGTTGCACCGCAGGGCGAAGACCACGCTGGCGGGCACCGGCGAGCGCATCGACGCGCCGATACCGCCCACCGAGCCGAGCGCGAGCTGCTCCTCGCCATGGGCCGAGTCGACGCGGGCGGGGAGCAGGATCGCCAGGATCGTGGCGAAGACGAAGAGCGCGAACGCGTAGCGCAGCGACCAGTCGGATCCGAGGAACGACGCCCCGACCGCGATCGGGGCCGACACCGCGGCACCGATCGTGCCGGCGAGCGAGATCCGCGAGTTGGCCTTCACCAGGCTCAGCGACTCCGGCACCACCCGGGGCACGGCGGAGGCGCGGGTGACGCCGTACGCCTTCGACGCGACCAGCACCCCGAGCGCTGCCGGGAACAGCGCGACCGAGCCACTGGCGACGGCGTCGGCGAGGACCCAGCAGAGGAACCCGCGCAGTGCCATCGTCGCGCCGATCGCCCAGCGCCGGCCGTGACCGAACCGGTCCAGCAACGGACCGATGAGCGGAGCCACCACGGCGAAGGGCAGCATCGTCAGGCCGAGGAAGAGCGCGACCTGACCGCGCGCCTCGCCGGTGGGGACCTGGAAGAACAGGGTGCCCGCCAAGGAGATCGCGACCGCGGCGTCGGCGGCGGCGTTGACCGCGTGCAGCTCGATCAGCCGTGACAGCCCGGAGTCGCCGGCTCCCTCGGCCCGCGACGCGCGGCGCGCCAGACGGACCGTGCCGCGTACGGCGGTGCGGGTGCCTCGGCCGGTCGCCCGGGCGGCGCGCGCGGTCCCGCGCCAGGTGCCGGTGGCCACCTGCCGGGCGCGCCCGGGGGGTGCGTGGGGGGCCTCTGGCATGGGCCCATCTTGCCCGGCGCGTGGGTCGCGCGGACAACGATCCAGGGGATGGGGGACAATCCGAGCATGGTCATCACCTCCCGCCCGTCCAAGCCGGACGCCGTGGCCGCTGCTGCGGTCGACGTCGCGCGTGCGGCCCTGCTCGAGCAGGTCACCGCCGACGAGGTCGGGGAGCACCTGGGCGTGCAGGCGGAAGCCGAGCGCGTGGTGACCCATCTGTTCGCCTGCACCAAGCGCGGCTACCGCGGCTGGACCTGGGCCGTGGACGTCGTCCGGGCGCCGCGGCTGCGCACCGTCACCGTCAACGACGTGGTCCTGCTGCCTGGCGACGAGGCGATCGTGGCGCCGGCCTGGGTGCCCTACAAGGACCGCGTCGCCCCCGGTGACCTGTCCCCGGGCGACCTGCTGCCCGTCGAGGCCGACGACCCGCGCCTGGTGCCGGGGCAGACGGCCGGGGACGAGATCGTCGACCGCGACGCCATGCGCGACGTGATCCACGAGGTCGGTCTCGGCCGTCCGCGTGTGCTCTCGATCGAGGGCCGCGACCAGGCCGCGCAGCGCTGGTACGACGGCGACCAGGGCCCTGAGAGCCCGCTCGCGCAGGCCGCCCCCGGTCAGTGCGTGGGCTGCGGCTTCCTCGTCCGGCTCGCGGGTCCGCTCTCGCGGCTGTTCGGCGTGTGCGCCAACGGCAACGCCAACGACGACGGCCGGGTCGTCTCCTTCGACCACGGCTGCGGAGCGCACTCCGAGGTGCGGTTGTCGAAGAAGCACCAGCCCGAGCCGCTGCCCGAGCCCGTGCTCGACGAGGAGTCCCCGGCGCTGCTCGAGACCTTCTGAGCCAGCCGGAGCTCAGTCAGGAGGAGTGCGGTCGGCTTCGGCCGCGCGCCGGGCGATCCGGTTGTTGCGCCGGCGCCGGCAGTAGTCCCAGCCGATGACACCGAGCCCGAAGCCGGCCAGGCAGGTCCACAGCCACCACTCGCGGTCGGTCTCCTCGAGGCGGCCGTAGAACGGGATCAGCCCGACGAAGGCGACCAGCCACAGCCCGGCGCCGACCGCCACCGTCCGCACGCCGTCGAGGTCGAGGGGGTCCACGTCGGCGACGACGTAGGTGCGGCTGCCGATCTCGTGCGTCTGCAGCTCGGGCTCCTCCACGTCTGTCAATGTATCGCTCGCCACGGTGGCAGTTTCGGACAGGGCCGACGCGCGGCGCCGCGATCTGGTTCGATCCTCTCCCGTGGACACCTTCTTCAAGATCTCCGAGCGAGGCTCGACCGTGGGCCGTGAGGTGCGCGGCGGCGTCGTCACCTTCTTCACGATGGCCTACATCGTCGTCCTGAACCCGATCATCCTCTCCGGCGGGACCGACGCCAACGGCGACAGCCTGGCGGACTTCGCGACGATCGCGGCGACGACCGCGCTGGTCGCCGGTGTCATGTCGATCCTCATGGGCGTGGTCGCGAACTTCCCGATCGCGATCGCCGCCGGTCTCGGGCTCAATGCCTTCGTGGCCTACTCGCTGGCCGGGCAGATGACCTGGGCCGACGCGATGGGACTGGTGGTCATCGAAGGCGTGGTGATCCTCGTCCTGGTGCTGACCGGGTTCCGCGAGGCGGTCTTCCGCGCCGTGCCGATCCAGCTCAAGGTCGCCATCAGTGTCGGCATCGGCCTGTTCATCGCCCTCATCGGCCTCGTCGACGCCGGCTTCGTGCGGCGTACCGGCAACGGACCGGTCCCCGTCGAGCTCGGCATCGGGGGCACCCTGTCGGGCTGGCCGGTCCTCGTCTTCGTGGTCGGCCTGGCACTGATGATCGTGCTCTACGTGCGCGGCGTGAAGGGTGCGATCCTCATCGGCATCGTCGTGGCGACGATCGTGGCGATCATCGTCGAGAGCGTCGGCAAGCTCGGCTCGAGCGTCGACAACCCGACCGGCTGGAACCTCAACGTCCCGGCCCTGCCCGACAAGATCGTCGACGTCCCCGACTTCAGCCTCGTCGGCAACTTCAACCTGCTCGGCTCGTGGGAGTCGGCCGGCGTCGTCACCGTCCTGCTGCTGATCTTCACCCTGCTGCTGGCCGACTTCTTCGACACGATGGGCACGATGACCGCCATCGGCGCCGAGGCCAAGCTCCTCGACGACGAGGGCAACCCGCCCAACACCAAGCGCATCCTGGTCGTGGACTCGCTGGCGGCCGTCGCCGGCGGTGCCTCGAGCGTCTCGAGCAACACGTCCTTCATCGAGTCCGCCTCGGGTGTGGCCGAGGGCGCGCGCACCGGTCTGGCCAGCGTCGTCACCGGTGTGCTCTTCCTGCTGACCACGATCCTGTCGCCGGTCGTCGCCGTCATCCCCAACGAGGCCGCCGTGCCCGCACTGGTCCTTGTCGGCTTCCTGATGATGCAGCAGGTCAAGGGCATCGACTGGGACGACCTGGAGATCGCGATCCCGGCGTTCCTCACGATCGCGCTGATGCCGTTCACGTACTCCATCTCGGCCGGCATCGGGGCGGGCTTCATCGCCTACACCCTGATCAAGCTGGTGCGCGGCAAGATCGGCGAGATCCACCCGCTCATGTGGGTCGTCTCGGTCCTGTTCGTCGCCTACTTCGCGATCGAGCCGATCCGCGCGCTGCTGACCTGATCGGCACGCGCCCCGCGTCCTGAGCGGGTGGTTCCGGTGCCACGACGTGGCACCGGAACCACCCGCTCTCGCGTTCAGGCGGGCTCGACCGGCTGCCAGAGCTCACACGTGGCCGTGGTGAAGTCCGCGTCGTGCTCGAGGATCGCGACGATCGACGGTCCGGGACGCAGTCGCCACGGGTGTGCGGGGAACCACTCCGCCGCGGTGGCGGCCCAGGTCTCCTGCAGCGCCTGCGGATGCGGTCCCGCGCTGGTGAACACGGCCCACCGGCCCCCAGCGACCTGCAGGTGGTCGAGGTCGCCCGGGACGGGTGTCCCCTCGGAGACCGCGACGCCGTGCAGGTAGGTGAGCTCGGCGCCCTCCGGCTCGTCCGGCTCGGTGCCGTGGGTCACCTGCAGCAGCCCCCGCGGGTCGGTGTTGCTCAGCTCCTTGAGCCGGGCGTGCTCCGACGGCTCGATGGCGGCGATGTGCTCGGCGATCGCGGGGTTGACTCCCTCATAGAGCAGCGGGACGCGCGTCGCGTGACCGATGAGGTGGAGGATGGGGCGGTCGACGATGCGAACGTTCATGGCGGTGTTCCCTTCGACGGTCAGACGGAAGCGGAGAGGCTGCTGGCTGCGGAACGGGCCGCCCGAGCGCCGCGCATCGGACGGCCCGATGCCGTGCACGGCGCGGAACGCCCGGCCGAACGCCTCGGTCGAGCCGTAGCCGTGGCGTACGGCGATGGTCAGCAGGTCGTCGGTGGTCTGCGTGAGGTCGGCGGCGGCCCGCGACATCCGCCGGCGACGGACGTACTCCGACACCGGCATCCCGGCGAGCGAGGAGAACATCCGCCGCAGGTGATACTCGGTCGTCGCGTGCCGCGCGGCCACCGCAGCGACGTCGACGTCTGCGGCGAGATCCGCCTCGACGGCGTCGACGATCTCGTTCAGGGCTGGCAGCACGCTGTGCCTCTGCTTCCTCGGTCGTGGACTTCGCCGACCATCCTGCAGCGGCGACGTCCCCTGCGCCCGATACCTCGGGACCGGTCCGGTCGGGTCGTCCGGCCCCGGCGTGAGCCCGCCCACAGAGCGCCCTTCGGGAAATAGTTAGCAAGGGTAATGAGTTATGCTCACGATATGGCACCCACGATCGAGAAGCTCGCGCGCACGGACGTCGGTCTGGCGTCCGCGCTGCGGCTGTCCGTCTTCCGGCTGGTGCGCCGCCTCCGCTCCGAGCGGGACCCCGACAACGAGCTGAGCATCGGCCAGCTCGCGGTGCTGGGTGACCTGCTGCGCGAGGGGGAGGCCAGCGTCGGTGAGCTCGCCCGGCGCCAGATGGTCCAGCCCCCGACGATGACCCGCGCGATCAACGACCTCGAGGCCGCTGGCTACGTGACCCGGCGGGCGTGCGAGGACGACGGCCGCCGCGCGCTGATCAGCATCTCCGACCAGGGAGCCGCGACGCTGGCTGCTGATCGCAAGCGCCGCGACGCGTGGCTCGCGCGCGAGCTGCGCAACCTGACCCCCGAGGAGCGCGACGCGCTCCGCACTGCCGCACCGATCCTCGAAAGGCTGGCCAACGCTTGAGCCCCACCTTCCGCGCCCTGGCGAACCGCAACTACCGGTTGTACGCCGCCGGTGGCGTGGTGTCGAACACCGGGACGTGGATGCAGCGCGTCGCCCAGGACTGGCTCGTGCTCGTCCTCACCGCTGGCAGTGGCACCGCCCTCGGCATCACGACCGGCCTGCAGTTCCTGCCGATCCTGCTGCTCTCGCCGTACGCCGGCCTGCTGGCCGACCGGTTCCCCAAGCGCCGCATGCTCCAGCTGACCCAGCTGATGATGGCGGTGCCTGCCGGCCTGCTCGGTGTGCTGGCGATCACCGGGGTCGCCGAGGTGTGGCACGTCTACGCCATCGCGCTGGTCTTCGGCATCGGCACGGCTTTCGACGGGCCCGCGCGCCAGTCGTTCGTGAGCGAGATGGTCGGTCCCGAGGACCTGCCCAACGCCGTCGGGCTGAACTCCGCCTCGTTCAACGCCGCCCGGATGCTCGGCCCCGCGTTGGCCGGTGTGCTGATCGGCGCCCTCGGCGGCGGCGCGGCGGCGACCGGCTGGGTCATCCTCCTCAACGCGATCAGCTACGGCGCCGTCGTCGTGGCCCTCGAGCGGATGGACCCGCGGCTGCTCGACACCCCGACGCCGCAGCCCCGCACGAAGGGCATGATCCGCGACGGCATCCGCTACGTGCGCAGCCGCCCCGACCTCAAGCTCATCCTCATGATCGTCTTCTTCGCCGGCACGTTCGGGCTCAACTTCCAGATGACGTCGGCGCTGATGGCGACCGAGGTCTTCGACCAGAAGGCCGAGGGCTACGGGATCATCGGCTCGGTGCTGGCCATCGGCTCGCTGACCGGCGCGCTCCTCGCCGCGCGACGTACCCGCATCCGCTACCGCCTGGTCGTGCTGGCCGCGTTGGCCTTCGGGATCGCCGAGGTGATCGCGGGGTTGGCGCCGACGTACTGGTCCTTCCTGGTCTGGGCGCCGGTCCTGGGGCTGGCGGCGCTGACGATGATCACCGCGGCCAACACGGTCATGCAGACCACCACCGTGGCGCACATGCGCGGGCGGGTGATGGCCCTCTACATGATGATCTTCATGGGCGGTACGCCGCTGGGGGCACCCATCGTCGGATGGATCGGCGAGACGTTCGGTGCGCGCTGGACGCTCATCGGTGGTGGGCTGGCGACGATCTTCGGCGTGCTGCTCGCCGTGGTGCTCTTCCGTCGCAGCGAGCGGGCCGCAGCGGTGGCCGAGGCGACGATCGCGGTCACCGAGCCGAAGCCCTCGCAGAGCGCGGCCTAGGATCGTCCGAGTGAATCCCCGCTACCGCCGCCTGGTGATCCCGTGCGCCCTGGGCGCACTGCTGCTCGTCGTGCTGGTCACCGCGCTCGTGCGGGGCTGACGTGGCCGCCGAGCCCCTGCTGCGAGCGCTGACCCGCGTCCGCGCCACGATCCTGAACGACGAGACGCTCGTCCGGGCGCTGGCCACCGGCCGGCGCCGCGGCCGGCAGCCGGCCTGGCGCCGGGTCGAGCTGCGCTACGTCGACCTCAAGTCCGGTCGGCACCTGCAGGTCACGACGTACGACGACACCCAGGCCCACACCGCCAACCACGCCGTCGGGCCGGCGGCGACCGAGGCGCTCGATGCGCTGCTCGAGGAGCCCTTCGGCAACTGGCACGTCGACACGCTCACCGAGTCGCTGCAGGTGCGGGTGACCAAGAAGGGCGAGGCGCTGGTGCACGCCACCGCCGCCCGGGAGACCCCGGCCGCTCCCGTCCGCGGCCACGACCGCGCGAAGGCGCGGTTGCTGCCGGAGGGCGACCCGGTGCTGCGCGCGCTGGGCATCGCCGACGCCGAGGGACGGATCAAACCGTCGCGGCAGGCGAAGTACCGCCAGGTCGAGGAGTTCCTGCGCGCCCTCGACGTCGCGGTCACCGACGCGCTGGAGTCCGGTCGGCTGCGTCAGCCCACCGCCGAGGAGCCGTTGCGGGTGGTCGACCTCGGGTGCGGCAACGCCTACCTGACCTTCGCCGCGCACCGCCACCTCACCCGGCGGGGACTGCCGGTGCACCTGGTCGGTGTCGACTCCAAGCAGCAGTCCTATGACCACAACACCGCGGTCGCCGACGAGCTCGGCATCGGTGACTCCACCTCGTGGGTCGTCGCCTCGATCGAGGCCGCCGACCTCGACGGGGTGCTGCCGGCCGCACCCGAGGTGGTGCTGGCCCTGCACGCCTGCGACACCGCCACCGACGAGGCGCTCGCCCGCGCGGTCGGCTGGGATGCCTGCCTCGTGCTCGCCGCACCGTGCTGTCACCACGACGTCGCCGCGCAGCTCCGTCGTACGCCGACCCCGGCGCCCTACACCCTGCTCACCCGGCACGGCATCCTGCGCGAGCGGCTGGCCGACACCCTGACCGACACCCTCCGAGCCTCGCTGCTGCGGCTGCAGGGCTACCGGGTCGACGTGATGGAGTTCGTCGAGAGCCAACACACGCCGCGCAACACGCTCATCCGCGCGGTGAGGTCGGGTGCGCAGCCGCGCGACGTTCAGGAGGAGTACGACGCGCTGGTCGCCGCGTGGGGGATCCGGCCGCGGCTCGCGGAGCTCCTGGCCTAACCTCAGCCCATGGACTCCAGCGCCGATGTCGCCCGCTCGCTGGTGCTCTTCGTCGCCGCGGCGATCGCCGAGATCGGCGGCGCCTGGCTGGTGTGGCAGGGGGTGCGGGAGCACCGGGGATGGCTGTGGATCGGCGCCGGCGTGATCGCGCTGGGGATCTACGGCTTCGTCGCGACCCTGCAGCCCGACGCCAACTTCGGGCGGATCCTGGCGGCGTACGGCGGGGTGTTCGTGGCCGGCTCGTTGGCGTGGGGGATGGCGCTCGACGGCTTCCGCCCCGACCGCTGGGACGTCACCGGCGCGCTGATCTGCCTGGTGGGCGTCGCCGTCATCATGTACAGCCCCCGCGGCGCATGACGCGGACGGCGCGGGCGGGCCTGGCCGCCGTCCTGGCGGCGGTCGCACTCGCCCCGGCTGCGGCCGCGACTGCGCAGCCGGCGGCGGAGGAGCGTGCTGCCTTCACCGACGAGCGCATCGACGAGTCGAGCGGGCTGGTCGACCTCGGGGACGTCGTTGTCACGGTCAACGACTCCGGCGACGACGCGATCGTCTACGTCGTCGACCTCACGACCGGTGACACGGTCGGCACCACCGTCTTCGCCGACTCGGTCGTCGACGTCGAGGCGCTCGCGCCGGCCGGGGACGTCGACGGGGAGCCGACCGTGTGGGTGGGCGACATCGGCGACAACGCCGGGCGTCGCCCCGACATCCGGCTCTACCGCGTGCCGGTCGGCCGCGGTGACCGCGAGGTGGCCGCGCCGGCGTACCGCCTGGTCTACCCCGACCGGGCGCAGGACGCCGAGACGTTGCTCGTCCACCCCGACACGGGGCGGGTCCTCATCGTCACCAAGAGCCTCTTCGGCGGCACGGTCTACGTCGCGCCGAAGCAGCTGCGCACCGACCGGCTCAACCGGTTGCGGCCCGTCACGCGGGTCAGCGGGTTCCTCACCGACGGTGCCTTCTGGCCCGACGGGCGCCACGTGGTCCTGCGCGACTACGGCGCGGCCAGCCTGCTGACCTACCCCGGGTTCGAGCGGCTGGGGGAGATCGCGCTGCCGGAGCAGGAGCAGGGTGAGGCGATCTCGGTCGGGGCCGACGGCCGGGTGCTGGTGTCGACGGAGGGGAGGTACTCCGTCATCCACGAGGTGCGGCTGCCGCCCGCGCTGGTGCCCTCGACCGAGCCGGGACTGGAGTCGGTGGCCGAGCCGGAGTCGGTGACCGACGACGAGGAAGCCGAGTCCGCAGCTGCGCCGGAGGTCGACCCCGCCACCGGCCTGCTCGACGGCCCCGCCGTCCCCGTGGCCGTCACCCTGGCCGGCCTGCTCATCGTCGGGCTCGTGCTGCGCCGCCGATCCTGACACTCCCCTACGTGAGCGTCGTCCGCGGTTGCGCGGAGCAACGCTCACGTAGGGGAGTGACGGGGAGGGGCGGGCGTTTCGGCGGGCCCGTGGCGGGGGACCTCCACGCCATGGTCCGGTTGCGCACGGTGTCGGCGAACTCGAAGGGGTGGACGCGCCGGCGTGCGGGCCGGGGGTTCGTCTACCTCGACGCCGACGGCACTCGGCTGCCGCCCGAGGCCGTGGAGCGCATCCGCGCCCTCGTGATCCCGCCCGCGTGGCAGGACGTGTGGATCTGTCCCCACGCCAACGGCCACCTGCAGGCGGTCGGCACCGACGCGGCCGGGCGGCGGCAGTACCTCTACCACCCCGAGTGGCGGGTACGCCGTGACCTGGCGAAGCACGAGCGGGTGGCCAAGGTCGCCCGCCGGCTGCCCGCGGCGCGCGAGGCGATCGCGCTGCACCTGGCGCTGCAGGGGATGCCCCGCGACCGCGCGGCTGCGGCCGCCGTACGCCTGCTGGACCTGGGCTACTTCCGCATCGGCAGCGACTCCTACACCGACTCGTTCGGGTTGACCACGCTGCGCCGCGAGCACGTACGCCGCCGCAACGGCGCGCTCGTCTTCCAGTTCGTCGGCAAGTCCGGCATCGAGCACCGGGTGGAGATCGACGACCTGCCCGCGGTCGAGGCAGTCGAGGTGATGCGCCGCCGGCGCGGGGGAGACGACCGGTTGCTCGCCTACAAGGACGGTCGGCGCTGGGGTCCGCTCGACGGCCCGAGCGTCAACAGCTACCTGCGCGAGATCGTCGGCGACGAGATCACGGCGAAGGACTTCCGGACGTGGCACGCGACCGTGCTGGCCGCCGCGGCGCTGGCCGCCAGCGACGAGCACGGCGAGAGCGCGGCGTCGCGCAAGCGCGCGATCCGTGGGGCGATGGTCGAGGTCGCTGAGTACCTCGGCAACACCCCTACCGTCGCCCGCAACTCCTACGTCGACCCGGCAGTGATCGACCTCTACGAGGACGGCGTCACGATCGAGGCCGCACTGCGCCGGGCGCCGGAGGACCCGGCGCTGCGGCAGGCCGCGCTGGAGCGCGCGACCCTGCGGTTGCTCAAGCAGGCGCCGGAAGCGCTGCGACGACGTGCTCGACGCATCGGGTGAGGGCGACGACGTCCTCGGGGTCGATCGCCGGATACATCGCGATCCGCAGCTGGTTGCGCCCGAGCTTGCGGTAGGGCTCGGTGTCGACGATCCCGTTGGCGCGCAGGACCTTGGCGACCTCGGCGGCGTCGATCGACTCGTCGAGGTCGATGGTGCCGATGACCAGGGAGCGGTCGGCCGGGTCCGTGACGTACGGCGTGGCCCAGTCGGTGCGCTCCGCCCAGCCGTAGAGCGCGTCTGAGCTGCGCGTGGTGCGCTCGACCATGCCGGCCAGTCCGCCGTTGGCGTTCATCCAGTCCAGCTGCTCGGCCATGAGGAAGAGCGTGGCCACCGCGGGGGTGTTGTAGGTCTGGTTCTTGCGCGAGTTGTCGATCGCGGTCGGCAGGTCGAAGAACGCCGGGATCCACCGGTCGCTCGCCGCGATCTGCTCGGCCCGCTCGAGCGCGGCGGGCGACATCAGGGCCAGCCAGATGCCGCCGTCGGAGGCGAAGCACTTCTGCGGGGCGAAGTAGTAGGCGTCGACCTCCCGCACGTCGACCGGCAGACCGCCGGCGCCCGACGTGGCGTCGATCAGCACGAGCGCGTCGTCGCCCGAGCCCGCGACCTGCTCGACCGGCGCCATGACCGCGGTGGAGGTCTCGTTGTGGGCCCAGGCGTAGACGTCGACGCCCTCCTCGGCGACCGGGCTCGGCCGGCTGCCCGGCTCCGAGCTGATCACCGACGGGTCGGCGAGGAACGGCGCCTGCTTCGCGGCGGTGGCGAACTTCGAGGAGAACTCCCCGAAGGTCAGGTGCTGGCTCTTCTCGCGGATCAGGCCGAAGGTCGCGATGTCCCAGAACGCCGTCGCGCCCCCGTTGCCGAGCACGACCTCGTAACCCTCGGGCAGGTCGAACAGCGCCGCGAGACCCTCGCGCACGCGTCCGACGACGTTGCGCACGGGCGCTTGCCGGTGCGAGGTGCCCATGAGGGACTCGCCCGTCGCGGCCAGCGCCTCGAGCGCGGACGTGCGGATCTTGGACGGCCCGGCGCCGAAGCGGCCGTCGGCGGGGAGCAGGTCGGTGGGGATCACGATGTCGTTCGTCATGGCGCGGTTATCGTCTCACCCGCTTCCCAGCCCTGAACGAGAGGAACGCTTGATGGACCTGCGCCCGTCCCGGCTCAGCGACCCGCACGCACTCGAGCTGATCGCGCGCGTCCAGGCCGAGTACGTCGAGCGCTACGGCGGCGAGGACGAGGCGCCGATCCGCTACGACGAGTTCGACGCTCCGGCAGGGGCGTTCTTCATCGGGTACGCCGACCTCGGTGCCGGGCCCGTCCCCGTGGCGATGGGCGGCTGGCGGCGTGCGTCGACCCAAGCGCTCGGCGGGCGCGAGGTCGCCGAGATCAAGCGGATGTTCGTCGACGCCGCGGCCCGACGGCGCGGGTACGCCGCCGCGGTGCTGCGCCACCTGGAGCAGACCGCGGCCGAGGCCGGGATCGACGTGCTGGTGCTGGAGACGGGGCTGCGCCAGCCGGAGGCGATGGCGCTCTACGAGGCCCACGGCTACGTCCCGATCCCGGGCTACGGCTACTACCGCGACGCACCGCTCTCGCGGTGTTACGCGAAGAAGTTGGCGAAGTCCTAGAACACGTTCTCGTCCTGGTGTTGGGTGGGGCCTGTGACCAGCACCTTCTTCGTCCTGCGCTACGACTTCCGTGCCCCCGGCGTCTCCCGCTCCGAGCGGCAGGAGCTCTACGCCCGCGCGCTCGAGCAGGCCCCGTACGTCGAGCAGCACGGCTTCGGCGGCGTGACGCTGTCGGAGCACCACGCCTCCGACGACGGCTACCTGCCCAGCCCGATCCCGGTGGCGTCGGCGGTGGCGGCGGTGACCTCGACCATCCCGATCTCCATCTCGGCCCTGCTGGCGAACCTCTACGACCCGGTCCGGCTGGCGGAGGACATCGTCGTGCTCGACCACCTCAGCGCCGGGCGGGTCAGCTACACCTTCGGTCTCGGCTACCGCCCTGAGGAGTACGCGCACTTCGGTCGCGAGTGGTCCTCCCGCGGCCGCGCCATCGAGCAGCAGCTGACCGTGCTGCTGCAGTTGCTCACCGGCGAGGAGGTGGAGGTCGACGGACGGCGCGTGCGGGTCAGCCCGCCGCCGTACTCCGACCCGCACCCGGTCTTCCTGTACGGCGGAGGCACCCCGGCCGCCGCGCGGCGCGCCGCCCGTCTCGGCATGCACTTCTCCCCCCAGCAGGCCGACCCGGCGCTCAAGCAGCTCTACCGCGACACCTGCGCGGAGCTGGGCCGCAAGCACGGCTTCGTGATGATGCCTCCCGAGGGACCGGCGGCGGTGTTCTGCAGCGAGGACCCCGACCGGTTCTGGGCCGAGCACGGCCGGCACCTGCTCGCCGACGCCCAGGGCTACTCCCGGTGGAGCGGGGCGCACCAGCATCACGTGCGCGATGACTCGGGCACGGTCGCCGAGCTGCGTGCCGCCGGGCGCTACGTCGTCGGCACCCCGGACGAGCTGATCGCCCGGGGCCAGGCCGGCACCCTCCCGCTGGTCACCGCCCACGCTGCCTGTGGCGGGCTCCCTGCCGAGCCCTCGTGGGAGAGCCTGCGGCTGCTCGCAGAGAAGGTGAAGCCCGCGATCGGCTAGCGGTGTCGGCTCAGGACTGCGCCCAGGCGTCGTCCCAGCCCTCGATGTCCTCAGCGGGCCGCGGATCCGGTCCGGTGTAGATCGCGGAGGGCCGGATCAGCCGGCCGGTGCGCTTCTGCTCGAGGATGTGGGCCGACCAGCCGCCGGTGCGGGCGCAGGTGAACATCGAGGTGAACATGTTTGACGGCACCTCGGCGAAGTCCAGGACGATCGCGGCCCAGAACTCGACGTTGGTCTCCAGGACGCGGTCGGGGCGGCGCTCGCGCAGCTCGGCGAGTGCGGCCTGCTCGAGCGCCTCGGCGACCTCGTAGCGCGGGGCGGCGAGCTCGCGCGCCGTACGCCGCAGCACCCGCGCACGCGGGTCCTCGGCGCGGTAGACGCGGTGCCCGAAGCCCATCAATCGCTCACCGTTGTCGAGCAGCTCCTTGACGTAGGCACGGGCGTCGCCGCGCTCCTCGACGTCGCGGATCATCCCGAGCACCCGCGAGGGTGCGCCGCCGTGCAGCGGGCCGCTCATCGCACCGATCGCGCCGGAGAACGCCGCAGCCACATCGGCGCCGGTGGAGGTGATGACCCGGGCGGTGAAAGTGGAGGCGTTCATGCCGTGCTCGGCAGCCGAGCTCCAGTAGGCGTCGATGGCCTTGACGTGGGCGGGGTCGGCCTCGCCCTTCCAACGGATGAGGAACTTCTCCGCCAGCGTCGTGCCCTCGTCGACGATGCGCTGGGGGACCACGGGCTGGTGCAGGCCGCGCGCGGACTGGGCGGCGTACGACAGCACCATCACCGCGACGCGGGCGAGGTCCTCGCGGGCCTGCTCATCGCTGATGTCGTAGGTCTGGCCGAACCCGAACGCCGGGGCCAGCATCGCGATCGCGGCCTGGACGTCGACGCGGACGTCGCCGGTGCGCACGGGGATGTTGTAGGCCTCCGCCGGCGGCAGCCCGGGGGTGTAGGTGCCGTCGATGAGCAGGCCCCAGACGTTCTCGAACGGGACCCGGCCGACGATGTCCTCGATGTCGACACCGCGGTAGCGCAGCGCGGAGCCCTCCTTGTCGGGCTCGGCGATGTGGGTCTCGAACGCCACCACGCCCTCGAGTCCGTGCTGCACTTCGGTCATCGTCACTCCTTCGTCCTGGTTGCTCGGCATTGTGCCCCGACCGGTTGTGCCGCGCATCACCAGGCCTACGCCCCGAGGCGGGGCTAAGTTCGTCGTCATGGCAGGTCCCGCACCCGACCCGACGCTCACCGCCCGCCTGCAGGCCCTCCGTGAGGAGTACGCCGCGGGCGGACTCAGCGAGGACGACCTCGCGCCCGACCCGCTGACGCAGTTCGCCCGCTGGTTCGACGACGCGCTCGCCGCCCGCGAGCTGGGTCTGGTCGAGCCGAACGCGATGGTGCTGTCGACCATCGGGCCGACGGGCGAGCCGGAGTCGCGCACGGTCCTGCTCAAGGGACTCGACGAGCGCGGGTTCGTCTTCTTCACCAACCACCGCTCGGCGAAGGGCAACCAGCTGAGCGCCGACCCGCGGTGCTCGCTGCACTTCGGCTGGTACGCCCTGGAGCGCCAGGTCCGCATCGTCGGCGAGGCCGAGATCATCGACCGCGCGGACACCGGGGCCTACTTCGCCACCCGCCCTCGGGCCTCACAGATCGGGGCGTGGGCGAGCCCGCAGTCCCGGTTGGTCGAGAGCCGGGAGGCGCTGCAGGCGGCGTACGACGAGACCGCGCGCGAGTACGGCGGACTCGACGGCACCGACCCCATCCCGGCGCCGCCGCACTGGGGTGGCTACCGCGTGCTGCCGAGCAGCGTCGAGTTCTGGCAGGGCCGGGTCGGACGCATGCACGACCGTCTGCGCTATCACGACTTCGACGGTGCCTGGGAGGTCGAGCGGCTCGCGCCGTGACCGGCTCAGTACCGGAACGTCGCCAGAGCCTGCTCGTTGAGCTCGCCGAGCGTCCTCAGCACCCCACCGTTGCGGAGGGTGGCGAGGAGTGCGCCGTTGGCCCGCTCGCGTGAGCCGGCGTCGGTGATGTGCTCGTCGTCGCGCGGGAGGAAGAGCGTGTCGACGCGACCCTCCTCGGCGGCGCGCAGGATCTCCGCGAGGTCGAACGACCCCTTGCCCGCATGTGCCAGGGACTTCGCGTCGTCCTGCTCCTCCGCCTCGCGTACGACCTCGTGGGCGTTGACGAGCCGCCAGGCGGCCGACCGCAGGTCGTCGGGCAGCGTGTGCTCGGGGTTGCCGGGGATGACGTCGTCGAAGATCGCAGGGTAGGGACAGGCCTCCGTGAAGATCGGAAGGTACTCCGCCACGGTGGCCAGCACGAGCAGCTGGGAGCGCGCGGTGCCGAGGCGAGTGCCCACCGCCTGTCCCACCGCACGGATGAACTTCTCGAGCAGGATGCGGTCCACGTCGCCGTCGGGTCCCTGGTAGCTCGCGGTGCCGGCCGGCCCCGCTGACCCCGTGCGCACATCGACGACGCGCTCGGGGAGCTCGTCGATGACGTCGTCGAACGAGGCCGGGATGCGCTCGAGCGGCAGTTCCTCGATGACGTTGCGCGTCGAGTCGAAGAGCCGGACGGATCCCTTCGCGAGCGCGAGCACGTAGACCTTGCGGTCACTCGCCAGGACCGGGGCGAGGGGCAACAGGTTGAACCGGTCCCCGACCGTGACCTCCTCCGTGAGCTCCACCGGCACGCGTACGGCCCGGAAGAAGCCGTCGGCCAAGAACACGACGAGGCTTCGGCTCTGCAGCCGCCAGTAGGAGGAGTCAGCGAGCAGCGCCGCGACGGGCGACAGCAGGTCGTCGACCTCATTCTGGCGCCGTCCCTGCTCCAAGAGGCGATCCGTCGCCTCGCGAAGCTGGTTCTTGAGGGTGAGGATGGAAGTCGCGTCGCTCTGCCCGGTCACGTCGGTCGGGACGACGAAGGTGAGCTTCACTCCGTCGGCATCCTGCTGTTGCAGCACCGCAGTGAAGTCGAGTCGGTCGACGGTTCCCTGGTTGTTGCGCGTCATGAAAGTTCACGCTCCTCGCGTTGCTCGTCCGGCAGCGTCCGCGACTCGGTACGTCGTGCGTCGCGCGCTCGGGCCGGTGGGTCCCAACCTACGGGGGAGGGAAAGTGCACGGGACCGCCTGCGCGGTCGAGCGGCTCGCGCCTTTAATCCCTTGTGACGGCCTCCCGGGCGACCTAGATTTGTGGCACACGGGAAAGGAGGTGGTCCGAAGTTGAATTCTTCGAGGACGCGTGAGGTGGCTGCCGGCTAGTTCGGCCCCCGCGCAACACCAGCAGTAGCTGGCCGGGTCCGAACCCGGCCGAATCCACAGCAGTCACCCGACCCGCGGGCGCCCGGGGCACGTCCCCCCGGACGGTGCGACAGCACCACGCCCGCGGGTCGCTGCGTGTCAGGACACTTGTGTCCGTTGCCCTTCACGAGGGAGCCGACACGCAACCGAGACGCAACGAACCCCGCGGCGATGCCGCGGGGTTCG
Organism: Nocardioides massiliensis; assembly: GCF_030811215.1. Classification (NCBI taxonomy): domain Bacteria; kingdom Bacillati; phylum Actinomycetota; class Actinomycetes; order Propionibacteriales; family Nocardioidaceae; genus Nocardioides; species Nocardioides massiliensis. The sequence goes on from NZ_JAUSQM010000001.1 coordinate 1,961,789, forward strand.
TTGGTGCAACGGGTCGAGCTCAGTCGCTCTTGAAGGCGTCCTTGACCTTCTCGCCGGCCTGCTTCAGGTTGCCCTTCGCCTGGTCGACCTTGCCCTCGGCCTCCATGGACTCATCGTCCGTGGCCTTGCCGTAGGACTCCTTGCCCTTGCCCTTGAGCTCGTCTGCCTTGTTGCTCAGCTTGTCGTCGAGACCCATCACTGCCTCCTCGCATGTCGGGGATGGGGACGGCGATGCGTGATCGCCACCCTCAGCGTGCCCTGGACCGGGCACCGGAAAACGTGACTCGGGCCGCGTCTAGCATGTGAGCGCTCCGCCACACGGTCGGAGCCCGCCGCGTTAGCTCAGTTGGTAGAGCAGTGCTCTTGTAAAGCGAAGGTCGCCGGTTCGAGTCCGGCACGCGGCTCCGATGGTTGCGTGGCTGCTGGTGCGGGCACGCCCCTGACGTGGCATCCTCCGCAGATCCGTCGTACCCCGATCCCGTGCGCTGGGCCGTCGACGATCGCTCGCCGACGCTCTACACGCGGGTCTACCGCGCCTTGATGTGGGCGCGCCGCGACAAGCTGGCCTTCGAGGGAGCCGACCACACGCTGCGCGTGGCCCGCGAGCAGCAGGCGAAAGGTGACGCGCCGCCCACGCGCTGGACCCGCTGGGTCCGCCGCGTCGAGGAGCGCCGGACGGACGACCTGCGGGTCTGGACGGTCGCCCCGCGCCGGAGCACGCCGGTCGCGCGGGTCGTCTACCTGCACGGCGGCGGCTACGTGCATCCCCTGACCGCCGACTACTGGCGCCTCGTGCGGGCTCTGACCTCGGCCCGTGCGCCGGCGCCGGCCGAGGTCGTCGTACCCGCCTATCCGCTCGCGCCGGATGCCACGATCGACGACGTGCTGCCGCAGCTGGTGCGGTTGTACGCCGAGGTCGCGGGTGCGGATCCCCGCGTGCCGCTGCTGCTCATGGGCGACTCCGCCGGGGGAGCGCTGGTCCTCGTTGTGGCCGCCGCCCTGCGCGACGCCGCAGAGGACGGGGACGCCACGACCGTGCCGCGGGCGCCAGTAGGGCTCGTGCTGCTCTCGCCGTGGCTCGACGGCACCCTGGACGAGGATGAGGTCGCCGACCTCGAGGCGAGCGACCCGATGCTGGCCGAGAGCGGGTTGCGTGCCGCTGCGAGCTGGTGGGCGGGCGAGCGCGGTCCCGCGGACCCCCTCGTCAGTCCCGTCAACGGTCGGGTCCTCGACCTCCCCCCGACCGACGTCTTCACCGGTGCCCACGACATCCTGCGTCCGGCGATCGACCGGCTCGCCGACGTGGCACGTCGCGACGGGCTGGCACTGCACGTGCACGAGGTGCCGGCGATGTTCCATGTCTGGATGACCCGCGCGATGCCGGAGGCGCGACGCACCCGAAATGAGCTCGCTGCACTCGTGGCAAGTCGTTGCGCGCCCGAAACACGACCGAAGCACCCGCGGAACCCTGGCGGCGCACAGTGGGACCCGCTCGGCTCGGCGCAGCGTGGCGTGGGAGGGGTCGGGAGACGCGGACGTGGAGGTGCGAGATGTTGTGGAGGGTGCGGACGACGCTGGAGGACCGCCCGGGCGCGCTGGCGCGGCTGGCGCAGAGCTGTGGGGACCACGGGGCCAACATCCTGGCGCTGCAGATCTTCCCCGGGTTGGAGGGCGTGACCGACGAGCTCGTGCTGTCGACGCCCGCGGGCTGGGCCCCGGACTACGTGGCTGCGCTGGTGACCCGCGCCGGCGGACGGGACGTGATCGTGCGTACGGCGCCCGAGCGCGCGCTCGTCGACGAGCCGACGCGCTATCTGCAGGCGGCACGGCAGGTGCAGGAGGGACTCGTGCCCGTCGAGGAGGTGCTCGCGCACCTGCTCGAGGCGACTCCCGTCCACGAGGGCCAGGGGGACGACCCCCACGACGACGGCAGCACGCTGGTGGTCGAGGCCGGCGGCATCGCGGTGCGGCTGCGGCGCGCGGAGGAGTTCACCGCCACCGAGCACGCCCGGGCCGCCGCGCTCGCCGCCGTCGCCGACGCGGCGGAGGCGGTCCGGACGCCGGACCCGGTGCCCGGTGAGGTCGACGCGGCGCGGCTCGTCCTGCGCGCCGCCACGCTCGCCGACCACCCCGCCCTGCAACGGATGCACGCGCGCTGCTCCGCGCGCACCGTCTACCACCGCTACGGCGTACCCCTCTTGCGGCTGACCGACCGACTGGCCCGCCACCTCACGGGTGGCGACGCGGTCCTGGCGGTGGTGGCCGAGCCCGACGGGAGCGAGGAGGTCGTCGGCATCGTCCAGGTCGTCCGTCGTGGCGGCGGCACCACGCCGGAGCTGACCGTCCTGGTCGAGGACGAGTGGCAGCGGCGCGGTGTCGGCACCCGGCTGACGCGTGCCGCGCTGGCCCAGCTCGGGACCGAGGGCTACCGCGAGGTCGTGCTGCGGGGTCAGGTGGACAACCCCGGTCTGGTGCCGCTCGTCACACGGCTCGGCGTACGAGTCCGGGTGCGGGTCGCGGGCGACGACGTCACGGTCCTGCTGGGCATCGCCGGGGAGGTCGAGCGTCTCGGGACGCCGGCGTCGCAGGACTTGGTCCGCGGCTAGACTTCCAGGCACCACGCTGCCTGTTGTGAAGGACGCCATGAACGCGCTCTCGAGCCCCGAGCCTGGCCTTCCGCCGGGTGTGCCCGACAAGTTCGCCGCGCTGGGGTTGACCTACGACGACGTCCTGCTCCTGCCGGGCTACTCCGACCTCGCCCCCGACGAGATCGACACGACCTCGCGGCTGACGCGGGAGATCTCGCTCAAGGCGCCGCTGATCTCCGCCGCCATGGACACCGTGACGGAGTCGCGGATGGCGATCGCGATGGCGCGCCAAGGCGGCATCGGCGTGCTCCACCGCAACCTGTCGATCGAGGACCAGGCCTACCAGGTCGACCTCGTCAAGCGGACCCAGACCGGGATCATCTCCAACCCGGTCACCATCGGCCCCGACGCGACGCTCGAGGAGCTCGACCAGATCTGCGGCGAGTACCGCGTCTCCGGCCTTCCGGTCGTCGACACCGACAACCGCCTGCTCGGCATCATCACGAACCGCGACCTGCGCTTCACCCCGGTCAAGGAGTGGGCGAGCACCAAGGTCGTCGAGATGATGACGCCGATGCCGCTGATCACCGGCCCCGTCGGGATCAGCCGCGAGGACGCGACCGCGCTGCTGCGCCAGCACAAGCGCGAGCGGCTCCCGCTCGTCGACGACGACGGTCGCCTGGCCGGTCTCATCACCGTGAAGGACTTCGTGAAGTCGGAGCAGTTCCCGAACGCGTCGTACGACGCCGACGGGCGCCTGCTCGTGGGTGCCGCGGTGGGCTACTTCGGCGACGCCTGGGAGCGCGCGACCACGCTGGTCGAGGCCGGCGTCGACGTGCTCGTCGCCGACACCGCCCACGGGCACGTGCGCTTGCTGCTCGACATGGTGCGCCGGCTCAAGACCGATCCCGCCACCCGCCACGTCCAGGTCATCGGCGGCAACGTCGCCACCCGCCAGGGAGCGCAGGCGTTCGTCGAGGCCGGCGCCGACGCCGTCAAGGTCGGCTTCGGTCCGGGCTCGATCTGCACCACGCGCGTCGTCACCGGCGCCGGCGTCCCCCAGATCACCGCCGTCTACGAGGCGTGGACGGCAGCCTGCGAGGCGGGCGTGCCCGTCATCGCCGACGGTGGTCTGCAGCAGTCGGGTGACATCGCCAAGGCGATTGTCGCCGGCGCGGAGACGGTCATGGTCGGCTCGCTGCTGGCTGGGTGCGAGGAGTCGCCCGGCGAGCTGGTGTTCGTCAACGGCAAGCAATACAAGGCCTACCGCGGCATGGGCTCGCTGGCGGCGATGAGCAGCCGGGGCAAGAAGTCCTACTCCAAGGACCGCTACTTCCAGGCCGAGATCACCAGCGACGACCAGATCGTGCCCGAGGGCATCGAGGGTCAGGTCGCCTACCGCGGGCCGCTCGCCGCCGTCGCCCATCAGCTGATCGGTGGCCTGACGCAGTCGATGTTCTACGTCGGTGCCCGCAACATCGCCGAGCTGCAGGAGAAGGGTCAGTTCATCCGGATCACGGCGGCCTCCCTGAAGGAGAGCCACCCGCACGACATCCAGATGACCGTCGAGGCGCCGAACTACATCACCCGGTGACCCCCGACTCCGCCGACGTCGACCTCGCCGTCGCGCTCGTGCGCGACGCCGTGGAGCTGGCCGCGCGCATCCGCTCCGAGGGCGACCTCGACGTGGAGCGCAAGACCTCGGTCTCCGACGTGGTCACCGAGGCCGACCACGCCGCCGAGCGGCTGATCGTCGAGCGGCTCCAGGAGGAGCGGCCCGACGACGGCGTGCTGGGCGAGGAGGGTGCCGCCTCGGCGGGGACGTCGGGGCGGCGCTGGGTGATCGACCCGGTCGACGGCACCTACAACTTCACCCAGGGATCCGACTACTGGTGCTCGGCGGTGGCGCTGGTCGACGGTGACGAGCTGCTGCTCGGCGCGGTGGCGCACGCCGCGAGCGGGCGCGTGGTCGTGGGCGGGCCGCAGCTGCCGACGACGGCCGACGGCGAGCCGGTGCCGCAGCTGACCGACCGCGCCATCGACCAGATCAGCGTCGCGACGTACCTCCATCCGTTGCGTGTCTCCGACGACAGCCTGCGCGAGCCGTTCCTGCGGGCGGCGTGCCTGCCCGCGACGATGCGGATGCTCGGCAGCGGGTCGATGGACATGATGGGCGTCGCCACCGGCGCACTGGGCTGCTTCCTGCAGGCCCGCACGCCGCCGTGGGACTGGCTGCCGGGCGCGGCGCTGGTCCTCGGGGCAGGTGGGGTCGCCGAGCTGGTCGACGTCGAGGGGCACCAGTGGGGGCTGGCCGGGCCACGGAGCGCGGTCGACTCGCTGGTCCGGGCGCTGGCCGCTGCCGAGGCCCACTAGCCTGGGGTGGTGACCGAGATCGAGATCGGCCGTGCCAAGCGCGGACGCCGCGCGTACTCCTTCGACGACATCGCCATCGTCCCGAGCCGTCGCACCCGCGACCCCGAGGAGGTGAGCGTCGCCTGGCAGATCGACGCCTATCGCTTCGAGCTGCCGATCCTGGCGGCGCCGATGGACTCGGTGATGTCGCCCGAGACCGCGGTCGCGCTCGGTCAGCACGGCGGGCTCGGCGTGCTCGACCTCGAGGGCTTGTGGACGCGGTACGACGACCCCACCGACCTGCTCGCCGAAGTGCGCAGGCTCGACGCCGCCGAGGCGACGGGCCGGATGCAGCAGATCTATGCCGAGCCGATCAAGCCCGAGCTGATCACCGCGCGCCTCAAGCAGATGCGGGAGGCCGGGATCACCGTGGCGGGCTCGCTCTCGCCGCAGCGGACCAAGGAGTTCGCCAAGGTCGTCGTCGACGCGGGCGTCGACATGTTCGTCATCCGCGGCACGACCGTCTCCGCCGAGCACGTCTCCGGCCAGGCCGAGCCGCTGAACCTCAAGGAGTTCATCTACGAGCTCGACGTGCCCGTGATCGTCGGCGGTTGCGCGACCTACCAGGCCGCGTTGCACCTCATGCGCACCGGTGCCGCGGGCGTGCTCGTCGGCTTCGGTGGCGGTGCCGCCCACACGACCCGGTCGGTGCTCGGCCTCGCGGTGCCGATGGCGTCCGCCGTCGCCGACGTCGCGGCCGCCCGGCGCGACTACCTCGACGAGTCGCAGGGGCGCTACGTCCACGTCATCGCGGACGGCTCCATCGGGCGCTCCGGCGACCTGACGAAGGCCATCGCCTGCGGCGCCGACGCCGTGATGATCGGCTCGCCGCTCGCGCGGGCCACCGACGCGCCGGGCCAGGGCTTCCACTGGGGCTCGGAGGCCTGGCACTCCGAGCTGCCGCGTGGCCAGCGGGTCGAGATCGGCACCGTCGGCACGCTCGAGCAGATCCTCTTCGGTCCCTCGCGGGTGGCCGACGGCACCATGAACCTCGTCGGTGCCCTGCGCCGCGCGATGGCCACGACCGGCTACACGGAGCTCAAGGAGTTCCAGCGGGTCGAGGTCGTCGTCCAGTGAGCGACCGGCGGGCATGACGCTGGTCGTCGCCGCGGGGCAGGCCGAGGCCGTCGCCGGTGACCTGGATGCCAACGTCGGCACCGCCGCTCGGCTCACCCGACAGGCCGGTGACGCCGGGGTGCGCCTGCTGGTGCTGCCCGAGGCGTTCCTGACCGGCTACGCGACGAGCGTCTTCACCGGCGACCTCCCGAGCGAGGACGACCACGCCGGCCCGCTGCTCGATCCGCTGCGGCAGGCGGCCGCCGCGACCGGGGTCACCGTGCTGGCCGGGACCGCGGTCCGCCGTACGCAGGGGGCGAGGTTGGCCCTGGTGCGCGTGCAACCCGACGGCCAGGTCGACCTGCCCTACGACAAGCAGCACCTCGACGCGGACGAGAAGCAGCACTTCGGGGTCGGTGACCACGGCACCTCGCTCACCGTCGACGGCCTCGAGCTCGGCTTGAGCATCTGCTACGACGGCTGCTTCCCCGAGCACGCGCGCGCGGCCGCGGCCGACGGTGCCGTGGGCTATCTCGCCGCGGCGGCGTACTTCGCCGGGGGAGAGCACCGGCGCGACCTCTACTACGCGGCGCGGGCCGTCGAGAACGGGATGTACGTCGTGTTCGCCGGCCTCACCGGACGGTGCGGGGACGCGGAGTTCTGCGGAGGCTCGCCGGTCTACGATCCCGAAGGCAGACCGCTGGCCCGGCTCGGCACGGAGGAGGGGCTCGCGATCGCCACGATCGACCCGGCCCTGGTCGCCGCCACCCGGGCCCGGCACACCATGCTCGCCGACGTCCGTCCCGACCTCGGCGTACGACGTCGCGCCTGAGGCCGGGCCGCCTGAGACCGGCCTGCCAGACTGACGGCATGGGGATCAGCACCGGTGAGGCGTCGGCGCGGTTGAGCCCGCAGACGCGCAGAGCGGCGCTCGAGGCGATGGAGGCCACCGACCTGCACGGGGCCGAGCTCGACGTGCTCGTCGTCGGGGGCGGGGTCGTCGGCGCAGGCACGGCGCTGGACGCCGTGACCCGCGGGCTGTCCGTCGGCCTCATCGAGCAGCGCGACCTCGCCTCCGGCACGAGCAGCCGCAGCTCGAAGCTGGTGCACGGCGGCCTGCGCTACCTGGAGATGTTCGACTTCGGCCTCGTGCGCGAGGCGCTCGAGGAGCGCGGCCTGCTGCTGACCCGGCTGGCGCCGCACCTCGTGCGCCCGGTGCCGTTCCTCTATCCCCTGCACCACCCCTGGCAGCGTCCGTACGTCGGAGCGGGCCTGGCGCTCTACGACACCATGGCCGCGGCCGGGGCGTACCCCCGCGGGGTGCCCACCCATCGGCACCTCGGGCGTCGCCAGGTCGCCCGGATCGCCCCCGACCTGCGCACCGACGAGCTGTCCGGGGCCATCCGCTACCACGACGCGCAGGTCGACGACGGCCGGCTCGTGCTGACGATCGCGCGCACCGCCGCCCACCACGGGGCCCATGTCGCCACCCGCACCCGCGTCATCGGGTTCCTGCGCGAGGGCGAGCGGGTCGTCGGCGTCCGTGCGCGCGACCTGGAGTCGGGCCGCGAGCTCGAGGTGCGCGCCCGGGTCGTCGTCAACGCCGCCGGGGTCTGGACCGACGAGATCCAGGAGCTCGTGGGTGGTCGCGGCGCACTGCATGTGCAGGCCAGCAAGGGCATCCACCTCGTCGTGCCGCGCGACCGGATCCGCTCCGAGGCCGGCTTCATCACCAAGACCGCCACCTCGGTGCTGTTCGTCATCCCGTGGGGGCGGCACTGGATCATCGGCACGACGGACACGCCGTGGGACTTCGACCTGGCGCACCCGGCCGCGTCCAGAGCCGACATCGACTACGTCCTGGACAGCGTCAACGCGATCCTGCGTGAGCCGCTCGGCCACGAGGACGTCGAGGGGGTGTACGCCGGGCTCCGGCCGCTGCTGCGCGGCGAGTCGGAGCCGACATCGCGCATCTCCCGCGAGCACACGGTGGTGACGCCCGTGCCGGGCCTGGTGATGATCGCCGGCGGCAAGCTCACGACGTACCGCGTCATGGCGCGCGACGCGATCGACGCCGCAGCCCACTCGCTGCGGGCGACCGGCAACGTCGAGGTGCGTCCGTCCATCACCGACGAGGTGCCGCTGCTGGGGGCTGCCGGGTTCGCGGCTCGCCGCAACCAGCGCGTGGCGCTGGCGCACCGGCTCGGGATCCACGTGAGTCGCGTCGACCACCTGCTCGGACGCTACGGCACGCTGATCGACGACCTCGTCGAGCTGGTCCGGGCGCGTCCCGAGCTGGCCGAGCCCATCGACGGCGCCGACGACTACCTGACCGCGGAAGTTGTCTACGCCGTCACCCACGAGGGTGCCCAGCACCTCGACGACGTCCTGGTCCGGCGGACGCTGATCTCCATGGAGACCTTCGACCGGGGCGTGCACGCGGCCGAGCCCGTGGCCCGGCTGATGGCCGACGAGCTGGGCTGGGACGCGGCCCGCGTCGCCGAGGAGGTCGACCACTACCTGCGCCGGGTCGAGGCGGAGCGGCTCAGCCAGGAGAAGCTCACCGACCAGGAGGCCGACGAGGCGCTGGTCGGACCGCGGCGCGTGGTCGACGTAGGCCCGGACTCCTGAACCTCAGCCGGGCTGGGTGCGGTAGGCGATCGCCATGCGGATGATGGCGCCGGTGTCGTCGACGGTGAGGTGGTCGAGGGCGAAGGTACGCCGTCCCGCGGTGAGCGCCTCGAGCTCGAAGGCGCAGATCCGGCCGTCGGCGACCCAGCCGCTGCCGGTCATCTCCGGCTTCGCGGGGATGATGAAGGTGCCGTAGAACTCGCGCAGCCGGTCCGCGCCCTCGAACGTCCCCAGCGGGTGGAGCACGACGGCGTCGTCGGCGAACAACGCCAGCAGGCCTTCGAGGTCGCCGGCGTTGATCGTGTCGAGGTAGCGCTGCGCGGCGCGGCGGGCGGGGCTCTCGCTCATGCCGGGCTCCCGGCGCCGACGGGCCGGCGGTCGAGGACGACCTGGAGCCGGCGGATGCCGGTGTGCCGGTTGCTCTGCGTCCACTCCACCGGCGCAGCGAGGCTGATCGCGTCGAAGCGGGGAAGCAGCTCCTCCAGCACCGTGCGGATCTCCAGCCGCGCGAGGCTGGCCCCCAGGCAGAAGTGGATGCCCTGGCCGAACCCCAGGTGGGCGTTGGGAGAGCGGGTCACGTCGAAGGTGTCCGCGTCGGGGAACTGCAGCGGGTCGCGGTTGGCGGACGCCTCCCATACGAGCACCTTGTCGCCGGCGGCGATGGAGCGCCCGCCGAGCTCGCAGTCGACCGTCGCCGTACGCCGCTTGGACGGCGACGGCGTCGTCCAGCGCAGGATCTCCTCGACCGCGCCACCCACGAGCGGCGGGTCCGCGCGCAACGCAGCGAGCTGGTCGGGATGCTCGATCAGCGCGACGAGCCCGCCGGCGATGGCGTTGCGGGTGGTCTCGGCGCCGGCGCTGAACAGCAGGGAGAAGAACAGATAGAGCTCCTCGTCGCTCATCTGCGGCGGGTCCATGTCGGGCAGCGTCGCGTGCACGATCGCCGACAGCATGTCGTCGGTGGGCCGCGCACGTTTCTCCGCGATCACCTGGGTGCCGTAGGCGTGCATCCGGCGCCGCGACTCCAGCTGCTCCTCGGTCGGCGGGTCGAACGACCGGCGCGACCCCTTGAAGTCGAACAACGGCTCCACGACCTCGAAGAGCCAATGGCGCTCGCTCTCGGGGATGCCCAGCAGCAGGCAGATCATCTGCATCGGCAGCTCGGCGGCCACGTCGGTGAGGAAGTCGAACGGCTCGCCGGGAGCCGCGCCGTCGAGCAGCCTCCGGGTGCGCTCGCGCAGGTCCTCCTCGACCCGGGTGATGGTGCGCGGCGTCAGCCCGGCGCTCACGAGCCGGCGGATCCGGTTGTGCCGCGGGTCGTCCATCATGTTCAGCACGCGGCCGGCCATCTCCAGGTCCTGCAGCAGGGTGCCGCCACCGGTGCGCTCGCCGCCGCGCTCGGACGAGAACGTCTGCGGGTCGCGCAGCACCGCCAGCGTCTCGGCGTACGTCGCGACCGACCAGAACCCCTCGCCGTCGGGGGTGTACTCCGTCGGGTCCTGCCAGTGCACGGGTGCCTCGCGCCGGTGCAGCGCGAACAGCGCGTGCGGGAACCCGTCCGCGAAGGTAGCGAGGTCGGTCAGGTCGATGTCGGCCAGGCCTGTCATGTCGTCGGACCCTTCCACCGGCTGCGACCGGTGTCGAGGCTCGTTGCGGTTCTTGGCGAACTCGTTGACAACTAGAACGCGTTCCACCTACGTTCGGCGGACGTGACGCGGGTCACCTCACCCGCGCCTGGCCATGAAGGTGCCTTTATGACGCAAGCGCCCCCGCCACCGGACATGCAGATGCAGCGCAGCAGTCGGCCGCCGGAGGAGACCGGCGCGTTGATCGGCACGTGGCTGGCCGGCGAGGTCGGGGTGGACCACGTCGAGGTGGCGGTCGTCGGGGGCATCGACTCCAACGGACTCTCCTCCGACACGCTCGTCCTCGACGCCCACTGGGACCTGCCCGGGGCCGGCGGGGGCACGCGCCACGGCGGACGGTTCGTCACCCGCGCGGCGCCGGCCGAGGGCGACGTACCCGTCTTCCCGGTGTACGCCCTGCACCACCAGCGCGATGTCATCCGGATGGTCGGTGAGCTCACCGACGTGCCAGTGCCGGCGGTGCCGTACTCCGAGATGACCGGCAGCGTCCTGGGCGCGCCGTTCTTCCTCATGGAGCACATCGACGGGATCGTCCCGCCGGACGTGCTGCCCTACAACTTCGGCGACAACTGGTTCGCCGACGCCACCCTCGAGCAGCAGCGTCGGCTCCAGGACGCCACGATCGACGTGGTCGCGCGCATCCACGCCATCCCCGACGCGACGACGACGTTCGGCTACCTCGCCGAGGGTCTCGCCGGTCGTCCGGGCTCGCACGAGCAGCATCTGGCCCGCGTACGCCGGTGGTACGAGTTCGGTGCGGCGGACATGGGTCGCTCGCCGTTGGTGGAGCGCGGTCTGGACTGGCTGGCCTCCCACACGCCGGCACTCGCGCGGCCCGAGGAGGCCGTGCTGTGCTGGGGCGACGCCCGGATCGGCAACGTGCTCTACCGCGACTTCGAGCCCGTGGCCGTCCTCGACTGGGAGATGGCCGCGCTCGGACCGCGCGAGCTCGACCCGTCGTGGATGATCTTCGCCCACCGCGTCTTCGAGGGGATCACCGGCGCGCTCGGCCTGCCCGGCATGCCGCACGTGCTGCGCGAGGAGGACGTACGCGCCACCTACCTCGCCCGCACGGGCATCGAGCTGGGTGACCTCGAGTGGTTCACGGTGCTGCACGCGATCCAGTGGTGCTGCGTCTTCCTGCGCACCGGTGCGCGCCAGGTCCACTTCGGGGAGATCGAGCGACCCGAGGACCCCGAGGGCCTGTTCCACCACAAGGCGCTGCTCGAGCGCATCCTGGACGAGGTAGGAGACCGGTGATGGTCAGTCCGCTCGACGAGTTCCCGATCCACCAGGCGCCGCTGCCGGTCGCCTGGCCGGCCAGCAGCGATCGCAACTTCTACGACCGCTGCTACTTCAACGCCCACGACCGCACCGGCGACCTGTTCCTCATCACCGGGTTGGGCTACTACCCCAACCTCGGCACCAAGGACGCCTACCTGCTGATCGCGCGCAACGGCACCCACACGGCGGTGCACCTGTCGGACCTGTGCGACAACGACCGGATGAACCAGCAGGTCGGCAACTACCGGATCCACGTCGAGGAGCCGCTGCAGCGCATCCGGATCACCCTCGAGGAGACCGAGGGGATCGCAGCCGAGCTCACCTGGGAGGGTTCCTTCCCGGTGCTGCAGGAGCTGCCGCACGTCCTGCGCTCCGGATCGCGCGTGACGCTGGACGCCCAGCGGTTCGCGCAGGTCGGCACGTGGAGCGGGCAGCTCGACGTCGACGGGGAGCGCATCGACGTCACCCCCGACCGCTGGGTCGGCACCCGCGACCGGTCCTGGGGCATCCGGCCGGTGGGGGAGTCCGAGCCCGCCGGCGCGCCGGCGGACCCGCCGTTCGACGGCATGTGGTGGCTCTACGTCCCCATGCGGTTCGAGGAGTTCGCGGTCGTGCTGATCATGCAGGAGTCGCCCGACGGCTACCGCACGCTCAACGACTGCCACCGGGTCTTCCCCGACGGCCGTGCCGAGCAGCTCGGCTGGCCCCGCGTCCAGGTCCACTACCGCAGCGGCACCCGGCTCCCGAGCGGGGCGACCATCACCTGCACCACCCTGGACGGCACGCCGCTCGAGCTCGAGGTCTCCTCGCTGCTCGCCGCGCCCCTGCACGTCGGTGGCGGCTACGGCGGCGACCCCGACTGGCTGCACGGCATGTGGAAGGGCGAGAAGTTCGTCGAGCGCGTCCACTACGACCTCGCCGACGAGGCCGTGCAGGGCCGGATGATGTTCGGCTGCATCGACCACGTCGGTCGCACCGTGCTGACCGAGAACGGCCGCACCCACGAGGGCTTCGGCCTGTTCGAGCACTTCTGCATCGGACGCCACGACCCCAGTGGCTTCACCGACTGGTTCGCGACCGCTCCCTGACCTGGATCTCGACAAGCTCGATCGACAACACGACTGAGAGGCACCTGTGACCGCGACCATCGACAGCTCCCTGGACCGCACCCAGCTCTTCATCGGAGGTCAGTGGGTCGACCCCGCGACGAGCGAGGTGATCGAGGTCGTCTCACCGGCAACGGAGGAGGTCGTCGCGCGGGTCCCGGCCGGCTCGCCCGCCGACATCGACCGTGCGGTCGAGGCGGCGCGCCGGGCCTTCGACCACGGCCCGTGGCCGCGGATGACACCCGAGGAGCGGATCGAGGTCGTCGCCCGCTTCTCCGGCCTCTACGCCACGCGCATGGAGGAGATGGCGCAGGTCATCAGCACCGAGATGGGCTCGCCGATCTCGTTCTCCTCACTCGCGCAGGCGCCGGCACCGTGGATGATGGCCGAGACCTTCGTCAACATCGCCCGCGAGTTCGGCTGGGAGGAGCGGCGCGCCGGGGCACTGGGGGAGGTCGTCGTACGCCGTGAGCCGGTCGGGGTCGTGGCCGCGATCCCGCCGTGGAACGTCCCGCAGTTCACCACGATGTCGAAGGTGGTCCCGGCCCTGCTGGCCGGATGCACCGTCGTCGTGAAGCCCGCGCCCGAGACCCCGCTGGACGGCTACCTCATGGCGGAGCTGCTCGCCGAGGCCGGCGTACCGGAGGGCGTGGTCAGCTTCGTCGCCGGCGACCGCGAGGTCGGCGCGCACCTGGTCGCCCACCCCGGCATCGACAAGGTGGCCTTCACCGGCTCGACCGCCGCCGGCCGCAAGATCGCCGCCGTGTGCGGCGAGCAGCTCAAGCGCGTCAGCCTCGAGCTGGGCGGCAAGTCGGCCGCGATCGTCCTCGACGACGCCGACCTCGCCGCGGTGTCGGAGGGCATCAAGTTCATGGGACTGATGAACTCCGGGCAGGCCTGCGTGGCGCAGACCCGCATCCTGGTCAGCCGGCAGCGCCACGACGAGGTCGCCGACGCGCTGACCGAGATGCTGCGTGGCCTGACGGTGGGCGACCCGCTCGACCCCGCCTCGGAGATCGGCCCGATGGTCGCCAAGCGCCAGCAGGAGCGGGTCAACGGCTACATCGGCATCGGACAGGACGAGGGCGCGACCCTGGTCGCCGGCGGGCAGGGGATGCCCGACGGGCTCGACCGCGGATGGTACGTCCGGCCCACGCTCTTCGCCGGCGTCGACAACTCCATGCGGATCGCGCAGGAGGAGATCTTCGGCCCCGTGCTGTCGCTGATCGCCTACGACAGCGTCGAGGACGCCGTGAAGATCGCCAACGACTCCGAGTACGGCCTCGCCGGCACCGTCTGGACCGCCGATGCCGAGGCGGGTCTCGACGTGGCGCGGCAGGTGCGGGCGGGCACGTACGGCGTCAACACCTACACGATGGACTTCGCGGCTCCGTTCGGTGGCTACAAGGCATCCGGCATCGGCCGCGAGTTCGGTCCGGAGGGCCTGGCGCAGTACACCGAGCTGAAGTCGGTCTACACGAGCGTGCCGGAGATGTGAGGGTCCCGTACCGTCTTGACCCATGAGCGACCCCTTCTCGCACGACCAGGAGCTGCCTCACGTCATCGTCCTCGTCGGCGCGACCGGCGACCTCTCCCAGCGCAAGCTGCTGCCGGGCCTGCTCCACCTGTTCCAGGCGGGGCTGGTCCGGCACAGCCGCATCATCGGCACCTCGCTCGACGACCTCGACACGCCCGCGTTCGTCGAGCTGGCGCGGGTGGCGTGCCAGGAGGGCAGCAACCGCAAGGTCGACGACGAGCAGTGGCGTGACTTCGCCGGTCGGTTGGAGTACGTGCCCCAGGCGGCCGGACCGGCGGCGCTGCGGGACGCGGTGATCGCGGCCGAGAAGCTGGTCGCCGAGGAGGTCGAGCGCGAGCATCCCGGCGAGCTGGCCGAGGTGCGACGGCTGCACTACCTGAGCGTCCCGCCCAAGGCCGCGCTGCAGGTGGTGCACATGCTCGACGACGCCGGCCTGGTGGAGCGCGCCCGGATCGTCATGGAGAAGCCGTTCGGCACCGACCTGGCCAGCGCGAAGGCGCTCAACGACGAGCTGCACGAGGTCTTCACCGAGGACCAGATCTTCCGCATCGACCACTTCCTCGGCAAGGAGGCGGCGCAGAACATCCTCGCCTTCCGGTTCGCCAACGGCCTGTTCGAGCCGATCTGGAACCGCAACCACATCGACCACGTGCAGATCGATGTGCCCGAGACGCTCGGCCTCGAGGGGCGTACGGCGTTCTACGAGGCGACCGGTGCCTACAAGGACATGGTGGTCACGCACCTGTTCCAGGTGCTGGCATTCACCGCGATGGAGCCGCCCACGTCGCTGGAGCCCGGCCCGATCGGGGAGGAGAAGAACAAGGTCTTCCGCTCGCTGCGTCCCATCGAGCCGCAGCACGTGGTCCGGGGTCAGTACGTCGGCTACCGCGACAAGGACGGCGTACCTGCCGACTCCGACACCGAGACCTTCATCGCCCTGCGCGCCGAGATCGACAACTGGCGCTGGGCGGGGGTTCCGTTCTACCTCCGCACCGGCAAGAAGCTCGCCGAGGGGGCACGGATCATCTCGATCGCCTTCAAGGAGCCGCCGCGGACGATGTTCCCGGCCGGCTCGGGCGTCGGCACGCACGGTCCCGACCACCTCACCTTCGACCTGGCCGACTCCTCGCGGCTGTCGCTGTCGTTCTACGGCAAGCGGCCCGGACCCGGGATGAAGCTCGACAAGCTGTCGATGCAGTTCGCGCTGCACGACACCCACTACGCGGGCGGTGTGCTGGAGGCCTACGAGCGGCTCATCCACGACGCGATGCGTGGCGACCACACGCTCTTCACCACCGCCGAGGGCGTCGAGCAGCTGTGGGAGAAGTCCCGGCCGCTGCTCGCCTCCCCGCCGCCGGTGCGGCCCTACCCGCCCGGGTCCTGGGGACCGAACGCGATCCACCAGCTCATCACGCCCCACGCCTGGCGGCTGCCGTTCGAGCGCGGGTGGCGCGAGGGGAACGCCGACCGGCCCGGTTGACAGGGTTGAACCCTCGGGTGGGGTAGGTCCCGCGCCCTGCCTCGAGCTCCGCAAGGACACCAGCACGTCGTGACATTGCGTCAGATAGGGTCGGCACCATGGAGATCCTGCGTCAGATCCTGCTGGTCGTCCACATCCTCGGTTTCGCCGCGCTCGTCGGCGGGCTCCTGGTCCAGCTGAAGGGCCCGTACGCCGTCAACGCGCTCATGCGTGACGGTGCCGGCACCGCCTTCGTCAGCGGCCTGCTGCTCGTGGGGGTGCTGGAGGGCGGGGACGCCGACGTGGACCACATGAAGATCGGCGTGAAGTTCGCCGTGAGCCTGGTCGTCCTGGTCCTGGTGATGGCCAACCTCCGCAAGCCGTCGCTGCCCAAGGGCCTCTTCCTGGGCATCGCGGCGCTCGCGCTGCTCAACATCGGTGTCGCGGTCTTCTGGAGCAGCGCCCACACCTTCTGACGCCGGGCACCAGGGGTCGGTGTCGCAACCTAGGCTGGGACCACGATGACCGCGTTGTTCCCGATCCCCGCCGCCCCCCGTCCCCACGCCGACGCAGCCGACGCAGCCGACGCGGCGACCCCGCGGGGCCGTTCCCGCGAGGAGCTGCTGGAGGGGCTCAACGAGCCTCAGCGCGCAGCTGTCGTCCACGAGGGACACCCGCTGCTGGTCGTGGCAGGCGCCGGCTCGGGCAAGACCCGGGTGCTCACCCGGCGGATCGCCTGGCTGATCTCCCAGCGCGGGGCGCACCCCGGCTCGATCCTTGCGATCACCTTCACCAACAAGGCCGCCGCCGAGATGCGCGAGCGCGTCGAGGAGCTGGTCGGCAACCGGGCTCGGGTCATGTGGGTCTCGACCTTCCACTCCGCCTGCGTGCGCATCCTGCGCAAGGAGGCGGCCAAGCTGGGCTTCAAGTCCAGCTTCTCGATCTATGACGCGGCCGACTCCAAGCGGCTCATGACGCTGGTGCTGCGCGACCTCGAGATGGACGTCAAGCGCTACCCGCCCCGTGCGGTGCTCAACTGGGTCTCCAACGCCAAGAACGAGCTCAAGGACCCCGAGGACGCGACCAAGGAGGCCAGGAACGGCCAGGACGAGGCGTACGCCGCGGCCTACGTCCTCTACCAACAGCGACTGCGCCAGGCCAACGCGCTGGACTTCGACGACCTGATCATGACCACGGTCCACCTGCTCCAGGCGTTCCCCGACACCCGGGACCACTGGCGCCGGCGCTTCCGCCACGTCCTGGTCGACGAGTACCAAGACACCAACCACGCGCAGTACGCCCTCGTCCAGGCGCTGTGCGCTCCCGACCCGGAGATCGACCACGAGGGCGCTGAGCCGGCCGAGCTGATGGTCGTGGGTGACGCCGACCAGTCGATCTACGCCTTCCGCGGCGCGACCATCCGCAACATCCTCGACTTCGAGGCCGACTTCCCCGACGCGACCACGATCCTGCTGGAGCAGAACTACCGCTCCACCCAGACGATCCTCACCGCCGCCAACGCGGTCATCGACAACAACCAGGGGCGGACGCCGAAGCGGCTGTGGTCCGATGCCGGCGACGGCGACCGGATCGTCGGCTACGTCGCCGACGACGAGCACGACGAGGCCCGCTTCGTCGCCGACCAGATCGACAAGCTGAGCGACGCCGGGAAGGCCCGCGCCGGCGACGTGGCCGTCTTCTACCGCACCAACGCCCAGAGCCGGGTCTTCGAGGAGGTGTTCATCCGGGTCGGGCTGCCCTACAAGGTCGTCGGCGGGGTGCGTTTCTACGAGCGGCGCGAGATCAAGGACGCCCTGGCCTACCTGCGGATGCTCGACAACCCCGCAGACCTGGTCAGCCTGCGGCGCATCCTCAACGTCCCCAAGCGCGGCATCGGTGACCGCGCCGAAGCCTGCGTCGACGCCCTCGCCCAGCGCGACCGGATCACGTTCTGGGAGGCGCTGCAGCGTGCCGAGGAGGCGCCGGGCATCGCCAGCCGCTCGGTCAACGCGATCAAGGCGTTCGTGACGATGGTCAACGACGCCCAGCAGCTCGTGGCGGCGGGGGAGCGCGTCGACGTCGTCCTCGAGCACGTCCTGGCCACCTCGGGCTACCTCGCCGAGCTGGAGAGCTCCGACGACCCCCAGGACGAGACCCGCGTGGAGAACCTCGCCGAGCTCGTCGCGGTCGCCCGCGAGTTCGCCGACGACCCGGTGCTCGGGCCCTCCGCCGATCCGGCCGACGTGGAGGCCGGGGTCGCGCCGGCGCCGGAGCTGCGCGACTTCCTCGAGCGCGTGGCGCTCGTGGCCGACGCCGACCAGATCCCCGACCAGCCCGCCGACGGCGACGACTCGGGCGTGGTCACGCTGATGACGCTCCACACGGCCAAGGGGCTGGAGTTCCCGGTCGTCTTCCTCACCGGTCTGGAGGACGGGATCTTCCCGCACCAGCGCTCCCTCGGCGACCGTCCCGAGCTCGAGGAGGAGCGGCGCCTGGCCTATGTCGGCATCACCCGTGCGCGCGAGCGGCTCTACGTCTCGCGGGCCGTCGTCCGCTCGGCGTGGGGCGCGCCGATGCACAACCCCGCCTCACGGTTCCTCGACGAGCTGCCCGTCGACCTCGTCGACTGGGAGCGCACCGAGGCCCAACAGACGCAGTGGTCGCGACCGGTGCTGCCCAAGCTCCAGCCGCGCGGGGCGGCCGCCGTACGCCGGTTCGGGGCCGCCGCCGCGAAGGCCGACGCTGCCGCGCGAGCGACAAAGACCCGCGAGGTCCCCTCGCTGGAGTCCGGCGACCGCGTGCAGCACGACACCTTCGGCCTCGGCACGGTCGTGGTCGTCGAGGGCATCGGCGAGCAGGCCGTCGCCTCGGTCGACTTCGGGTCCGAGGGCGTCAAGCGCCTGCTGCTGCGCTACGCCCCCGTCGAGAAGCTCTGAGCCCGGCGCCCGTCAAAGTCGCCACATATGTGGCAACTTTGCGCGACACGCCGGACGAAACCTGTCGGAAGCGCCAAGGTCACCACAGATGTGGCGAATTGTCCCTGGGGAAAACGGCAGGTCAGGGGGTGACGCCGTGGACCAGCAGGGCGCTGTAGGGGTCGACCGGGTCGCCGGCGCCCGGGCGCACCTCGAGGTGCAGGTGGGGACCCGTGGAGCGACCGGTGTTGCCGACGGTCCCGATCTGTTGGCCGGGGACGACCGTGTCGCCGACGGAGACGCCGTACGACGACTGGTGGGCGTACCAGATCTCCGTGCCGTCCTCGAGCGTCACCACGGTCTTGTTGCCGTAGGCGCCGTCCATGCCGGTCTCGGTGACCACGCCGGCGGCGATCGCCAGGATCGGGGTGCCGTGGGGCGCGGCGAAGTCGAGGCCGGTGTGGGAGGAGGCCCACAGGCCGAACTGGCCGAAGCGTGCGGTGAGCCGGTAGGTGCCCGGCGGGAGGGGAGAGGCCCAGAGGTTCTTGGCGAGCTCGTCGGCCCAGGACTGCGCGCTGAGGGCGAGCTTCTGGACGCGGGCGTCGCGCTCGACGAGCTGGGCGTCCGCGGCATCCTGCAGCTCGGCGTCAGCGGCGTCGGCGAGCGCCTGACGGCGCGAGTCGCGGCTGACGGCCTGCTGGCGGTTCGCCAGGGCGGCGGAGATGTCACTGGACGCGGCGCGGACGCTCGCTTGGGAGAAGTCGACGGGGGCCGAGCCGTTCTGGCTCAGGGTCACCGCACCGCCAGCAGCGAGCAGGAGCGCAGCGGCGCCCACGGCCGTCGGGACGGAGGCGAGCCCGGGGACGAGACCCTTGCGGCTGCCGGCGTGGACGGGCTTGGTCGCACGCCGCTTGCCGCCGCCGGTGTAGCCGAGGGTCGTGGTGGGTACGACAGGGCTCGGGCGCGATCCGCGGGAGCGCTCACGCTTCCCGGCGCGGTGGTTGCCCAATGCACGTCCTTGATCGTCGGCGGGTGATCTCGGTCAGTCGGTCGCGAGCGCTCGCCAGCGTCTCTGGGCACACAACGACTCAGGGACAGACAGGGTCACGCGGTCACTCACCATAACGAACCAGCTCCGCTCGTGCGAGCCGGTCTCCACAACTGGTGCCGAACTCACGCCGAGCGTGCGCCCGCGTCGTGCACGTGGTCGAGCACGAGCTCGGCCAGCCGATCCCCGTGGGTGGGGATGAGGAAGTGGCCGACGTCGAGGTGCTGGCGGACGAGGTCCGGGCAGCGTCGTTCCAGGTCAGCGAGCGATCCGGGGGTCACGAACCCGTCACGCTCGAGCACGACCACCTGCGTGGGCACGCCGCTCACCCACGCCTTGGGCCGCCGCATCCCGCCGAC
The DNA here is from genome assembly GCF_030811215.1 of Nocardioides massiliensis. Lineage (NCBI taxonomy): Bacteria > Bacillati > Actinomycetota > Actinomycetes > Propionibacteriales > Nocardioidaceae > Nocardioides > Nocardioides massiliensis. Next base: position 1,981,830 of record NZ_JAUSQM010000001.1, read on the forward strand.
GACGTTGGCGCGGTAGAGGCGCACAGCGTGCCGAGCATCACTGCTGAGGTGCTCGGCGCGCGTCAGGTCGGTGAGCGTCGGGTCGAGACGATGGGCGTGCGCCGAGCCGAGCGCCACGGCGCGCGGGCTGAGCGCGGCCTCGGCCAGGCCGGGGACGAGGAACGCGTAGACGTACCACGAGTGCACGAGCTGACTGACCCGCGTGCGCCAGCTGCCGACCCGCCCCCGCGCGAGGTCGGCGAGGTGGTCGAGCGGAGGACCGCTGACGGAGGTGTACGACGCGATGCGGCCCGCTAGACGCGGGTCGCCCGTCGCCTCGGCTGCGATCGCCTCCCACAGTTGCACCGACCCCCAGTCATGGCCCACGAGGTGCACCGCGGTGTCGCCGCACGTGGCGTCCAGGACGGCGACCAGGTCGTCGACCAGCAGGTCCACGACGTACGCCGCGGTGGAGGTCGGCCGGGTCGACTCACCCGCGCCGCGGTAGTCGTAGGTGATCACGTGCAGGTCCGGGTCCCGCTCCAGCAGGTGCGCCACCACGGGCACCCAGACGTCCTGACGCTCGGGGTAGCCGTGCAGCAGCAACACGTGGGCCGAGGCGTCCTCGCTGCGGGCGCCGTACTCACGCACCGCGAGGCTCACGGCCTCGCCCGTGCCTGGGGCGGCCGGGGAGGAGGCGACGCCACGCCGACGGTGGGGCACCGTCGGCGAGACCATCGGGGGGCTGGGAGGGGACGTCGAGAGGGGTGCGCCGGAGTCGGGCGCCGAGCCACCGGTCATGTGATGGACCCTACGTGGTGGTGACCACCCCCACCCATTAGTGTCAGCAGGCGAATCTGCCCCGTGCCGCGCCCGGGCCAACCCTTTGCCCGGCGGACATCGACGAGAACGGGTGAACCGTGGATCTGATGGAGTACCAGGCGAAGGAGCTCTTCGCCAAGCATGGCGTCGCGACCACCCTCGGCGTCGTCGTCCAGACGGCTGACGAGGCCAAGGCCGCCGCCGAGGAGCTGGGTGGCGTGACCGTCATCAAGGCGCAGGTCAAGGCCGGCGGCCGCGGCAAGGCCGGGGGTGTGAAGATCGCCAAGACCGCTGAGGAGGCCTACGAGCACGCCTCCAACATCCTCGGGATGGAGATCAAGGACCTGCGGGTCAACCGCGTCCTGGTCACGCCGGCGACGCCGCCGGAGGAGGAGTACTACTTCTCCTTCCTGCTCGACCGCGCCAACCGCCGCTACCTGTGCATCGCCAGCGTCGAGGGTGGCGTCGAGATCGAGGAGGTCGCCAAGACCAACCCCGACGCCGTACGCCAGATCCCGATCGACCCGGGCACCGGCGTCGACGAGGCGAAGGCCCGCGAGATCGCCACGGACGCGAAGTTCCCCGAGGCGGTCTTCGAGCAGGCCGTGGAGATGATCCAGAGCCTCTACAAGGTCTTCGTCGAGGAGGACGCGACGCTCGTCGAGGTCAACCCGCTCGCGCGGCTGGCCGGCGACAAGCTCGAGGCCCTCGACGGCAAGGTGTCGCTGGACGAGAACGCCTCCGAGGTGCGGCACCCGCACCACGCGGAGTTCGAGATCCGCGAGGAGGCCGACCCCCTCGAGGCGAAGGCCAAGGACCTGGGGCTGAACTACGTCAAGCTCGACGGCGAGGTCGGCATCATCGGCAACGGTGCGGGCCTGGTCATGTCCACCCTCGACGTGGTGGCGTACGCCGGTGAGGCGCACGGCGGCGTGAAGCCGGCGAACTTCCTCGACATCGGGGGTGGTGCCAACGCCGAGGTGATGGCCAACGGCCTCGACGTCATCCTCAACGACCCCCAGGTCAAGAGCGTCTTCGTCAACGTGTTCGGTGGCATCACCGCGTGCGACGAGGTCGCCAACGGCATCAAGGGCGCGCTGGAGATCCTCGGCGACGGCGCCACCAAGCCGCTGGTCGTCCGGCTCGACGGCAACAACGTCGAGAAGGGCCGCGCGATCCTGGACGAGCTGAACCACCCGCTCGTCACGCAGGTCGACACCATGGACGGCGCGGCCGACAAGGCCGCCGAGCTGGCCAACGGCTGAGCCAGAGAGCGAGAAGACACGAATGTCGATCTACCTGAACAAGGACTCCAAGATCATCGTCCAGGGCATGACCGGGGGGATGGGCTCCAAGCACACCACCCTCATGCTCGAGGCGGGGTCCAACATCGTCGGTGGCGTCAACGCCCGCAAGGCCGGCACCACGGTCGAGCTGGCCGGTCAGGAGCTGCCGGTCTTCGGTGACGTCAAGGAGGCGATGGAGAAGACCGGTGCCGACGTGTCGGTGCTGTTCGTCCCGCCGGCGTTCACCAAGGCCGCCTGCATCGAGGCCATCGACGCCGGCATCGGCCTCATGGTGGTCATCACCGAGGGCGTGCCGGTGCAGGACAGCGCCGAGGTGTGGTCCTACCTGCAGAGCGAGGCCAACCACGCCGGCACCCGGATGATCGGTCCCAACTGCCCGGGCATCATCACGCCCGAGGAGTCGCTGGCCGGCATCACCCCGCACACCATCGCGGGCAAGGGCCCCATCGGCCTGGTGTCGAAGTCGGGCACGCTGACCTACCAGATGATGTTCGAGCTCAAGGACTACGGGTTCTCCACCGCTATCGGCATCGGCGGCGACCCGGTCATCGGCACCACCCACATCGACGCCCTGCAGGCCTTCGAGGACGACCCGGAGACCAAGGCCATCGTGATGATCGGTGAGATCGGTGGTGACGCCGAGGAGCGTGCCGCCGACTACATCAAGGAGCACATCACCAAGCCGGTGGTCGGCTACGTCGCCGGCTTCACCGCTCCGGAGGGCAAGACCATGGGCCACGCCGGCGCCATCGTCTCGGGCTCCTCGGGCACCGCGCAGGCGAAGAAGGAAGCCCTCGAGGCCGTGGGCGTGAAGGTCGGCAAGACGCCGTCCGAGACCGCTCAGCTGATGCGGGAGATCATGCAGAGCCTCTGAGGCTCGCCGAAGTACTGAACAACCGCACGGGCCCGGAGCCTGCCCACGCTCAGCGTGGCTGGCTCCGGGCCCGTTCATTCAGCAGTTCGGTTCAGGTGACCGCGTTGCGCTCGGCGTAGGCGGGATCGGCGTACGCGCGGGATTCCAGCACCTCGGCGAGCGCCGCAGCGGCACGGTCGACGTCGTCGAGGGTGGTGTAGAGCGGCGCGAAGCCGAACCGGGCGATGTCGGGGTCGCGGAAGTCGCCGACGACCCCGCGGGCGATGAGGGCCTGCACGAGGCCGTAGGCGTGGGGGTGGCGGAACGACACCTGGCTGCCGCGCCGGTGGTGCGCGCGCGGGGTGACGAGCGCGACCTGCTCGTCGGGGAACCGCGCGGCCAGCGTGTCGACGTGCGCGAGGAAGCGGCCGGTCAGCTGGAGCGACGCCGCCCGCAGCTCGGCCGTCGTGACGCCGGAGAAGACGCCGAGCGCCGCCTCGAGCGCGCTGAGGGCGAGGACGGGTGGTGTCCCCACGCGCAGCCGGCCGACACCGGTGCGCGGCTCGTGGTCGAGCCGCATGGCGAACGGGGAGGCGTGCCCCATCCACCCCGCGACCGGCGGGTCAAGGTCGGCCTGCAGGTGCGGCGCGACCCAGGCGTACGCCGGACTCCCGGGACCGGCGTTGAGGTACTTGTAGGTGCACCCGACCGCCAGGTCGGCGCCCGCGGCGGCGAGGTCGACCGGCATCGCGCCCGTGGAGTGGCACAGGTCCCACTGGGCCAGCGCCCCGTGCTGGTGGATGGCCGCGGCGACGGCCGGCAGGTCGAACATCGCGCCCGTGCGGAAGTCGACGTGGGTGAGCGACACGAGCGCGACGTCGTCGTCGAGGACCGCCTCGAGTGCCGCCACACCGCCGTCGTCGCCGGGACCCTCACACCACCGCACCTCGAGGTCGAGCAGGCGCGCGACCGAGGAGACGACGTACGCGTCGGTGGGGAAGGTGCTGCGGTCGACGACCAGGACCCGTCGGTCCGGGCGCATCCGGGCGCCGGCCACGGTGGTCGCGAACAACGACTGGCTCGTCGACTCGCCCACGTGGACGTCGGCGGCGTCGACCCCGAGCAGCGGCGCGAGCAGGCGGGCGCACCTGTCGACGAGGTCGATCCAGCCGCTGCTGCTGCCGGGCACGTGGTTCCAGGAGCCGATCAGGCCCCGTCCCCACTCGTCCTCGACCACTGCCGCGACCCGGTCGGCGACCGTGCGGGGCAGCGCACCGAGGGAGTTGCCGTCGAGGTAGACGAGGTCCGGGAGCGCGAACAGGTCGCGGCGCCAGCCCGGCGCGGTCATCCCAGCTCCGCCAGTCGCTCGGTCGCGCGCTCGGCGAGGGCGATGAAGGCGTCGGCGTCCATCCCTGCTCCCTCGGTCGGGATGAAGGTCAGCTGGGCGACCCGGGACCCGGCACGCACCAGGGCCGTGCGGAACTGCACCTGGGCATCCTCCGAGATCTCGGTCGTGACGTCCCACACCCGCAGGTCGATCGCCGTGCGCCCGCGTCCCGTCGACTCCTGGGCCACCCGCCGGACGGTGCTCGCGAGGTCCCGGTCGGCGCACCCGTCCAGGCGCGCGGTCGAGCGCTCGAGCACGGCGGCCGCGCGACGCGGGTTCGCGAAGACGCCGTACGACGTGGCGACGCCGAACTCCGGCGGCAGGTCGGCCTCCGGGATGACGAATGTGCGGCTGCGACCCCGGTCGGCGCCGCTGCGCCCGAAGTTGGTGTCGTCGCAGGTGGTGACCGCCGGATTGGGGTTCGCCGGTGCCGGAGACGAGCCGACCCACGGGCGCTCGATGCGACCCACCGGCGGCAGGTCGACGACGGCGATCAGGCCCGGCTCCTCACCCGCCTCGAGCGGCGGGATCCGCTCAACCGCGCCGACGGGGGCGCAGGTCCCGGAGACGGGGGAGACGCAGAGGTCGGCGACCGCGGACGCCAGTAGCTGGGCGGTGCGACGCGGGGGGACGCTGCGCTCGCCGGGGGCCGACACGACCACGGTCGTGGTGAGCCGGCCACTGCGCCCGACCGCGACCGTGTAGGTCGTCTGCGGGCGCTCGGCCACCCGGAACGTGAGCAGGTAGGCCTCGTCCGCGGTGTGCAGGACCCGGTGGGTGCGCAACAGCTGCAACCGCGCGACCTTGCAGCCGGCGAACCAGGAGACGGTGGTGGCGAACGCCGTACGCGCCTCGGGCTCGGTGTTGCTCAGCTCGACGGACTGGACCACGGTGCGCGGTGCGGGACGTCCGTCGGGCACGCCGGCCTCGACGAAGCGGCGTACGAGTGCCCGCGTGCCGTCGGGGTCGGCGAACCGGGCCTGCTGACAGACGTAGTTGATCCCGTCGCCACGGGTGTTGTCACCGGTCGAGCGGACGTCCCAGCGGCTGGTCGTGCCCTCCCCGTCGAGATCGGTGAGCTCGTCCGCGGCGAGGAGCATGCTGCGGGCCAGGTCCGGCGGCGGTGGTGGCGGGGTGCGGTCGGCACCCGGCGCGACCGGGCTGCTGACCACGCTGCCGGCGACCACGACGAGCGCGACGGCGGTCAGGGACGCGACGACCGTGTGCGTACGCCGGCGCTTGCTGCCGGCACGGCGGATCAGCGGAGGGCGGGGGAGCACGACGCCCGCGGTCTCCGACGCCAGCCCCGCGAGGAGCTCGTCGAGCGCGTCGGCGTCGACCTCGAGCGTGGAGGTGAGCGAGGCGACGCCCTCCTGCAGCCGGGCCGCGGCACTCGCCAGGGGCAGCCCGAGCTCGCGCGCCGAGCGCGACATCGGGACCGCCGCGTGATGGCGCAGCAGGACTGCCCTGCGCTGGGCGGGCTCGAGGTCCGCGAGTGCTGCCAGGATCCGCCGGTTGCCGGGGTCCAGGTCCTTGTCGCGGCGGCCCAACCGCGCGGTGTGGCGACGCTGCGCCCGACGCCAGGCCTGCGGTCGGACCCAGTCCAACGGGTCCTCGAGCGGCGCGATCTTGCGCCAGTGGTGCCAGGCGGCGGTGTAGGCCTCCCGCACGCCCGCACGCGCGGCGGCGACGTCGCCGGTCAGCGCGAAGGTCACCGTCAACAGGTCGGCGCGCGTGCGCAGGTAGAAGTCGTCGAACGACTGCTCCTCTGCGACCGCCCGCGCTCGTGCGCCCGCGTCCCTGCCCAGCTGTGCCATGACGGATCCACGCTACCGGCCCGGCGCGCCTGGCCGGGCGCCGCCGGGTGGTCGGGGACCATGGTGGGCGTGACCGACCTGATCAGCCGTCCCCGCGGATCCGGATCGTCGCAGGCAGCCGACGGTGGTGGCCCGCAGCTCGCGCTCACGGCTCCGCTGGCGGGAGTGCTCGGCGGGCTCGGACCGCTGTTGCTGTGCGTGGTGCTGGCGGTCGTCGGCTGGTTCGCCGCCGACGCGGGCGCCCACGGGACCACGCGGGACGCACTGCGGGTCGGCGCTGACGCCTGGCTGCTGGGTCTCGGCGCCGGACTCGACCTGGGGGGCGGCGCGGTCACGGTCGTCCCGCTCGGGATCACGCTCCTCGCACTCGCCGGCGCCTGGCGGGCCGGGACCACCCTCGGGCGCCGTGACCAGGTGGACGACGACCGCAGCGTGGCCCTGGCCGTCGGGCTGCTGGTGCTCGCCCACAGCGTGCTGGCCTGCGGCGTGGCGGTCCTCGCCTCCACCAGCACCGCCCGCACGGACCCGGCGCTGGCCGTGGTCGGTGGCGCGGTCGTCGCGTTCGTCGGTGGGGGTGCCGGGGTGCTGCGCGGCGCAGGGCGGTGGTCCGCGTTCGGGGACCGGGTGCCCGCCGGCGTACGCGTCCCGCTGGTGCGGGCAGCGGAGGTCGCCGCTGCCGCGCTCGGTCTGCTCGTGGTCGCCTCTGCGGCACTGCTCGCCGCCGCGTGGGCGCTGTCGTTCGGGTCGGCGGCCAACGTGCTCGCCGCCCTCGAGCTGACCACCCCCGACCTGGTCGCGCTGACCGTCGTCACAGTGTTGGCAGTCCCCAACCTGCTCGTGCTCGCCGCGGCCTACCTGGTCGGACCCGGGTTCGCCGTTGGCGAGGGGACGAGCGTCGCCGCTGGCAGCGTCGACCTCGGTCCCGTGCCGGCGCTGCCGATGTTCGCCGCTCTGCCCGACCCCGGTGACCAGCCGGCGTACCTCGGTGTGTTGGTCGTCGTGCCAGCGCTGTGCGCCCTGCTCGCCGTGGTGCTGTTGGCCCGTCGGCGTCCCGCCCTCGAGTGGGAGGAGGCGCTGACGACCGGCATCGGTGGCGGCGTCCTCGCCGGTCTCGTCCTCGGGATCGTCGCCAAGCTCGGCTCGGGCGCGCTCGGCCCCGGCGCGATGGCCGACGTCGGACCGGCCGCGGGATCGGTCACCGTCATGGCGTGCGTCGCGCTCGGACTCGGCGGCGGCGTGGGTGCGGCGATAGCCACCTGGTGGCAGCGGCGCGGAGGAGAGCCGGCGGCTCGGTAGCCTGCTCCCGTGCCGATCCCCGCTGCCCCCGACGCACCCGCTCGTCTGGTCGTCCTGGTCTCCGGCAGCGGCACCAACCTCCAGGCGCTGCTCGACGCCTGCGCCGATCCGGCGTACGGCGCCCAGGTGGTCGCGGTCGGCGCCGACCGTGACGGGATCACCGGCCTCGAGCGGGCGGTCACCCACGGGGTGCCGACGTTCGTCGAGCGCGTCCAGGCCCACCCCGACCGGGCCGCGTGGGACGCGGCGCTCGCCGACCGCGTGGCGGCGTACGAGCCCGACCTCGTGGTGCTGGCCGGGTTCATGAAGCTGGTGGGGGAGACGTTCCTCGCCCGCTTCGGCGGCCGCACCGTCAACACCCACCCCGCGCTGTCGCCGGCGTTCCCCGGCATGCGCGGCCCCGCCGACGCCCTGGCGTACGGCGTCAAGGTCACCGGTGCGACGCTCTTCGTCGTCGACGCCGGGGTCGACACCGGTCCGATCGTGGCCCAGGCCGTGGTGCCGGTGGACGACGACGACGACGTGGAGTCCCTCCACGAGCGGATCAAGACCGCCGAGCGGGCAATGCTCGTCGAGGCAGTCGGCCGGATGGTCCGCGGCTACTCCATCACCGACAGGAAGGTCCGGTTCTCCTCATGAGCGAGACCCAGCAGCCCGTACGCCGAGCCCTCGTGTCGGTCTACGACAAGAGCGGTCTGACCGAGCTGGCCACGGGCCTGCACGAGGCGGGCGTGACGATCGTGTCGACCGGCTCGACGGCCGCGCGCATCGCCGACGCCGGGGTGCCGGTCACGCGGGTCGAGGAGCTCACCGGCTTCCCCGAGTGCCTCGACGGGCGCGTGAAGACGCTGCACCCGCGCGTGCACGCCGGCCTCCTCGCGGACCGACGGCTGGAGTCGCACCGCTCGCAGCTCGAGGACCTCGGGGTCGAGCCGTTCGACCTGGTCGTGGTCAACCTCTATCCGTTCACCGACACCGTCGCGTCCGGCGCGACGCCCGACGAGTGCATCGAGCAGATCGACATCGGCGGACCGTCGATGGTGCGGGCGGCGGCGAAGAACCACCCGTCGGTCGCGGTGCTGACCTCGCCGGCGCAGTACGACGACGCGCTGGATGCCGTGCGTGGTGGGGGATTCACGCTCGCCCAGCGGCAGAAGCTCGCCGCTGAGGCGTTCGTCCACACCGCGTCGTACGACGTCGCGGTGGCGTCGTGGATGGGCTCGGTCGTCACCGACACCTCCGAGGGCTCCGGCTTCCCGGCATGGATCGGCGCGACCTGGGAGAAGTCCGCGGTGCTGCGCTACGGCGAGAACCCGCACCAGCGCGCCGCGCTCTACTCCGACGGGGCACTGGAGCAGCCCGGGCTCGCCCAGGCCCACCAGCTGCACGGCAAGGAGATGTCCTACAACAACTACGTCGACGCCGACGCGGCGCGGCGGGCGGCGTACGACTTCGACGAGCCGGCCGTGGCGATCATCAAGCACGCCAACCCCTGTGGCATCGCGGTCGGCGCCGATGTCGCCGAGGCGCACCGCAAGGCGCACGAGTGCGACCCGGTCTCGGCGTTCGGCGGGGTCATCGCGACCAACGTCCCGGTCAGCGTGGCGATGGCCGAGCAGGTGGCGGAGGTCTTCACCGAGGTGATCGTGGCGCCAGGCTATGAGGCGGGCGCGCTCGAGGTCCTGACCGGCAAGAAGAACATCCGCGTGCTCGAGGCCAAGCCGCTGCCGCGCGGCGGTGCAGAGGCCCGGGAGATCTCCGGCGGCCTGCTGGTGCAGGTCCGCGACGCAATCGACGCCGCGGTCGAGGGCGACGGCCCCGGCGGCGACGACCCCAGCACCTGGCAGCTCGTCACCGGCGCCGCGGCCACTCCCGAGCAGCTCGCCGACCTCGCCTTCGCCTGGCGCGCCTGCCGCGCGGTGAAGTCCAACGCGATCCTGCTCGCGCGTGACGGCGCCTCCGTCGGCGTCGGCATGGGCCAGGTCAACCGGGTCGACTCCTGCAAGCTCGCCGTCTCCCGCGCCGGCGACCGCGCGCCGGGATCGGTCGCGGCCTCGGATGCGTTCTTCCCGTTCCCCGACGGCCCGCAGATCCTCATCGACGCCGGCATCTCCGCCATCGTCCAGCCCGGCGGCTCGGTGCGCGACGCCGAGGTCATCGCCGCCTGCGACGCCGCCGGCATCACGATGTACCTCACCGGTGCCCGGCACTTCTTCCACTGAGGCGGAGTGCGGGGGCAGTTTCACCGCCCGTGCCACGACACGCCCGCTTGCCGAACGAAACTGACGCCTGCAACGCCCGGTTTCGGTCGACAAGTGGTGCTGGTGGTGCCTGCGAGGCGTGCGGGCGACCACCGCGGCGATCCCGCCCCTCGACGTACCACCAGACTCAGCTGCACCACCGCGCGAACGAAACCGGGTGCCAGGGGCGGGAGAAACGTTCGACGAGCGGGCGTGTCGTTAGTCGGGCGGTGAAACTGCGCCCCCGTCCAGGGACGCTGAGAGCAGCCGGCGCAGGGAGTGGGCGAGGAGCCGGGCCTCGTCGGGCTCGGGATGGACGGCGGCCTGGCGGCGTACGGCGGAGCCGAGGATGAGGGCGACGGCACCGGCAGCGACCTCCGGGGCATCCGGTACGCCGAGCGCGGTGAGGAGCCGGGCCACGAGTCCCTCGGCGCGGCCCAAGGCGTCCGCGGCGTCCGCACGCAGGGCCGGGTCGCGCGCGGCGCCGAGATAGATCGCCAGCTCGGTGCCGGCGGTGGCGACGTCGCGCAGCGCGAAGACCGCGCTCACCAGTCCGGTGGCGTGGTCGGCATCGGCGACGAGCCGGCGCAGGTCGACGAGCTCGAGCCCGGCCAGCTCCTCCATCGTCGCGATCCACTGCTGCACGTGCCGGCGCAGCGCCTCGCGCAGCAGGTCGTCGATGGTGGCGAAGTAGTAGACGGTCGTCGCGGGCGGGAGCCCGGCCCGGGCGGCGACCGCCCGGTGCGTGACGGCGCGCGCCCCACCCTCGGCGAAGAGCGCGAGGCAGGCGTCCAGCAGCTGCTCGCGCCGGACCCGGCTGCGCTCCTGGGTCAGCTGCGCCCGCGTAACCAATGCCGCCTCCGGTAGTTGTTTCATACATTCGTATCAGTTCCGGACTCTATCGGGAGGTCCCGTGCGGCGCCTGCTCATCGTCCTGCTCAGTACGCTGCTCGCCGTCGGCGCCCTGCCGACCCTGCTGAGTGCCGCGGCCGCAGCCGATCCGCTCACGCCCGCCGGGGCGCCGCAGACCTCGACCTACGACCCGGGCCCGGAGCTCTACGACCACGTCGCGAAGTCCGACATCCCCGTGAAGATGCGCGACGGTCGCGTGCTGCGCGCCACGGTCTACACCCCGACCGTGAAGGGCACGCAGGACCCGGCGCCCGGCAAGTTCCCGGTGATCCTCGTCCAGACGCCCTACGGCAAGACCCTCGACGGCGTGGGCGTCGTCGGCACGCACCTGATCAACCGGGGCTACCTCGGCGTGGTCGTCGACGTGGCCGGCACCGGCGGCTCGGAGGGTCAGTCGATGCTGTTCGGCGAGACCGAGGCCAAGGACGGCGTCGAGCTCGTCCACTGGGCGGCGTCGCTGCCCAAGGCCAACGGCAAGGTCGGCCTGCTCGGCGGGTCCTACCTCGGCATCGACCAGATGTTCACCGCCGCCGAGGTCGGCCCGAACTCCCCGCTGAAGGCGATCTTCCCGATCGTCACCTCGGTCGACCCCTACCGCGACCTGTTCGTCTCCGGCGGCCTGGTCAACCTCGAGTCCAGCGTCGGCCTGCTCGCGATCTACGCCGGCGTCCGCACCCTCTCGCCCCTGGTCGAGCGCGGCCCGGTCGACCCGTTGCACACCCTGCGCCTGGTCCTCGAGCACGCGCTGGCCACGATCCCGTTCGAGGCGACCGTGGGGGTCCACGCCCTGCTCCACACCGGCCGTGCGTACGACGGCCCCTACTGGCGCAAGCGGGCTCCGCAGCGGGTGCTGCGCAAGATCGTGAAGAACCGGATCCCGGCGTATTTCGTCGGCGGCCAGTACGACGTCTTCCAGCGCGGCCAACCGCTGCTCTACAGCGGACTGCAGAACGCCTTCCGTGGTCGCTCCGTGTGGCGTCCCATGCGTCCGAACCAGAAGCCGACGCCGCGCTACCAGCTGCGCACCGGACCGTGGGACCACGGCAACACCGGCGGCGGCTTCGACATGCCGCGCGTGCAGCTCGCATGGTTCGACCGCTGGCTGAAGAACAAGAAGACCGGCATCCTCGCGACCAAGACCCCGCTGCACATCCACGACACGACCGGTCCGGTGTACGGCCTGGCCGGCTACCCCGACCGGCGCGCCACCCCGACCGCCTTCCACCTGCAGCCCGGTGGCGGCCTCGCCGAGCCGGCACCGAAGGCGCAGAAGGGTGCCTCGACCCTGGTCTGGAAGGGCTTGACGGTGTCGTGCCAGCGCTCGATCGCCCAGTGGGGCGCCGGTGCGCTGCGCGACATCTACGACCAGTGCAAGAAGTTCCCTGCCCTCGCCCAGCCCCAGCCTGGTGACGCAGCCTTCGAGACCGCGCCGATGGAGGAGCCGCTGACCCTCGCCGGACCGGTCGGCCTGCGGCTGCAGATGACGTCGACGCAGGCGGAGACGATGGTCGTCGCCACGCTGCAGGACGTCGCGCCCGACGGCAGCATCACCGACATCACCGCCGGGTCGCTACTCGGCTCGGCCCGCAAGATCGCCCCGAAGAAGAGCTGGCGCGGCGCCAACGGGAGCTACCAGCTGCCGTTCCACCCGCACACCCGGGCGGCCGAGACCCCGGTGCCCCGCGGCAAGGTCGTCACCCACGACATCGAGCTGCGCCCGGCGTACTCCACCCTCAAGAAGGGCCACCGGCTCCGGCTGGTCCTGCAGACCGGCGACACCCCCCACCTGCTGCCTCCGGTGGCGAAGGCCCTGCAGCTGCTCGGTGGGATCTACCGGGTGCAGACCAACGCGGTGACGCCATCGTTCCTGTCGCTGCCGATCCTCGACCGGGCACCGTGAGCTGACGCCCTAGACTCAGCCGCGTGACAGCGCAGATCCTCGACGGCACGGCGACCGCAGCAGCGATCAAGGACGAGCTCAAGGGCCGCATCGCGCGCCTGCGCGAGGCCGGGGTCGTCCCCGGTCTCGGCACGGTGCTCGTCGGTGACGACCCCGGCAGCCGGTGGTACGTCGGGGGCAAGCACAAGGACTGCGCCGAGGTCGGGATCGAGTCCATCCGGGTGGACCTGCCCGGTGACGTCCCGCAGTCCGAGGTCGAGGACGCCGTCGCGGCGCTGAACGCCGACCCGGCGTGCACCGGCTACATCGTGCAGCTGCCCCTGCCCAAGCACATGGACGAGAACGCGATCCTGGGCCAGATCGACCCGCTGAAGGACGCCGACGGCCTGCACCCGACCAACCTCGGCTGGCTGGTGCTCGGCAAGGAGGCGCCGCTGCCGTGCACCCCGGCCGGCATCGTCGAGCTGCTGCGTCGCCACGAGGTCGCGATCGCCGGTGCCCACGTGTGCGTCGTCGGGCGCGGCGTGACCGTCGGCCGTCCGCTCGGGCTGCTGCTCACGCGGCGCTCGGAGAACGCGACCGTCACCTTGTGCCACACCGGCACGCGTGACCTCGCCTCCCACGTCGCCCAGGCCGACATCGTCGTCGCGGCCGCCGGCGTTCCCGGCATCATCACCGGCGCCATGCTCAAGCCGGGAGCGGCCGTGCTCGACGTCGGCGTCTCCCGCGTCGACGGCAAGCTGGCCGGCGACGTCGCCCCCGACGCCCATGAGGTGGCGGGCTGGATCTCGCCCAACCCCGGAGGGGTGGGCCCGATGACGCGGGCGATGCTGTTGGCCAACGTCGTCCTCGCCGCCGAGCGGGCAGCCGGCCTGGCGTGATCGTCCCCCCGGCCGGCAGCCCGGCGCCGGCTCCGGAGTCGCGGCACCCCCAGACGATCGGGGGAGTGATCTACCTGTGCCTGCTGGGCGCGGTGGCGGTGGGGATCGCCCTGGTCGCGGTGGGATCCTGGCGGTCCGGGGTGTCGTGCATCGGTGCCACGCTCGTGGTGGCCGCCGGCGGGCGGCTCGTGCTCAACGACCACGCCGCGGGGATGCTGCGGGTACGCCGGCACCGCTGGTTCGACGTCGTGGTCCCGCTGGCCTCCGGCGTCGCGATGATCGTCCTGGCAGCAACGATCCCCGACCAGATCTGAGGGATCCGGCCGGGGATCGGCGGGTGCTGCGTCAGCGTGGTCTCAGATGAGGCCGAGCCCCTTGACCGCGTCGCGCTCCTCGACGAGCTCGGCCGCGGTCGCGTCCATCTTCGCGCGGCTGAAGTCGTCGATCTCCAGGCCCTGGACGATCTCCCAGTCACCGCCGGAGGTGGTGACGGGGTAGGAGTAGATGAGGCCCTCGGGGATGTCGTAGGAGCCGTCGGAGACGACCGCCATCGACACCCAGTCACCCTCGGGGGTGCCCTTGAGCCAGTCGCGCGCGGCGTCGATGGTGGCCGAGGCCGCGGAGGCGGCCGACGACGAGCCGCGCGCGTCGATGATCGCGGCGCCGCGCTTGGCGACGGTGGGGATGAAGTCGTTCTCCAGCCACGCCTGGTCGTTGACCAGCTCGGCGGCGTTCTTGCCGCCGACCTCGGCGTGGAACAGGTCGGGGTACTGGGTCGCGGAGTGGTTGCCCCAGATCGTCATCTTCTTGATCTCGCGCACCGTCGCGCCGGTCTTCGCCGCCAGCTGCGAGATGGCGCGGTTGTGGTCGAGACGCGTGAGCGCCGAGAACCGCGACTGCGGGATGTCGGGCGCGTTGTGCATCGCGATGAGGGCGTTGGTGTTGGCCGGGTTGCCGGTGACGCCGATCCGGACGTCGTCGGCTGCGACCTCGTTGAGCGCCTTGCCCTGGGCCGTGAAGATCGCGCCGTTGGCCTCGAGCAGGTCGCCACGCTCCATGCCCGGACCGCGCGGGCGCGCGCCGACCAGGAGGGCGAGGTTGGCGCCGTCGAAGATCTTGGTCGGGTCGTCACCGATCTCGACGCCGGCCAGGGTGGGGAAGGCGCAGTCGTCGAGCTCCATGACGACGCCCTCGAGTGCCTTGAGGGCGGGGGTGATCTCCAGCAGCTGCAGCTGCACGGGCACGTCGGGTCCGAGCAGGTCGCCGTTGGCGATGCGGAAGAGCAGGCTGTAGCCGATCTGGCCGGCGGCGCCGGTGACGGCGACCTTGACGGGGGTGGTGCTCACGACGACTCCTGGGGTGTGCGGTCGGGCGGTGCGGTGGCTCCGACGTTATCGCGCCCCGAAGAGCCTTCTGCGACCGGAGGTAATCTCCGGACAGGGGATCTCGCCAGGTCGTGGACCGCGGTGCCCGACGGCCTCGACGCCCAGCACTCGCATCAAGCGGTTCGTGAGATATCTTGACGTCAAGAAACTTTCGAGGAACGGAGCTTCGGTGAGCGACGAGACGATCATCTACACCCACACCGACGAGGCGCCCCTGCTGGCGACGTACTCGTTCCTGCCGATCATCTCGGCCTACGCCGCGAAGGCGGGTGTCCAGGTCGAGACCCGTGACATCTCCTTGGCGGGCCGGATCATCGCGCAGTTCCCGGAGCGGCTGAGCGCCGAGCAGCGGATCGACGACCACCTCGCCGAGCTCGGCGAGCTGGCCACGAAGCCCGAGGCCAACATCATCAAGCTGCCCAACATCTCCGCTTCCGTGCCGCAGCTGAAGGCCGCGATCAAGGAGCTGCAGGAGCAGGGCTACGACCTTCCGGCCTACCCGGAGAACCCCCAGACCGACGAGGAGCGCGAGGTCCGCGCCAAGTACGACCGGGTCAAGGGCTCTGCGGTCAACCCCGTCCTGCGCGAGGGCAACTCCGACCGCCGCGCGCCGGCGTCGGTGAAGAACTACGCCAAGGCGCACCCGCACCGCATGGGTGCGTGGACGCCGGAGTCGAAGACCAACGTCGCCACGATGGGTGAGCACGACTTCCGGTCCAACGAGCTGTCGGTCGTCGTGGAGTCCGACGACACCCTGCGCATCGAGCACGTCGCCGCCGACGGTGCGACGACCGTGCTCAAGGACGACGTCAAGGTGCTGGCCGGCGAGGTCGTCGACGGCACCTACATGGACGTCGCCGCCCTGCGGCGGTTCCTCACGGAGCAGATCGCGCGCGCCAAGGCCGACGACGTGCTCTTCTCCGTGCACCTCAAGGCGACGATGATGAAGGTCTCGGACCCGATCATCTTCGGTCACGCGGTGCAGGCGTTCTTCCCGACGCTGTTCGAGCAGTACGGCGAGCAGCTCGCCGCCGCCGGCATCAGCCCGAACGACGGCCTCGGCGGCCTGCTCAGCGCGGTGGCGGACCTGCCCGACGGCGACGCCATCAAGGCCGCGGTGGAGCAGGGTCTGGCCGAGGGTCCGCGGATGGCCATGGTCGACTCCGACAAGGGGATCACCAACCTGCACGTCCCCTCCGACGTGATCATCGACGCCTCGATGCCGGCGATGATCCGCACCTCGGGCCACATGTGGGGCCCCGACGGCGAGGAGGACGACACCCTCGCGGTCATCCCCGACTCCTCCTACGCCGGCGTCTACCAGACCGTCATCGACGACTGCCGCGCCAACGGCGCCTTCGACCCCGCCACGATGGGCTCGGTGCCCAACGTCGGGCTGATGGCGAAGGCCGCCGAGGAGTACGGCTCCCACGACAAGACCTTCGAGGTCCCGGCCGCCGGCACCGTCCGGGTCGTCGACTCCGCAGGCAACGTCCTCATGGAGCACGAGGTCCAGCCCGGCGACATCTGGCGGGCGTGCCAGACCAAGGACGAGCCGATCCGCGACTGGGTCAAGCTCGCGGTCACCCGCGCCCGGGCCACCGGCGCGCCGGCGGTCTTCTGGCTCGACGAGACCCGCGCCCACGACGCCAACCTGATCGCGAAGGTCAAGACCTACCTCGCCGATCACGACACCGACGGCCTCACCATCGAGATCATGGCGCCGGCCGAGGCGACGGCGTACTCCCTCGAGCGGATCCGTCGCGGGGAGGACACCATCTCGGTGACCGGCAACGTGCTGCGCGACTACAACACCGACCTGTTCCCGATCCTCGAGCTCGGCACCAGCGCGAAGATGCTGTCGGTCGTGCCGCTGATGAACGGTGGTGGTCTCTTCGAGACCGGCGCCGGTGGGTCGGCCCCGAAGCACGTCCAGCAGCTGGTGAAGGAGAACTACCTGCGCTGGGACAGCCTGGGTGAGTTCTTCGCCCTCGCCGCGAGCTTCGAGCACCTCGCCACCACCCGCGGCAACGCCCGTGCGCAGGTGCTCGCCGACACGCTCGACCGGGCGACCGGCACGTTCCTCAACGAGGACAAGTCGCCCACCCGTCGCATCGGCGGCATCGACAACCGCGGCTCGCACTTCTACCTCGCGCTCTACTGGGCCCAGGAGCTCAGCACTCAGACCGACGACGCGGAGCTGGCCGCGGCCTTCGGCCCGCTTGCCGAGAAGCTGGCCGAGCAGGAGCAGACGATCGTCGACGAGCTGCTCGCGGTGCAGGGCTCGCCGGCCGACATCGGGGGCTACTTCCGCCCCGACCCGGCCAAGGCCGACGCCGTCATGCGTCCGTCGAAGACGCTCAACGACGCGCTCGCGTCGTTCTGAGCAGCTGAACGCGCAACCATCGCAGGTGCCGTCCGTCCCCTCGGGGCGGGCGGCACTTGCGATCTTCGCCCTTGCGATGGGCGGGTTCGCCATCGGGACGACTGAGTTCGTCACGATGGGGCTGCTCCCGGAGGTCGCGGCCGGGATCGGTGAGGACATCCCGACCACCGGGCACGTCATCAGCGCGTACGCCGCGGGCGTGGTCGTCGGCGCCCCGGTGATCGTCTCCCTCGCAGCGCGCCTGCCGCGGCGCGGTCTCGTCATCGCGCTGATCGTGGCGTTGGGGCTCGGCAACGCGCTCACCGCCCTGGCGAACGACTACACCACGATGCTGCTCGCGCGCTTCGTCGCCGGCCTCCCGCACGGTGCGTACTTCGGCGTCGCCTCGCTCATCGCCGCCTCGCTGGTCCCTCCCGGACAACGCGGGCGCGCCGTCAGCCGGGTGATGCTCGGGCTCTCGGTGGCGACCGTCGCCGGTGTCCCGGCCAGCACCTGGCTGGGCCAGAGCCTCGGCTGGCGCTCGGCGTACTGGCTGGTCGTCGGCATCGCCGCCGTGACCGCGGTGATGCTGCGTGCCGTCCCGGCCCGCCCGGGTGACCCGCACGCGACCGTACGCCGTGAGCTCGCCGCCCTGCGCCGGCCCCAGGTCCTCGTCGCGGTCCTGACCGGCATGGTCGGGTTCGGCGGGGTGTTCGCGATGTACAGCTACGTCGCCCCGCTCGTGCGCCAGGAGACCGGTCTGGGAGCGGGGACGGTGCCGTGGTTCCTCCTCGCGTTCGGCATCGGGTCGGTGCTCGGCACCTGGCTGGCCGGACGGCTCGCGGACTGGGATGTCGAGCGGTCGGTCGTGGGCGGCTTCGCCGTGTCGGTGGTGACGCTGCTGCTCGTCGCGCTCGGTGCTGGCAGCGCGCCGGCAACGCTCGTGCTGATGCTCGTCGTCGGAATGCTCGGCTCGGTGCTCGCGGTCAACCTGCAGCTGCGCCTCATGCACGTCGCCGGGGACGCGGAGATGCTCGGTGCGGCGCTCAACCACTCCGCGCTCAACGTCGCCAACGGGCTGGGTGCCTGGCTGGGCTCGGTGGTGATCGCGGCCGGCTACGGCTACCGCGTGCCCAGCGTGGTCGGCGCCGGGCTCGCCGCCGGGGGACTGGTCATCTTCCTCGCGGGGCTGGCGCTGCAGCGGGCACCTATGCTGAGGCGCATGCCCGCTGACCCCGCTCGGACGGACCGCGCGTGAACGACACCCTCGCCAACATCGCCCTGGTGCTGTTGTTCGTCCTGGTCGGCGGCGTCTTCGCGGCGGCCGAGATCGCGCTGGTCTCGTTGCGCGACTCCCAGGCGAAGGCATTGGCCGACCGCGGCCGCCGCGGGCAGATCGTGGCCGAGCTCAACGCGGACCCGAACCGGTTCCTCTCCGGGGTGCAGATCGGCGTCACGCTGATGGGCTTCCTCTCGGCGGCCTTCGGCGGCGCGACGCTCGCGGCGGACCTCGCCCCGGCCCTGGGCCGCCTCAACGTCCCGGCCGGCGTCGTCGACCCGCTCGCGCTGATGCTCGTCACCGTGTTCATCTCCTACCTCTCCCTCGTGCTCGGCGAGCTGACCCCGAAGCGGCTCGCGCTGCAGCGGGCCGAGGTGTTCTCGCTCGCGCTGGGCCCGCTCATCGACCGGATCTCGCGCCTTGCGCGACCGGTAATCTGGCTGTTGTCGGTCTCCACCAACGCCCTCGTCCGGCTGCTCGGCGGCGATCCGAAGGCGCAGAAGGAGGAGATGTCGGAGGAGGAGCTGCGCGAGCTCGTCCACGGACACCAGACGCTCGGAGACGAGGAGCGCCAGATCGTCGAGGACGTCTTCGAGGCGGGCGACCGCCAGCTGCGCGAGGTGATGATCCCGCGCACCGAGGTCGACTTCCTCGAGGCCAGCACCCCCGTCCACCGCGCAGCCAAGGACGCGCTCGCCAAACCGCACTCGCGCTACCCGGTGATCGGGCAGACCTCCGACGACGTGATCGGGTTCGTCCACGTGCGCGACCTGCTCAACCCGGAGCTGGTCAACCGGTCCGTGCGCTGCGGGGAGCTCGCCCGCCCGACCCTGACCCTGCCATGGACGCGCCCGATCCTCTCTGCGCTCAGCGACATGCGCCGTGAGGGCCAGCACCTGGCGATCGTGGCCGACGAGTACGGCGGCACCGCCGGCATCATCACGATGGAGGACCTCTTCGAGGAGCTCATCGGCGACATCCGCGACGAGTACGACGTCGTCGAGCCCGAGACCACACGGCGCGGAGAGACCGTCGAGGTCGACGGCTTGCTCAACCTCGACGACTTCGAGGACGAGACCGGTGTCGAGCTGCCCGACGGCCCCTACGAGACGGTCGCCGGCTTCCTCATGCACCGACTGGGCCGCGTGCTCCGCGAAGGCGACGAGGTCGAGCACGCCGAGCACCGCATCACCGTGCTCGGGATGGAGGGCCGGCGGCTGACCCGGGTGCGGGTGACGCGCAGTGCCGACTCGCACGCCGACCCGCACGCCAACCCGCAGCCGGACCCGGAGGCCTCCCCCGCCTCGTGAGTGGGGGACAATGGCCCGCATGTCCGCGTCCACCCCCGCGCCCGCCGTCCCGCGGATCCTCTCCGGGATCCAGCCGACCGCCGACTCGTTCCACTTCGGCAACTACCTCGGGGCGCTGCGGCAGTGGGTCGACCTGCAGGACGGGCACGACGCGTTCTACATGATCGCCGACATGCACGCGATCACGGTGGCGCAGGACCCCAAGGTGCTGCGCGAGCGCACCCTGCTCTCCGCCGCTCAGCTGATCGCCATGGGCATCGACCCGGCACGCTCGGCGATCTTCGTGCAGTCGCAGGTCCCCGCGCACGCCCAGCTGGCGTGGGTCCTCAACTGCCTCACCGCCTTCGGCGAGGCCCGTCGCATGACGCAGTTCAAGGACAAGTCCGCCAAGGAGGGGGAGGGAGCCGCCAGCGTCGGTCTCTTCACCTACCCGATCCTGCAGGCCGCCGACATCCTGCTCTACCGCCCCGCCTACGTCCCGGTCGGCGAGGACCAACGCCAGCACCTCGAGCTGACCCGCGACCTCGCCCAGCGCTTCAACTCGCGCTACAAGAAGACGTTCAAGCTGCCCGAGCCGCACATCCTCAAGGAGACGGCGAAGATCTTCGACCTGCAGAACCCGACCGCGAAGATGTCGAAGTCGGCGCCCTCTCCCGCCGGCATCATCGAGCTGCTCGACGACCCGAAGGTGTCGGCGAAGAAGATCCGCTCGGCGGTCACGGACTCCGAGGCCGAGGTCCGGTTCGACGTCGAGGCCAAGCCCGGCGTCTCCAACCTGCTGACCATCTACAACGCCCTCACCGGCCGCCCGATCGCCGAGCTCGAGCAGGCGTACGCCGGACGCGGGTACGGCGACCTCAAGGGCGACCTCGCCGAGGTGGTCGTCGACTTCGTGACGCCGTTCCGCACGCGCACCAGGCAGCTGCTCGACGACCGGGCCGAGCTGCAACGGGTGCTCAGCGACGGCGCGGAGCGGGCCGGTGCGGTCGCCGCACGGACCATGGAGCAGGTCTACGACCGGATCGGCTTCCTGGGCCGGGACGCCGGGTAGGACCTGTCGTGCCGACCATCGGAGTCTCCATCGCCGTGCCCCCGCCGTGGGCGCAGCAGCTGCAGGCGTATCGCGAGGACCTCGGCGATGCCACGGCGCGACTGATCCCGACCCACATCACGCTCGTGCCGCCGCTGGAGGTCTCTGCCACCGAGCTGCCCGCGGTGCACGAGCAGCTCGCGCGCACAGCCGCCGAGCACGGCCCCTTCCGGATCCACCTGCGGGGGACGGGGACGTTCCGCCCGACCTCTCCGGTGGTGTTCATCGCGCTCGCCGAGGGGATCTCCGGATGCGAGCGGCTGGCCGCGGGACTGCGGCGTGGCCCACTCGCCGTGGAGCTGGCCTTCCCCTACCACCCTCACGTCACGATCGCGCACGACCTCGGTGACGCCGCGCTGGACCGCGCATTCACCGAGCAGGCCGACTTCGAGTGTGCCTTCGAGTGCGACCACTTCTGGCTCTACCACCACAGCGACGCCGTCGGCTGGGAGCCGACCGCCCGCTTCGACCTCAGCGGGCGTTGAAGAGCCGCACGACGTAGGACCGCTTGAACCGCTTGCCCGTGCTGGCGTCGCGGATGCCGGTGATCGTCACGCGGTGCGCACGCGAGGCGCGCGGCTTGACCTGCCAGACGAGGGTGTTGGGACCGGCTCCGACCTCGGGACGATGACGCGTGACCTTGAGCTTGCGGCCGTTCACCACGCGGACGGCGACCAAGGCGTGCGAGAAGTCGTGGCGCGGGTCGCTGGAGCTGAACGACCACCGACCCTTGGGCTCCATCTGGTTGGGGAACCAGCCGGCGGTCGGCCAGGGGATCCACCGCGGGGTCGCGCGTCCGGCTGCCGGGGGTGTCACGACCACCATCGCGTTGGCGATGTCGGTGCTGCCGGTGCCCATCCAGCGGGTGGCCGGGTTGAGGATCCAGCGGCGGTGGCCGACGGCGCGGTTGTTGCTGCCCTCGTCGTCGACGTACTGCTCCACGACGCGGCCCGACCGCAGCTCGGGCCACCGCAGGGCCAGGTTGCCGGTCTGCGCCGCCTGGGCGCCGGCCTTGGACCAGCACTTCCAGGACCGCGGCGGATAGTGCGACAGGCTCTGGTTGGCGCCCATCATCAGGGCCGCGCGCTGGGACTGGACGTTGAGGTTCTGCCGGAACCCGACGGGGTCGAGTCCGGCCATCGCGCGCACCAGGTTGATCGCCTGGCGCGTCGCTGCCCGCGACCGCTTGGTCACGTTGCCCGCCTTGCAGCCGGCGTAGGACCCGGTCCACCCGGTCGGGACCTCCATCGTCGGTGCGTAGCGCTGCCGGTACGCACGGCGTACGGCGGCCTTGCTCTTGGTGTTGATTGCCTGGGCGGAGCGCCCGTTCGCCGCGAGACCGAAACCGGCTCCGGGGGCGGAGGGGGCGGAGTGGGCGGCGGGCGCAGGAGCCTGGTCGCCGGCCGGGACGTCGGCGTCGGAGCCGGTCGCTGTGCCGGCTGTGAGGCCCGAGACGGTGAGGGCGGCGGCGGCCACGAGGACGGCGGGACGGTTCCAGCTGCGCATGGCGAGTACCCCCGAGAGTGAGGCGTGCTGATCGTTCGCAGCCTACGCACAAAAGCCCAACGCCCCGGTTGAGGACCGGGGCGTTGGGCGGACTGCCAAGGGAGGGCGGGGAAGCGGGGAGGTCAGTGCCCCTCGCGCATGGCCTGACGCAGGTCCTTGTTGAGCTGGCTGATCACGTCGAGCGGGATCTCCTTCGGGCACGCCGCGGTGCACTCACCGATGTTGGTGCACCCGCCGAAGCCCTCGTGGTCGTGCTGGGAGACCATGCTCGCCACGCGGGTGTGGCGCTCCGGCTGGCCCTGGGGGAGCTCGCCGAGGTGGGTGATCTTCGCGCCCAGGAACAGCGACGCGGAACCGTTGGGGCAGGCCGCGACGCACGCACCGCACCCGATGCAGGTCGCCACGTTGAAGGCGCGCATGGCCTTGTCCCGCGGGGCCGGCACGGAGTTGGCCTCGGGCGCCGAACCGGTGTTGGCAGAGACGAAGCCGCCGGCCTGGATCATCCGGTCGAGCGCGCCCCGGTCGACGCAGAGGTCCTTGACGACCGGGAACGAGTCGGCGCGCCAGGGCTCGATCGTGATCGTGTCGCCGTCCTTGAAGGACCGCATGTGCAGCTGGCAGGTCGTGGTGACCTCCGGGCCGTGGGCGTCGCCGTTGATCATCAGCGAGCACGTGCCGCAGATGCCCTCGCGGCAGTCGTGGTCGAACGCCACCGGCTCCTCGCCCTTCTCGGCGAGGTCCTCGTTGAGGATGTCGAGCATCTCCAAGAAGCTCATGTCCGGCGAGATGCCGCTGAGCTGGTAGGTGTGCATCGCACCCTCGGCGGCGGCATTCGCCTGCCGCCAGATCTTCAGTGTCAGGTTCATGCTCACTTGTAGCTCCGCTGCTTCATCTCGATAGCCGTGTAGATCAGGTCTTCCTTGTGCAGGACGGGCTGGCCGTCGTCACCGCCCCACTCCCAGGCCGCCACGTAGGCGAACTCCTCGTCGTGGCGCAGCGCCTCGCCGTCCTCCGTCTGCGACTCCGCGCGGAAGTGCCCACCACAGGACTCGCGGCGGTTGAGGGCGTCGATGCACATGAGCTCGCCGAGCTCGATGAAGTCGGCGACCCGGCCGGCCTTCTCCAACGACTGGTTGAGGCTGTCGGGGGTGCCCAGCACCTTGAGGTTGCTCCAGAACTCCGCCTTGAGCTCACGGATGAGGTCGATCGCCTTACGCAGGCCGGCCTCGCTGCGCTCCATGCCGCAGTACTCCCACATGATCGCGCCGAGCTCCTTGTGGAAGCTGTCGGGCGTGCGGGTGCCGTTGATCGACATGAACGTGTTGATCCGCTCCTCGACGCTGGTGCGCGCCTCGACGACCGCCGGGTGGCTCTCGTCGATCTTCTCGAACGGACCGTCGGCGAGGAACTCGCGGATGGTGTTGGGCAGGACGAAGTAGCCGTCGGCGAGACCCTGCATGAGCGCCGAGGCGCCGAGCCGGTTGGCGCCGTGGTCGGAGAAGTTCGCCTCGCCGGTCACGAACAGGCCCGGGATGTTGGACTGCAGGTGGTAGTCCACCCACAACCCACCCATGACGTAGTGCACGGCGGGGTAGATCCGCATCGGCACCTGGTAGGGGTTCTCGCCGGTGATCCGCTCGTACATGTCGAACAAATTGTCGTACTTCTCCCGGACGGCGTCCTCGCCGAGTCGGGCGATGGCGTCGGTGAAGTCGAGGTAGACGCCGCGACGCACCATCCGCTCCTGGCCGTCCGCGCCGATCTCCTTGACCGCGGGGCCGACACCGCGACCCTCGTCGCACATGTTCTTGGCCTGGCGGGAGGCGATGTCGCGGGGGACCAGGTTGCCGAAGGAGGGGTAGATCCGCTCCAGGTAGTAGTCGCGGTCCTCCTCGGGGATGTCGCGCGGGTCCTTGTCGCAGTCCTCGGCGTTCTTCGGCACCCAGATGCGACCGTCGTTGCGCAGCGACTCGCTCATCAAGGTCAGCTTCGACTGGTGGTCGCCGGAGACCGGGATGCAGGTCGGGTGGATCTGCGTGTAGCAGGGGTTCGCCATGTAGGCGCCCTTGCGGTGGGCGCGCCACGTCGCGGTGACGTTGGAGCCCATGGCGTTGGTCGACAGGAAGAAGACGTTGCCGTAGCCACCGGAGGCGAGGACGACCGCGTCGGCGAGGTGGGTCTCGATCTCGCCGGTGACGAGGTCGCGGGCGATGATGCCGCGGGCCTTGCCGTCCACGACGATCAGCTCGAGCATCTCGTGGCGGGTGTACTGCTTCACCGTGCCGGCACCGACCTGCCGCTCCATCGCCTGGTAGGCACCGAGCAGCAGCTGCTGGCCGGTCTGGCCGCGGGCGTAGAACGTCCGGGAGACCTGCACGCCACCGAAGGACCGGTTGTCCAGGAGGCCGCCGTAGTCCCGGGCGAACGGCACGCCCTGGGCGACGCACTGGTCGATGATGTTGGCGCTGACCTCGGCCAGGCGGTAGACGTTGGACTCGCGGCTGCGGTAGTCGCCGCCCTTCACGGTGTCGTAGAACAGCCGGAAGGTGGAGTCGCCGTCCTCCTTGTAGTTCTTCGCCGCGTTGATGCCGCCCTGTGCCGCGATCGAGTGCGCCCGCCGCGGGGAGTCCTGGTAGCAGAAGGACTTCACGTTGTAGCCGGCCTCGCCGAGCGTGGCAGCGGCTGCGCCGCCCGCCAGTCCGGTGCCGACGATGATGACGTCGAGCTTGCGACGGTTCGCCGGGTTGACGAGGCGGTTCTCGAACCTGCGCGTGGTCCAGCGGTCCTTGATCGGACCGGTCGGGGCCACCGGGTCGACGATCTTCTCGCCGTGGGTGTAGTAGCCGCGGGCGTCGTCCGAGGTCTGCTCGGAAGGCCCGTTGAGGGGGGTGAGCCCGTCGTGGAGAGTCGTACCAGCCATGAAGAGCTCCTTACTTCTCGATGATGCCGAGCAGGACGGCCAGGGGGACCAGCGAGAAGCCGCCGGCGATGACGACCGCCACGACCCAGCCGGCCGCCTTCGCCCGCAGGCGCGAGGCAGCGGTGTTGGTGAAGCCGAGGGTCTGCATCGCGCTCCAGGTGCCGTGGTGCAGGTGCAGTCCGAGGGCCACCATCGCGATCAGGTAGATCAGGGTCATCCACCACAGGTCGAACGTGTCGACCATCAGGGTGTAGGGGTTGTTGGTCTCACCGCCCTGGGGGTTGACCTTGCCGACGGTGAAGTTCAGCAGGTGCCAGATGAGGAACACCAGCAGCGTCGCGCCGCCCCAGCGCATGGTGCGCGAGGAGAACGACGAGGCGCGGTTCTTCTTCATGACGTACTTCGACGTCCGGGCCTTGGCCGCGCGGCGCGCCAGGATCACCGAGGCCACCACGTGGGCGACGAGCGCCACGATGAGGCCGATGCGCATGATCCACAGGGCGCCGGAGTGCGGGAGCATCGGCTCGCCGAGCTCGCGCAGGTGGTGGGCGTACTCGTTGAACGCCAGCTCACCGCCGAACGCCTTCAGGTTGCCGTACATGTGACCGAGGACGAACGCGATGAAGAGCAGTCCGCTGACGGCCATGATCAGTTTCAGGGCGATCGTCGAACGCGTCGTCCGGATGCCCGTTGCAAGGGTCGGGGTTGCCACGGCAGGCCACGCTACCGCTGAGAGGACCCTGAGAGTGACAGGGGTCATGTGAGATACGCCCGTGAGGCGACCCTAACTTGCCCGGTACGCAAGGTCTCGACACCCGGCGGTGACCGATGCCACACCGTCTCGGCCGGCACCACCCCTGCCGGTGGTGGGGACTTCCTCTCTAGGGTGCGAGGCATGACCACGCAAGACGCAGGCCCAGTCGACGAAGGTCCAGTCGAGGGTGGGCTCGACGAGCCGACCGAGCTCGAGCCGAGCCAAGGGACGCTGGAGCTCGCCGACGCCGGTGACAGCTGGGAGCTGTCCGACTGGGAGGCCGAGACCGCCAAGGTCCTGCGCAAGAGCGGACGGCTCGGGGCCGATGACCCCGACGCCGCGGTGTGGGACAAGCTGACCCGCCGCACCCTCGACGGGATCGCGGTCACCCCGCTGGGTCGCGCCGCCGACCTCGAGAACCGCACCACCGCTGGGCGTCCGACTCGCGTCGGGGCCTGGGACATCCGCAGCCAGGTCGGCCTTGACGACCCGAAGGCCACCCACGACGCCGCGCTCGCCGAGCTCGAGGGCGGCGCGACCTCGTTGTGGCTGGTGGCAGACGGGGCCAGCGGTGCCCCGGAGGTGGCCACCGCACTCACCGACGTACTGCTGGACCTTGCGCCCGTCGTGCTGGAGTCCCGCGGGGACGCCATCGCGCTCGCCCAGGCCTTCCTCGCGTACGCCGACGAGCGCGGGCTCGACCCCCACCCGGGATCGAACCTCGGCGCCGATCCGGTCGGTGCCGCCCTGCGGGCCGAGCGCGACCCGGCGATCGGCGAGGAGCTCGCCGCGGTGGCCCGACTGGCAGCCGACCACGGCATCCTCGGTGTGGTCGTCGACGCCACGGTGGTGCACGACCGCGGCGCCTCCGACGTCCAGGAGCTCGGCTACGCGACCGCGCTGGGCGCGGCGTACCTCCGCGCGCTCACCGACGCCGGCCTCGAGCTCGCCCAGGCGGCAGCGCTCGTCGAGTTCCGCTTCGCCGCGACGGGGGAGCAGTTCCCCACCATCGCCAAGCTGCGGGCCGCTCGCCGGCTATGGGCACGGGTGCTCGAGCTGAGTGGTGCGGCGGAGTCCGACCGCATCCAGCGCCAGCACGCCGTGACGAGCCGGCCGATGCTCAGCGCCTACGACCCCTACGTCAACATGCTGCGCACGACGGTGGCGGCGTTCGCGGCCGGCGTCGGCGGAGCCGATGCGGTCACGGTCCTGCCGTTCGACAGCCCGCTGGGCCGTTCGGAGAGCTTCGGCCGCCGCATCGCGCGCAACGTCTCGCACCTGCTGATCGAGGAGTCCCGCGTCGCGCAGGTCACCGACCCCGCGGGCGGGGCGTACGCCGTCGAGCGGCTCACCGACGAGCTCGCCGTCGCCGGGTGGGAGGAGCTCGGCCGGGTCGAGGAGAGTGGAGGTGTCGTGGCGGCCCTGACCGACGCGTCCTTCTGGGACCGGGTCGCCGAGGTCGTCGCCCGCCGCGACCAGCAGGTCGCGCAGCGCAAGCGCCCGATCACCGGTCTGTCGGAGTTCCCCGACGCCGCCGAGACCAGGCTCGTGCGCGAGTCCGACCCGCTGCAGCCGCCGGTGCGGCGCTACGGCGCGGCCTTCGAGGCCCTGCGCGACGAGCCGCGGGGCTCGGTGTTCCTCGCCTCGATGGGCACCGTCGCCGCCCACACCGCCCGGGTCACGTTCGCGAGCAACCTCTTCGCCGCCGGCGGCATCGCCGTCACCTACCCCGGTCCTCTACCCGACGTCGACGCCGTGCTCGCGGCGTACGACGGGCGCCCGGTCGTGTGCCTGGCCGGCAGCGACGCGGCGTACGCCGAATGGGGACGCGAGCTGGTCGCTGCCCTGCGAGAGGCCGGGGCCCAGCACGTGATCCTCGCCGGCAAGCCCGGCGAACTGGACGTCGACGATTCCTGCGCGATGGGCGTCGATGCCCTCGCCTTCTTGAACCGCACCCGGGAGGTGTCGGCATGAGCATCCCCAGCAGCTTCGCAGGTCTGCCGTTGGACG
Source organism: Nocardioides massiliensis (assembly GCF_030811215.1). Classification (NCBI taxonomy): domain Bacteria; kingdom Bacillati; phylum Actinomycetota; class Actinomycetes; order Propionibacteriales; family Nocardioidaceae; genus Nocardioides; species Nocardioides massiliensis. The sequence continues at coordinate 2,009,843 of NZ_JAUSQM010000001.1, forward strand.
GTGGGTCCACCGCCGCGCCGCCGCCGCAAGGCGGTGAGGCGTGGGCGAGCCCCGAGGGCATCGACGTCCTGGGCGTCTACGGGCCCGAGCACCTCGCGGGGCTCGACGCGCTCGACACGCTGCCCGGACTGAGCCCGTTCCTGCGTGGGCCGTACCCGACGATGTACACCACCCAGCCGTGGACGATCCGTCAGTACGCCGGCTTCTCCACCGCCGAGGAGTCCAACGCGTTCTACCGCCGCAACCTCGCGGCCGGCCAGAAGGGCCTCAGCGTCGCGTTCGACCTCGCGACCCACCGTGGCTACGACTCCGACCACCCGCGGGTGCGCGGTGACGTCGGCATGGCTGGCGTGGCCATCGACTCGATCTACGACACCCGCGTCCTCTTCGACGGCATTCCGCTCGACGAGATGAGCGTGTCGATGACGATGAACGGCGCGGTGCTGCCCGTCCTCGCGCTCTACATCGTCGCGGCCGAGGAGCAGGGGGTGAAGCCGGAGCAGCTCGCAGGGACCATCCAGAACGACATCCTCAAGGAGTTCATGGTCCGCAACACCTACATCTACCCGCCGCTGCCGTCGATGCGGATCATCTCCGACATCTTCGCGTTCACGAGCGCGCGGATGCCGCGGTTCAACTCGATCTCGATCTCCGGCTACCACATCCAGGAGGCCGGTGCGACGGCCGACCTGGAGCTGGCCTACACCCTGGCCGACGGGGTGGAGTACATCCGCGCCGGGCTCGAGGCGGGCCTCGATATCGACGCGTTCGCCCCGCGGTTGAGCTTCTTCTGGGCGATCGGGATGAACTTCTTCATGGAGGTCGCCAAGATGCGCGCGGCCCGGGCCCTCTGGGCGCGGCTCGTGCGCGAGTTCGACCCGAAGAACCCCAAGTCGCTGTCGCTGCGCACCCACAGCCAGACCTCCGGCTGGTCGCTGACCGCGCAGGACGTCTACAACAACGTCGCGCGCACCTGCATCGAGGCGATGGCTGCGACGCAGGGACACACGCAGAGCCTGCACACCAACGCCCTGGACGAGGCGATCGCGCTGCCGACCGACTTCTCGGCACGGATCGCCCGCAACACCCAGCTCCTGCTGCAGCAGGAGTCCGGCACGACGCAGACGATCGACCCGTGGGCGGGCTCCTACTACGTGGAGCGGCTCACCCACGACCTCGCCGAGCGCGCCTGGGGTCACATCCAGGAGGCCGAGCAGTACGGCGGCATGGCCAAGGCGATCGAGGCCGGCATCCCCAAGATGCGCATCGAGGAGGCGGCTGCACGCACGCAGGCACGTCTCGACTCCGGCACCCAGAAGCTGATCGGTGTCAACACGTTCCGGCTGGCCGACGAGGACCCGCTCGACGTGCTCAAGGTCGACAACGCCTCGGTCTACTCCCAGCAGATCGCCAAGCTTGAGCGGCTGCGCGCCGAGCGCGACGAGGACGCCTGTCGGCGCAGCCTCGAGGCGCTGACCAACGCTGCTGAGCGCGGCGCCGGGCAGGGGCTCGAGGGCAACCTGCTGGCGCTGGCGATCGACGCGGCCCGGGCCAAGGCCACGGTCGGGGAGATCTCCGACGCCCTGGAGAAGGTCTACGGCCGCCACCAGGCGACGATCCGTACGATCAGCGGGGTGTACAAGTCCGAGGCGGGCGGCAACGAGCTGATGGACCGCGCGATCGCTGCCACCGCGGAGTTCGAGGAGAACGAGGGCCGCCGCCCGCGCATCCTCGTCGCGAAGATGGGCCAGGACGGGCACGACCGCGGCCAGAAGGTCGTGGTCACGGCCTACGCCGACCTCGGCTTCGACGTGGACGTGGGTCCGCTGTTCAGCACCCCGGAGGAGGTCGCGCAGCAGGCGGTCGACAACGACGTGCACGTCGTCGGTGTCTCCTCGCTCGCGGCCGGCCACCTCACGCTGGTGCCGGAGCTGAAGCGCGCGCTGGCCGACCTCGGCCGCGAGGACATCCTGATCGTGGTCGGGGGCGTCATCCCGCCCGACGACGTCCCCGCGCTGCTGGAGATGGGAGCCACCTCGGTCTTCCTGCCCGGCACGGTGATCGCCGAGGCCGCACTCGAGCTGCTCGAGAAGCTCTCCGCGCAGCTGCACGGCTGAGGGAGGCCGAGGTCGGATGGCGCGTCCGGTCGACGTCGGGGCGATCGCTGCGGGGGTGCGCGACGGCAACCGCGCCGCGGTCGCCCGGGCGATCACGCTCGTCGAGTCCAGCCACCCTCGGCACCGGCAGGCCGCCCGTGACCTCCTGACCGAGCTCACCGGCGTGGCCGCCGAGCGGCCGGCGGCGTGGCGGGTCGGCATCTCCGGCGTACCCGGCGTCGGGAAGTCGACGTTCATCGAGTCCCTCGGCACCTACCTCACCGGCGAGGGGCACCGGGTCGGCGTGCTCGCCGTCGACCCCTCGAGCGTGCGCACCGGCGGCTCGGTGCTGGGCGACAAGACCCGCATGGCGCGGCTCAGCAGCGACCCCGCGGCGTACGTCCGACCGTCGCCCAGTGCCGGCACCCTCGGTGGCGTGGCACGCGCCACCGCGCAGGCGATGACGGTGCTGGAGGCGGCGGGCTACGACGTGGTGCTCGTCGAGACGGTCGGCGTGGGCCAGTCCGAGGTGACGGTCGCCGGGATGGTCGACACGTTCCTGTTCCTCACCCTCGCCCGCACCGGTGACTCCCTGCAGGGCATCAAGAAGGGCATCCTCGAGATCGCCGACGTCATCGCGGTCAACAAGGCCGACGGTGACCGCGAGCCCGAGGCGCGGGTCGCCGCGCGCGATCTCGCCGGTGCGATCCGCCTGGTCCATGGTGGCGCCAAGGCGCACGGCTGGGTGCCGCCGGTCCTCACCTGCTCGGGTCTGACCGGCGATGAGGTGGACACCGTGTGGGCCCGGGTCGGCGCCCATCGCGACCACCTCGGAGATGACGGCCTCGCGCGCAAGCGCGCCCACCAGCAGCTCGACTTCACCTGGGCGCTCGTGCGCGACGAGCTCGAGCAGCGGCTGCGACGCTCCGAGGAGGTACGCCGGGTGCGCGAGGAGGTCAGCGCGCGGGTGCTCGAGGGCGAGCTCACCGCACCGCTGGCGGCCGACGCGATCCTGGCGGCGTACGACGGACGGGACGAGGGGGAGCAGGACTGAGGACCGTCCCCGACGGGAAGGACCATCCGTGTCCCGTCCGTTCGGGCTATGCGTGTGTGACTTGAACGGTGGCGGTTCGTTAGTCTGTCGAGGTCATCGATCACGGGGGTCCGGATGCAAGCGCGGGGGGCGGGTCTGAGGCGTTCGCCACGGGTGTGGGCCGTCCTGGCGCTCGCCGGTCTCCTGCTGAGTGCGTGTGGAGGCTCCGACGAGGGCTCCGGGATCGACGAGGCCACGAGCCCGGTCTCCGCGGCACCCACCCCGACTCCGACGCCATCGGTGTCAGCGTCACCCTCGGGCGAAGCCACCGACAATCCGCTCGGATGGCGTGCACCCTCCGCTGATGACCGTCCGGACCAGGAGGGGAGCGACCTCTACCTCGGCAGGTTCCCGGCGCGAGTGACCCAGCCGGACCAGCTCGCGGCGGTCGAGGCGTTCTTGCGGTTCTGGCAGGTGCGTCTCGAGCTGGGGGAGAAGGCCGAGCTCGATCCCGCCGCCATCGGTGCGGTCGCGACCGGCGAGGCCGCGAAGAACACCATCGCCTTGATCGAAGGAGCTCGCAGTCGCGGCGGCACCATCGAAGGCGACGTGGTGATGCACGTCGAGGGGGTCCAGCTCAAGGGCAACAAGGCGACCGTCCGGGCCTGCATGGAGAACCTCACCACGGACCGCGACGCCGACGGCGAGCCGACGGAGACTCTCACGCCCTTCTACAACCTGGGCGCCGACCTGGTCCGCCAGGGGGACCAGTGGCGCATGACCACCTTCCGCGCATCCACCGGTCTGTGCTGACCACCGACGACCACAGGGGAATCGACATGTTCGTCCGCAAGCTCCTCGGCACCGTTCTCGGCGGTGCGTTCATCGCGGCCGCCGGCGTCGTGGTGACGGCCGCCCCCGCGCAGGCCGATACCCTCGGGTCGGGCGCCGGCGCCGAGTGCAGCGGCTCCGGCTGCAGCGTGACGGTGCGCTACTCCGGCAGCGCGGCGCCCGCCCCCGGGTCTCCGCGCCACGTCGCCAGCGTGCCGCCGACGTGCTGGTACGGCGACCCCCTGACGCCGCAGCAGCTGCTGCAGAAGTGGGACGACGCCACCGCCGACGGTCACTACTCGGGCATCGATCACCTCCGGCTCTACGGGAGCCGCGCCGAGATCGAGGAAGTCGCCAACAACGAGGACCTCCAGGACGCTCGGTGGTACCAGCTGCGGTGCCGCACCGGGATCGGCCTCGACGACCCCGAGGCGATCGACTACGCCGGGGAGAGCGTCAACATGGCCCCCGGTGGTGACCACCCCTACGCGCGCATCACGCGGCTGATCCGGCCTGGTGAGTCCGCTCCCGCACCGTTGGTCGACGTCGAGACCCTGCGCGACGCGGCCTACGACTCGATGACGATCCCCGACCCGGACCTGGAGCGGAACCCGACCGTGAGCGCGGCCGCGGCGACCCTGGTCAACCTCGACACGTTCTTCTGGGCCGACGACTATCAGGACACCTGGGACATCACCGCCTCCGTCGGACCGATCTCGGCGACCGTGATCGCGCGTGGCAACCGGTGGATCCTCAGCTCGCCCGCCGGCGGCGCGACCTGCGACTTCGCCCAACTCACCCGAGCCTGGTCGGCCGGCACGAGCCCTGAGGAGGGGTGCACGATCACCTTCGGGCGCTCCTCGCGCGGCTACGCCAACGGCTTCCCGGTGGACGTGAACGCCAGCTGGGAGACGAGCTGGACCGGCGTGCCCGGTCCTTCGGCGCCCACGCCGCTGGACCCCCTCAGCACCTCCTCCACCGATTTTGTGCCGGTGATGGAGTCCCAGGCCCTGGTCACGACGGTCGGTTGAGTGATGCGGCGCGCAGGGGCCCGTCGTCCTCGGACGTGGGCGATCTGCGCCGCGGTGCTGTCGATGACTGCGGCAGGGTGCGCGGACACCGGGACCGAGGGGTCGACGCAGCCGAGCGCCACCGTTGACTCGGCCGCGACGTCGTCGCCTGCCGAGACCGCACCGACCGATCCGATCGGGCCAGCAAGCTCACCGACCGGTAGTCCCGAGCGACCCGAGGTGCCGGAAGAGGGCGTCGTCGTGGCCGACGTGGCTGCCGACGACGCGCAGGAGCAGGCGGTCGCGGACGTTGCCATCGCCTACTGGGAGGCGATCTTCGCGATGTACGCCGAGGCGAAGGTCGACCGCGCCGCCTTCGCCCGGGTCGCCCAGGGCCGGGCCTTCGACATGCCGGTCGGCTACGTCGGTGAGCTGCAGCGTGACGGACTGCGCCAGCGTGGCGGCGCGGTGATGACCGTGCTCGACGTGACCATGGGGCGGAGCTCGGCCGAGGTGCGCTCGTGCTTCGTCAACCAGGCACTGAACTTCACCACCGACGGAAGGCCGGCCGAGCAGCCGCTGCCGTTCTTCGTGGTCCGCAACGTGCTTGTCCCCCAAGGGGGCGGCTGGCGGGTCTCGCGCAGCATCACCGTCTCCGAGAACGAGGTGTGCGACCGGTGACGGCTGGGCCGGTCGCTAGCCTCGGGGTGTGATCGACCCACCGACCTTCCCCGCGGACGTGCTCCCCATCGAGAGGACCGCCCGCCTCGTGGAGGATCACCGTGAGGAGCTCGTCGCGTTCCGGCGTGACCTGCATGCCCACCCCGAGCTCGCCTGGCAGGAGAAGCGGACGGCCGAGCGGGTCGTCGAGCGGTTGCGTGGGGCGGGGCTGGCGCCGCACGAGCTGGCTGGCGGGGGGCTGTGGGTCGACATCGGCCCCACCGGTGGACCCGCGGTGGCGTTGCGCGCGGATCTCGACGCCCTGCCGATCGCGGACGAGACCGATGACCCCTGGCGCAGCACGGTGCCGGGCGTCGCGCATGCCTGCGGACACGACGTACACACGGCGGCGTTGGTGGGGGCCGGCCTGGTGCTGGCGGGACTCGAGCAGAGCGGGGGCCTCCCCGGGCGGGTGCGGCTGTTGTTCCAGCCTGCAGAGGAGGTCATGCCCGGTGGGGCACTCGCGCTGTTGGCGGCGGGGGCGCTGGACGGCGTGCAGCACGTGTTCTGCCTGCACTGCGACCCGGGGTTGGACGTCGGGCAGATCGGCGTCCGGCACGGTCCTCTCACGGGTGCCGCGGACGCGCTCGAGGTGCGACTGCGGGGGAGCGGTGGGCACACCTCGCGGCCACACCTGAGCCAGGACCTCACCTATGCGCTCGGCAAGGTCGTGACCGACCTGCCGGCCGTGCTGTCGCGGCGCATGGATCCCCGCGCGGGCGTCAGCGTGGTGTGGGGCCAGGTGCAGGCCGGCTCGGCGACCAACGTCATCCCGCGCGAGGGCCGTGCCCGCGGCACGGTCCGCATGCTCGACTCGGTGGCCTGGGGGGAGGTCGAGGAGCTGATCCGGACGGTGGTCGCGCAGATCGTGGCGCCGTACGAGGTGAGCGCCGACGTCGGCTACGTCCGGGGGGTGCCTCCGGTGGTCAACGACCCGGGTGCGACCGACGTGCTGGTGGAGGCCGCCCGGGAGGTCGTCGGGGCCGAGCACGTGGTCACGGTGCCGCAGAGCCTCGGTGGTGAGGACTTCGCCTGGTATCTCGAGCACGTCCCGGGTTCGATGGCGCGGTTGGGGACGCGTACGCCGGGCGGACCGACCTACGACCTGCACCAGGGCGACCTGCGGGTCGACGACCGTGCGGTGGCGGTCGGCGCACATCTGCTGGCGGCGACGGCGCTGCGTGCGCTGGCCGCAACGAGTAGGTAACACTTTCGCCCCCGGCCTCCGGTTCCACGCGTGCTCCCTGCCGCAGGGACCTAGTGTGTTCGCCGTCGCGCCCGGACCGAGGGCGTCGCTCGAGTCTGGAGGCACATCCGTGCGTCGAATCATGAAGTTCGGGGTGAGCATCGCTGCGGCGTCGCTCGTCCTCACCGCCTGTGGCGGCAGCGGGAGCAGTGACGACAACGACAATGCCGCCGACGGCAGCACCGACAACACCAGCTCTGCCGAGGACATCTGCGCCTCGGCCGACGGTGACGGCCCGAAGATCGGCGTCGCCTACGACGTCGGCGGCCGTGGTGACCAGTCGTTCAACGACTCGGCGTACGCCGGTGTCGTGCGCGCCGTCGAGGAGCTCGACGCGACCTGCCAGGAGGCCGAGGCCGGCGCCAACGAGGACGACGTCGTCCGCGCTGAGCGTCTGCGCACCCTCGCCGAGGCCGGTTTCAACCCCGTCATCGGCGTCGGCTTCCTCTACTCGCCGGCAGCGGCCGAGGTGGCTGCGGAGTTCCCCGACACCGAGTTCGCCGTGATCGACGGCTACAGCGAGTTCGTCGCGCCCGCCGACAACCTCGTCGACCTGACCTTCGCGGCCAACGAGGGCTCCTTCCTCGTCGGTGTCGCCGCTGCTCTCAAGAGCGAGTCGGACACGATCGGCTTCATCGGTGGCACTCCCGGCGACCTGATCAAGGAGTTCGAGGCCGGCTTCGTCGCCGGGGTCAAGGCTGCGAAGCCGGAGGCCGAGCTGCTCGTGCAGTACCTCACCCAGGACCCTGACGACAGCGACGCCTTCGAGGACCCGCCGGGTGCTCGCACCGCCGCCGAGGGCATGATCGACCGCGGCGCCGACGTGATCTACCACGCCGCCGGCAAGTCCGGTCTGGGCCTCTTCCAGGCCGTCGTCGAGGCCGGCGAGGGCGTGTGGGCGATCGGGGTCGACTCCGACCAGTACCTCACCGCCAGCGCCGACCAGCAGCCGCAGATCCTCACCTCGATGCTCAAGCGCATCGACACGGCGATCTACGACTTCACCGCGGCGATGATGGAGGGCGAGGAGCCCAGCGGCGGCCGGAAGTACGACCTCTCCGACGAGGGCGTCGGCTACTCGACCTCGGGTGGCTTCATCGACGACATCACCGGTGAGCTCGACGACTACGCGCAGCAGATCATCGACGGGGAGATCGAGGTCCCGACCGCGCCGTGACGCGCGGTTCGGCACGCTGAGGGAGCCCGGCGGCTGCGGACACGCGTGTCCGTGGCCGCCGGGCTTCCGCCCGGTACGGAGGAGGGACCAGCCGGTGTCGCAGCAACCGGAGCAGACCGCCAGCGCCGCGGGCGGCACGCCTGCCGTGCGTGTGCGCGGGGTGGCGAAGCGATTCCCGGGCGTCGTCGCCAACCACGACGTCACGTTCGACATCGAGGCCGGGAAGATCCACGCCATCGTCGGCGAGAACGGTGCCGGCAAGTCCACGCTGATGAAGATCCTGTACGGCGTGCAGAAGGCCGATGAGGGCACGTTGGAGATCTCCGGCGAGGAGGTCGTCCTCAGCTCCCCGGCTGACGCGATCGAGCGTGGCGTCGGCATGGTGTTCCAGCACTTTCAGCTTGCTGACAACCTGACGGTGTTGGAGAACGTCGTCCTCGGTGCCGAGAAGCTGCACGGCATCGGTCAGGCAGCGCGGGAGGAGATCCGGAGGATCTCGAAGGCCTTCGGCTTCGGGCTGGACCCCGATGCGCTCGTCGGCACCCTGGGGGTCGGCGCCCGGCAACGGGTGGAGATCCTCAAGGTGCTCTTCCGCGGTGCGCGCATCGTCATCCTCGACGAGCCCACCGCGGTGCTGGTCCCCCAAGAGGTCGACCGGCTGTTCGCCAACCTCCGTGAGCTCCAGCGCGATGGTCACACCATCGTGTTCATCTCCCACAAGCTCGACGAGGTCCGTGCGATCGCCGACACGATCACGGTGATGCGGCGCGGCACCACGGTCGCGACCGTGACGCCCGGCGAGGTCACCAGCCGTCAGCTCGCCGAGCTCATGGTCGGTTCGGAGCTCCCCAGCCCCGAGACGGCCGAGTCCACCGTCACCGACAGGGTCCTGCTGCGCCTGGAGGGCATCACGGTCGACGGGCCGGACGCGCGGCCGCTGTTGTCCGACCTCGACCTGACCGTCCACGCCGGGGAGGTCGTCGGCATCGCCGGCGTCGAGGGCAACGGCCAGACGGAGCTCGTCGAGGTCATCGTCGGGATGCTGCCTGCGGCGCAGGGTCGCGTCAGCCTCGATGGCCGCGACATCACCCGGCTCTCGGTCAAGGACCGCCGTGGCGCCGGCATCGGCGTGATCCCCGAGGACCGTCACCGCCACGGGGTGCTGCTGGACGCGCCGCTGTGGGAGAACCGCGTCCTCGGCCACCAGGGGCGCGAGCCGATGTCGAAGTGGGGCTGGATCAACCGTCGCGCTGCACGCCGCGACGCCGAGCGGATCGTCGAGGAGTTCGACGTACGCACGCCGGGGGTCGAGACGACCGCCCGTGCACTGTCCGGTGGGAACCAGCAGAAGTTCATCGTCGGCCGTGAGATGTCCGGCAACCCGGTGCTGCTGGTCGCGGCGCACCCCACACGAGGCGTCGACGTCGGCGCGCAGGCGGCGATCTGGGACCACATCCGCCACGCACGACGAGAGGGCCTGGCCGTGCTGTTGCTGTCCGCCGACCTCGATGAGCTGATCGGGCTGTCCGACACCATCAAGGTCATCCTGCGTGGCCGCTTCGTGGCCGACTACGACCCGCGTACGGTCACCGCCGAGCAGCTCGGCTCGGCCATGACCGGCGCCGAGGAGCACGCATGAGCCTCGCCCGTCGGATCGGCCTGGGGCTGGTCGCCCCGGTGTTGGCCTTCGCCATCGCTGCGATCGTCACGTCGCTGGTGCTCGCCCTCACGGGCTCGGAGCCCAGGGTCTTCTGGGAGGTGCTGCTCGACCGCCCGGCGAACCGGTCGATCGTCAACATCCTCAACTACGCCGCGATCCTGTACCTCTCCGGTGTCGCCGCAGCGATCTGTTTCCGGATGAACCTGTTCAACATCGGCGTGGAGGGCCAGTACCGCGTCGGTGCGTTCGTCGCAGCGGTCTTCGCCGGGTGGGCCGTCCTGCCGGGCTACCTCAACACCATCGTCGCGATCCTGCTGGGGATGCTCGCCGGTGCGCTCTGGGCGGGCATCGCTGCGATCCTGCGAGTGACGCGGGGCGTCAGCGAAGTCATCGCCACGATCATGCTCAACGCCATCGCCGGCATCCTCGTCGGCTACCTCATGCGCAAGGTCGGAGTCGCGACCGGGGTATCGCGAGCCACCGAGCCCGTGCCGGAGGAGAGCCGGGTCGGAGGGATCTCGTTGTTCGCCGACTCGACGCAGGCGCTCTATGGTCTGAGCCTGCTGGCGGTCGTCGTCGGCATCGGGTACGCCGTGATCCTCAACCGCACCGTCTTCGGCTTCAACCTGCGTGCCGCCGGTCGCTCCCAGTCGGCCGCGACGGCCTCGGGCGTGAATGCCAAGAAGATGATCGTCGTGACGATGCTCATCTCCGGTGCCGTCGCCGCGCTGATCGGCATGCCGTCGGTCTTCGGTCAGACCTACAACTACGGGTCGTCCTTCGAGGGCGGCATCGGGTTCACCGGCATCGCCGTCGCCCTGCTGGGGCGCAACCACCCGACGGGCATCGCCGCCGGCGCGCTGATCTTCGCCTATCTGCGGGAGCGCGCGACCCTGCTCAACATCATGGGCGGGATCTCGCCCGACATCGTCTCGGTCGCGCAGGGCACCATCGTGATCTCGGTGGTCATCGCCTATGCGGTGATGACCCGCTACCGCGCTCGGCTGGAGCAGCGCTCCGCAGCGACGGCTCGGATCGACGAGGAGGTGGCGGCATGACCGTCGTGACCGACCCCCGCAGCGCCGCGCCGCTGGAGGAGCCGGCGGAAGCGCGCAGCCGCACCCGCCGCTACCTCGTATGGTTCGCCGCCGCTTTCGCCCTCGTCGCTGCGGTCCGCGTGGTCACCGGCGCCGACGACATCAGCTCGGCCGGCGCGCTGCGCGCGGCGTTGATCGCCGCCATCCCGATCGCCCTGGCCGGTCTCGGGGGTTTGTGGTCGGAGCGGGCCGGCGTGGTCAACATCGGTCTCGAGGGCATGATGCTCATGGGCTGCCTCGGCGCGGGTGTGTTCACCTACCACTACGGCATCCTGGCGGGGATCCTCGGCGCGATCATGTTCGGCGCCGTCGGCGGTGCCCTGCACGCGTTGACCACGGTCGTCTTCGGCGTCGACCACATCGTCAGCGGGGTCGGCATCAACATCGCCGCCCTCGGGATCACCGGCTTCCTGGCCGAGGTCTTCTTTGCCGGGCTCCCCGGGGGCGGTCGCACTCAGTCGCCCAGCCTCTCGCGTCCGCCGGCGCTGACGATCGAGCCGATCGCGGATGCTGCCGCCGACATCGCGGGCAAGGGCTGGTTCCTGATCAGCGACATCGCCGCAGTCGTCGTGGTGCTGACCCGCAACCTGTCGGTGCTGACCATCCTGGCGCTGCTGCTCGTCGTGTTCACGGGCTGGTTGCTCTGGCGCTCCCCGTTCGGTCTGCGGCTGCGCTCCTGCGGTGAGAACCCGTCGGCGGCGGAGTCGCTGGGCGTCAACGTCTATCGGATGAAGTTCATCGCGGTCACGGTCTCGGGCTGCATGGCCGGCCTCGCGGGGGCCTTCCTCGTCCTGGTGTCCTCCTCGGGCTATCAGAACAACATGACCGGCGGCCTGGGCTACATCGGCCTGGCCGCGATGATCTTCGGCAACTGGCGTCCGGCCGGCTTGATGATCGGTGCGAGCCTGTTCGGTTATACCCGCGCGGTGGAGCTGCGCGGGGGCGCCGACAGCCTGCACGCGCTGCTGTTGCTGATCGCGATCGTGCTGGTGGTGATGGCGGTCTTCCAGCTGCGCGCTGCGCACACCCGCAAGGGCATCGTGTACGCCGTCATCGCCGCCGGGTTCCTTGCGTGGTTCCTCCTGACCGACAGCGTGGCGCCGGACTTCGGCAGTGCGGCGCCGTACGTCACCACGCTCGCGGTGCTCGCCTTCGCCAGCCAGAACCTGCGGATGCCCGCGGCCAACGGCCTGGTCTACCGACGCGGGTCGGTCGGATGACGCAGATACCGGCCGAGGACCCCTGGCCCCGCCTGCACGCCGAGGCCGTCGAGGCGGCCCGGCACGCCTACGCTCCCTACTCCGGCTACCACGTCGGCGCCGCGGCGCTGGTGGAGGACGGACGGGTGGTGTCGGGCTGCAATGTCGAGAACGCGGCGTACGGTGTCGCGCTGTGCGCCGAGTGCGGCCTGGTCTCGTCGCTGCACCGCGGTGGTGGCGGTCGCCTCACCCACTTCTTGTGCGTGGACGGCGAGAGCCGTCTGATCATGCCGTGCGGCCGGTGCCGGCAGTTGTTGTCCGAGAACGGCGGTCCCACCATGCTGCTCCTCACAGCGTCCGGCATCCGCCCCCTGACGGAGGTGCTTCCCGATGCGTTCGGTCCCCACGACCTCGATCGACCTGACCTCGCCTGAGGTCGCGGCCGATCCCTACCCGCACTTCGCGCGCGAGCGTGCAGCGCACGAGGTCGCCTGGCATGAGGAGACGCAGCGCTACCTGACGTTCTCGCACGCCGCCGTCTCCGCGGTGCAGCGCGACCGGCGGCTGGGTCGGCTGTGGACCGACAAGGAGCCGCGGGAGACGATGGAGCCGTTCAACCTGCTCCACCGCAACCAGATGATGGAGAACGAGCCGCCGGTGCACACCCGGCTGCGCCGTCCGGTCGCGCGGGCCTTCGCCCGCGGCCACGTCGAGCGTCTGCGCCCGCGCGTGCGCGAGTTGGCCGGTGAGCTGCTCGACGAGACCGCCGGCAGCGGGTTCGACGTGATCGGCGACTTCGCCGAGCCGTTGCCCGTCCTGGTGATCGCCGAGCTGCTCGGCGTACCCAAGGTGCACGCGCCCGACCTGCGCGACTGGTCGCAGGCGATCGTGCGGATGTATGAGGTCGAGCGCGACCAGGCGACCGTCGACGCCGCGGTGCGGGCCTCGACCGACTTCGCGACCCTCGTCCGCGAGCTGGTGGCCGAGCGGCGCAAGGACCCCCAGGACGACCTGGTGAGCGACCTGGTGGCGACGAGCTCGACCGACGGGGACTCGCTCACCGAGGACGAGATCGTCGCCTCGGTCGTGCTGCTGCTGAACGCCGGCCACGAAGCGTCGGTCAACGTCTTCGGCAACGGCTTCGTCGCGATGCTGCAGCGCGGTCTGAGGCCCGGGCCCGACCCGGCACTCACCGTCGAGGAGATGCTGCGCTTCGACTCGGCCCTGCAGCTGTTCGAACGCACCGCGACCGAGGACGTGGAGATCGGCGGCGTCGTCGTCGAGGAGGGACAGAAGATCTGCGCCCTGCTCGGGGCAGCGAACCGTGACCCCGCAGTCTTCGCGGATCCGGACACGTTCCTCGTCGACCGCGACCCCAACCCGCACCTCGCGTTCGGTGTCGGGGTGCACTTCTGTCTGGGGGCGCCACTCGCCCGGATGGAGCTCGCGGAGTCGCTGGGCACGCTCTTCACCCGCTATCCCGTTCTCCGGCTCGACGGCGACCCGGTGTCGCGGGGCACGTTCGTGCTGCGTGGCTACGAGTCGGTGCCGGTCGTGGGAGCCTGAGGTGGCCGCCCCGCACGACGCCGTCGAGGTGATCGCCCGCAAGCGGGACGGAGGCGTGCTCAGCGACTCGATGATCGACTGGGTCGTGGCCGCCTACACCCGCGGCGAGGTCGCCGACGAGCAGATGGCGGCGCTGGCGATGGCGATCCTGCTGCGGGGCATGTCGCGCGCGGAGATCTCCCGGTGGACCGCCGCGATGATCGCCTCGGGCGAGCGCATGGACTTCTCCTCGCTCTCGCGGCCCACCGCCGACAAGCACTCCACCGGAGGCGTCGGCGACAAGATCACCCTGCCGCTCGCGCCGCTGGTCGCCGCGTGCGGGGTCGCCGTACCCCAGCTCTCGGGTCGCGGGCTGGGCCACACCGGCGGCACGCTCGACAAGCTCGAGGCGATCCCAGGGTGGCGCGCCGACCTGACGAACGACGAGATGCTGCGCCAGCTCGAGCACGTCGGGGCGGTGATCTGCGCCGCGGGCACCGGCCTGGCGCCGGCCGACAAGAAGCTCTACGCCCTGCGCGACGTCACCGGCACCGTGGAGGCGATCCCGTTGATCGCCAGCTCGATCATGAGCAAGAAGATCGCCGAGGGCACCGGGGCCTTGGTGCTCGACGTGAAGGTCGGCTCCGGCGCGTTCATGAAGGACCTCGCCAGCGCTCGCGAGCTCGCCGAGACGATGGTCGCGCTCGGCACCGACGCGGGCGTGCGGACCGTCGCCCTGCTGACGGACATGGCGACCCCGCTGGGGCGTACGGCCGGCAACGCGCTCGAGGTCCGCGAGTCGGTGGAGGTGCTGGCCGGCGGTGGGCCGCAGGACGTCGTCGAGCTGACCATCGCCCTGGCGCGCGAGATGCTGACGGCAGCGGGCCGCGGCGACGTCGACCCGGCGGACAAGCTCGCCGACGGCTCCGCCATGGACGTCTGGCGGACGATGATCGCCGCGCAGGGTGGGGACCCGGACGCACCGCTGCCGACGGCCACCGAGACGCACGTCGTACGCGCGCCGGCCGGCGGAGTCGTCACCCGGGTCGACGCGATGGCCGTCGGCCTGGCCGCCTGGCGCCTCGGCGCCGGCCGCGCCACGCAGGGCGAGCCGGTGCAGGCCGGAGCCGGCGTCGAGCTGCATGCCCGGCCGGGGGAGACGGTCGCCGAGGGCGCACCCCTGCTGACGCTGCACACCGACGAGCCGGAGCGCTTCGCGCGGGCACTCGCTGCCCTCGACGGTGGGATCGACGTCGACCCCGCCGGGGCGTACGCCGCCAGCGGGGTCGTGATCGAGCGGATCGCCGCGGACTGATCAGGCCGGGCTCACGGCACGACCATCAGCGGGCACACCAGGTGGTGCAGCAGGTGCCGCGTGCTGGAGCCGAGCGCGAAGCCACCCGTACGCATCGGCTTGGTGCGCCGCGCGACCACGAGGAGCTGCGCGGTGCGGGCGGCGTCGTCGAGGGCGTCCTCGGCCGACCCCACCGCGGCACGCAGGACGATCTCCACCTGCGGGTGGGTGTCGCGCCACGGGAGCAGGAACTCCTCCAGCAGCGCGACGCGCTCGGTCTCGTGGTCCTGCACGTCCTCGTTGGTCCAGACGATCTCGCGCGGCGCCTCCCAGCTCGACAGCACGATCAGCGGCACTCGGCGGCGGTCGGCCTGGTCGACAGCGGCGTCGAGCGCGGCCGCGGCCTTGTCGAGGCGGGGGTGGTCGGGCATCGCGCCGTCACCGACCCGGAGGTCGTCGACGCGCAGGTCGAGACCGACCACCACGGGCGCGGTGGACTGGCCCGCGACGCTCCAGCCGTTGGGGACCACGACGGTCGGGCACGGAGCGCGGCCGGCGACGGCGATGGAGGTGCTGCCGGTGACCAGCCGGCGTACGGCGCCGACGCCGCGCTGGCCGACGACGACCAGGTAGGCATCCTTCGCCGACTCCAGGAGGACCTGGACAGGCCCGCCGACCATCACGTCGGCCTCGACGTGCGGCAGGCCGGTGGCGTAGCGCGAGGCGGTGGTCGCCAGGAAGCGGCGGGCGTCGCCGACGTCGGGCTCCGTGGGGACCTCGTCATCGACGTAGGCCACGGGCGTGGCGACCATCAGCGGCTCACAGGCGCTGACCAGTCGGATCGGGCGACCGGTCGACTCCGCCTCCGCCACGGCCCACAGCACCGCCGCGGAGCTGGGGTGGGAGGCGTCGATGCCGGCCGAGACGGTGCGACCGTCGGTGTGGGTGACCGGGGTGGACCGGGTGGCGGTCAGGGAACGCATGGTGTGCCTCCAAGGGTGCGGGTGGGTCGGGCTCCAGCATCGCCGCGACCACGGTGGCGACAGCAGGGTCCGGCGTACTCGCGCCTCGGGACCTTCGTCCTTCTGCGATGTCGGTACGCCACTAGGGTGTGGCGGGAGGAGGACCGATGGCTGCATCGCAGGACCCACGAGAGACGCCGCTGGCAGGCCTGCTCGAGGAGGTGCTGACGCGCGTCGACGAGGTCGTGGACGCCCAGCGCCGCCAGGCCCTGCTGGTCGATGCGGTGGTGACTCTCGCAGCCGACCTGTCGATCGAGAGCGTGCTGCAGCGGATCGTGCGGACGGCGTGCGAGATCGTGGGGTGTCGGTACGCCGCCCTCGGCATGCTCGGGGAGGGGAGTGACCGCCGCCTCGCCGCGTTCCTGCACCACGGCCTCGGCGAGCAGGAGAGCCGCGAGCTCGGCGAGCTGCCGGGTGGGCGTGGGCTGCTGGGCCACATCATCGACTTCCCGGAGCCGGTCCGAATCTCCGACATCGGCGGCCACCCGGCGTCGTACGGCTTCCCGCCCGGACACCCGCCGATGCGGTCGTTCCTCGGCCTGCCCGTGCGGATCCGCGGGACGGTCGTCGGCAACCTCTACCTGACCGACAAGCTCGGGGCGGACGCCTTCACCGAGGAGGACGAGGTCGTCGCCGACGCGCTCGCCTCGGCCGCCGGCGTGGTGATCGAGAACGCGCGCCTGTATGCCGAGTCCGCGCGCCGCGAGGGCTGGCTGCGTGCGGGGTCCGAGGCGTCCGGGACGGTCTTCCGCGAAGGGCTGACACCGGGTGCGCTGCGGGTCGTGGAGGAGCATGCGCGCGAGGCGGCGGGTGCCGAGACGGCATTCGTGATGCTGGATCCCGAGGCGTGCGGCGAGCAGGTGATGGAGCCCGGGCGGATGGTGCTGCCACTGCGCGTGGGGGACGAGCAGCTGGGCGCGTTGGAGATCCTGGGTGCGAGCGAGCCCGACCACGGCATCGGCGCGGCCGGGGAGCTCGCCCGGGCGCAGGGGTTCGCCGACCAGGTCGCGATGGCGGCGGCGTTGGAGCGGTCCCGGAGCGACCGCGCGCAGCTGGCGGTCTATGAGGACCGCGACCGGATCGCGCGCGACCTGCACGACCTGGTCATCCAGCGGTTGTTCGCCGTCGGGCTCGGACTCGACAGCGTCGCCCACCTCGCGGTGAACCCCGAGGTCGCCGAGCGACTGGCATCGTCGGTCGACGACCTCGACACCACGATCAAGGACATCCGGCGCGCGATCTTCGCCCTGGGCGACCGCGGTGGGGACGATCTGCGCCACGCGTTGCACCAGATCATCGAGCGGGCGACCGGCTCGCTCGGGTTCGCCCCTCGGCTCGCCTTGGAGGGACCTGTCAATGCCGTGGTCACCTCCACGATCCGCGGTCACCTGCTGGCTGTGCTGCAGGAGGGGTTGTCGAACGCTGCGCGTCATGCCGCCGCGACGGAGGTGACGGTGACGCTGGTGGGCGATCCGCAGCAGGTGAGCCTGACGGTCGTAGACAACGGGCGTGGGTTGCCGGCCGACCGCGACGAGAGCGGGCTGCGCAACCTCCGGGCGCGCGCCGATCGGCTCGGCGGGACCTTCGCCCTCGAGGACCGGCCCGGGGGTGGGACGATGCTGACCTGGCAGGTGCCGGTGGAGCCGCAGGACGACCGACCGACCGGTGAGGACGTGTGATGACGGAGAAGACCACCCCGATCCGGGTGTTCCTGCTCGACGACCATGAGGTCGTGCGCGAGGGGTTGCGCCGGCTCCTGGAGCGCGACGGCGACATCGAGGTCGTCGGTGAGTCCGGCCTGGCGCAGGAGGCCGCGCGCCGGATCCCGGCGCTGCGCCCGGACGTGGCCGTCCTCGACGCGCGGCTCCCGGACGGGTCGGGGATCGAGGTGTGCCGCGAGGTGCGTGCAAAGGTCCCGGAGGTCAAGGCGCTGATCCTCACGTCGTACGAGGACGACGACGCGCTGTTCGCGGCGATCATGGCTGGTGCCGCCGGCTACGTCCTCAAGCAGGTGCGCGGCAGCGACCTGCTCGACACGGTCCGGCGCGTGGCCGCCGGGCAGTCCACGCTCGACCCGCAGGTGACCGCCCGGGTCCTGGACCGCATCCGCAACCCACCCGCGGAGGACCCGGCTCTGGCGGGGTTGACCGAGCAGGAGCGCACGCTGCTGCGGTTGATCGGCGAGGGGCTGACCAACCGCCAGATCGGCGAGCAGATGTTCCTCGCCGAGAAGACCGTGAAGAACTACGTCTCGATCCTGCTCGGCAAGCTCGGCATGGAGCGCCGTACCCAGGCGGCGGTCTTCGCCGTCAAGCACCTCGGCGAGAACGACGACGCTCGGGACTGAAGTCCCATCGGGTCCCCACCTCCGACCCTGCTGGTGGGGGTGGTGCGCGGGTGAGAGTGGGGGTGTCCCGAAAAGCGCACCACACACTCAAAGGAGAGTGTCATGAGCAGCACCGCCGTCCCCCGCCCCGGCCGCCACCTCGACATGCCGGACCCGAACTTCGTCCACCCCGAGGTCGTCGCCCCCGAGACCCGCTCCGCGAAGGCTGCTCGCTACATCGGTGCCGGCCTGCGGATCAGCCTCGGCTGGGTCTTCCTGTGGGCCTTCCTCGACAAGCTCTTCGGCCTCGGCTTCGCCACCGAGCGCGCCTCGTCGTGGCTCAACGGCGGTAGCCCCACCGAGGGCTTCCTCAGCTTCGGCACGCAGGGTCCGCTCGCCGGCACCTTCCAGTCCCTGGCCGGCTACGCCATCGTCGACTGGACCTTCATGATCGGTCTGCTCGGCATCGGTGCCGCGCTGATCCTCGGCATCGGCGTCCGGGTCGCCGCGGTGAGCGGCGCGCTGATGATGGTCCTCATGTGGGCCGCCGCCCTCTGGCCGGCCAACAACCCCTTCATGGACGACCACCTGATCTACGCCGGTCTGCTGGCGATGCTCGCTCTGAGCTACTCCGGCCGCCCCCTCGGCCTCGGTGCTCGCTGGGAGTCCACCACGCTGGTCAAGAAGAACCGGTGGCTCGTCTGAGCGACCAGCACCCTCCGCACCGCCTCACCACCACAGGCCACGGCTGAATCCCCAGCCGTGGCCTTCGTGTGCTCAGGCGTCCGGCAGCAGCAGGACGACCGTCTCCGCGACGCAGGCCGGCTTGGGGGCGTCCTCGATCTCGATCGTGTGGCGCAGCACCACCTGGGTGCCGCTGGGCACGTCGGAGATGTCCGCGAGCACGACCCGCAGTCGGATGCGGCTGCCGACCAGCAGGGGCTGGGGGAAGCGGACCTTGTTGACGCCGTAGTTGAGCTTCGCTCCCGGCGTCTCGATCGCGAAGACCGACTCCCCGAGCCAGGGGACGAGCGAGAGCGTGAGGTAGCCGTGGGCGATGGTGCCGCCGAACGGTCCCGACGCGGCCCGGTCGACGTCGACGTGGATCCACTGGTGATCGCCGGTCGCCTCGGCGAACTGGTCGACGCGTTGCTGGTCGATCTGGACCCAGTCGCCCACGCCCAGCTCGTCACCGGCGGCCTGGCGGAGGTCCTCGATGCTGGTGAAGGTGCGCATGGGTCCGAGTGTGTCAGGCGGACGTCTGCCAGGATGCCTGGATGGCAATCCTGATCGAAGCGCCGACGCGCATCCCTGTCCCGGGTGGGAAGACGATCGACGAGTACGTCGGTCGGGTAAACACCCAGACCTCGAAGCTCTCGGTCGCCCACATGGTCGCCCCGCCCGGATGGACCGAGCCGGCGCAGGTCCCGGCGTTCGACGAGATCACCGTCGTCCTGCGGGGCATGGTGCGCGTCGAGGTGTTCGGGGCGGCCGGCGCACCGGAGACGATCGAGGTGCGGACCGGACAGGCGGTCCTGACCAAGGCCGGTGAGCGGGTGCGCTACAGCACCGACATCGCCGAGACCGAGTACTTCGCCGTCTGTCTGCCGGCGTTCTCGCCGGAGACCGTGCACCGCGACGAGGGCAACTGATGGCCCGCCGGTCCACATTGACCGAGGACGTCGTACGCGGGCTGCCGAAGGTGCTGCTGCACGACCACCTCGACGGTGGGCTGCGCCCCGAGACGGTCGCGGAGCTGGCCCCCGATGCGGGCCACACCTTGCCGGTCGATGACCCGGCCGATCTCGGCCGGTGGTTCGCCGAGGCTGCCGACTCAGGCTCGCTCGAGCGCTATCTCGAGACCTTCCAGCACACCGTCGCGGTCATGCAAAGCGCCGAGAACCTCACCCGGGTCGCGCGCGAGTGCGTCGAGGACCTGGCGGCTGACGGGGTCGTGTATGCCGAGGTGCGCTACGCCCCCGAGCAACACGTCGACGGCGGACTGACGCTCGACGAGGTCGTGGACGCGGTCCGGCTGGGTTTCCTCGAGGGTGAGGCGGTCGCGCGGGAGGCCGGGCGCACGATCGTCGTACGCCAGCTGCTCACCGCGATGCGCCACCAGGCGCGCTCGCGCGAGATCGCCGAGCTGGCGGTGGCCTGGCGCGACCGCGGGGTCGTCGGGTTCGACATCGCGGGCGCCGAGGCGGGCTATCCACCCACCCGCCACCTGGACGCCTTCGAATACCTCCAGCGCGAGAACGCGCACTTCACCATCCATGCCGGTGAGGCGTTTGGTCTCCCGTCGATCTGGGAGGCGCTGCAGTGGTGCGGCGCCGACCGGCTCGGGCACGGGGTGCGGATCGTCGACGACATCGAGGACGGTGAGGAGGGGGTGGGGCTCGGCCGGCTCGCGGCGTACGTCCGTGACAAGCGCATTCCGCTCGAGCTCTGCCCCACGTCCAACGTGCAGACCGGCGCGGTGACCTCGATCGCCGAGCATCCGATCGGGATGCTGGCGAAGCTGCGCTTCCGCGTCACCGTCAACACCGACAACCGGCTGATGAGCGGCACCTCGATGACCAAGGAGATGCTCGCGCTGGTCGAGGCGTTCGACTGGGGGCCGGCGGACCTGCGGTGGGTGACGGTCAACGCGATGAAGTCGGCATTCCTGCCCTTCGACGAGCGGTTGGTGATCATCGAGGACGTCATCAAGCCGGCGTACGCCGAGCTCGACGCGTGAGTTGCCCTGTGTCAACCTCCGCGCCGTCAGGCGGCGATTTGGTGGTGTTCGTTGAGGACGCGTTGGAAGGCTCGGTGCTGGCTAGGGTCGTAGGTGGCCCGGTCTTGCCAGCAGCGCCAGATGATGTCGACCCAGGCGCGGGCGAGGATCCGGACGGCGTGGGGGTGGTCGTGGTTGCGTGCCCTGGCGCGGTTGTAGAGGTCGGCGGCCCACGGGTTGGCGTGTCGGGAGTCAGCGGCGAAGTCACACAGGGCGTCGCGGAGTTCTTTGTCGCATCCCCACCGGAAGGTGACGGCTTTGACCTTGCCGGACTGCCGCGTCGAGGGCGCGACGCCGGCCAGACAGGCCAGGGAGTCGGCGGTGGGGAACCTGCCGCGGGCGTCCCCGATCTCGGCGAGCAGTCGCGCGGCGCGCACGGTCCCGGAGCGAGGCAGCGAGGTCACGACGTGCGCGTCGGGGTGGACGTCGAGTTGCTCAGCGATCGAGTCCGCGAGCGTGGCGATCTGGGTGTTCAAGCTCCGCAGGACCGCGACGAACGCGAGCGTGGTTGCGGCATGGGGGCCGGTTTCAGCACCGGTGGTGCCGCGGGGCGCAGCGAGCAGCCGTTGGTGCAACACGGCAGGGTCGGTGCGCCCGGAGTAGGCGAGCTTCTTCAGCCATGCTGCGAGCCGGTCGGCGGTGAGCCAGTCGGCTTTGGTCTGGGTGGGGAACCGTTCCAGGAAGGACAGGCTGATCGCGGAGTCCAGGTGGGCGAACAGGTCCACGATGCCGGGGAACACGACCTGCAGGTGCGCGCGGAGCTGGTTGGCTGCCGCGACGCGGTGCGCGACCAGGTCCCGACGAGCACGCACGCTGGAGCGCAGCGCTTGGGTGGCCGGGGTCGATCTGGTCAGCGGGGTCAGGCGACGGCGGTCGGTGCGGACCACATCTGCCAGGACGTAGGCGTCGAACCGGTCGTCCTTGTTGCCGGCCGAGCCGTAGCGCGAGCGGAGGTTCTTGACCTGGTTGGGGCTGATCACCAGCACGGTCAGCTCGGTGGCAAGCAAGGCATCGATGACGGGCCCGTCGCCGCGTTCGATGCCGATCTCGACGACCTCA
Source organism: Nocardioides massiliensis (assembly GCF_030811215.1). Lineage (NCBI taxonomy): Bacteria > Bacillati > Actinomycetota > Actinomycetes > Propionibacteriales > Nocardioidaceae > Nocardioides > Nocardioides massiliensis. The sequence goes on from NZ_JAUSQM010000001.1 coordinate 2,031,937, forward strand.
GCTGCCAACAGACGTCGTACGAGTCGTTTGAGGCCGGCAGCGGTGTGCTCGACGGTGAACCGGTCAAGCACCTCGCCGTCGGGGTCCAGGATGCACACGACGTGGTCGTCCTTGGCCCAGTCCAGACCGGCGCACACTCGTGGTCGGGTCGCTTCAGGGGTCACACTCATGGTCAGTTCCTCGCTGTTGGAGCAGTGAGAGAACACCCGGTGGTCCCGGGACCCTGCAGCCGGTCGCTCACTGATCGGCGCTCATCGGCGCATAGCCCTGTAGCCGGTCGGCGGGTCCTGGGCCACCGGACCTCGCAGAACTCACGCTGGACCTCGAAGGTCGAGCGACCGTGGCGATGGTCCGGTGGGGACCAGGGGTGTACCGGCAACCCATCTGAAGCCACCGACCTGAGGAAGGTAATCCAGTGAGCACCTCCGCCCTGCGCCAGCGGCTGCGGGCCGCGCATCTCGACGTCCGGGTCGTGGCACGGACGCGGCCCGTCCGGAACTGACGGTCTCGGACGAGGCGGAGCGCGCCGAACTCGAGCGGTTGGCGAGTGCGATCGAGGCGTGCTGCACCTAGGGACTGGCTGGGGGCATGCCGATGCGCCCGCGCGCGTCATGCTGGTCGCGCGGGCGTCGGGGCGAGGGAGCTAGGTCGGGGGGTCGGTGCCGCCGGGTCCGGCGTACTCAATCAGGAAGTCGTGGAGGTAGAGCTCGGCGGCCGAGGTCTTCGTCCATCGCGCGGCGTCGAGATCCCGAGCACCTGAGTGGTCGAGGTCATGGCTTTCCCGGACAGGCCGCGCCCACCGGTCCCACCACTCATAGGTGCCGTCCGACCTGCGTTGGTAGGTCCAGCCCATATGGGTCTTGAGCCGATGATGAGAGCGGCAGAGCAGCGCGAGGTTCGCCAGCGACGTTTGGCCGGGTGACCCGCCGTCTTCCATCGGGACGTAGGGCTCGATGTGGTCCGCGTCGCAGGCTCTGGCGGTGGTGGTGCACCCGGGGAACACGCAGGTGTCATCGCGCAGGATCATCGCCTCGCGCATCCACTGCGGTGGGTCGTGCTGGTCGACTGCTTGGTCGGTGTTGGTGTCGATCACCGGCCGGACGTTGATGCGTCCCGATCCGACGCCGCCGGGGCGGGTGAGCCACTCAGACATCCGGGCGAGCGTGATGGGGCCGAGCTTCTCGATGCTCGCGCCGTAGTCGACCCCGGCGCTGGTCATGGTCGCGAGATCACTCAGGGAGCAGTGGACGTAGACGTTCGCGACCCGGCTCGGTGTGCCTGGCGTCTTGGTCTTCGTTGTGCCGTCCGAGCCGGTGTCGGGCAGGGTGCCGTTGAGGAAGTCCATCGCCAGCTGGGGGTCGAGTAGCGTCCCGACGGCTTTGGCGCGGCGGGCCTGGTGGTCGTCGGTGTCTCCGGCGGCTTTCAGCCCTGCGGCGATGGTGTCGAGGGTCTGGTCCAACAGCTCGGCATCCGGTGCGTCGAGGTTCATGTGCACCCCACGCAACAGGCCTTGGCAGGTGTCGGGGTCCAGCCACACGCCGCGGCCGTCCTGGCGGCGCTGCTCGCGCTTGGCGAACAGCTCGGTGTCGAAACGCTTGATCGCCTCATCGACGAGCTGCGGGGCGGCGTTGTTGGGCTTGCGCTTCTGCAGGCGGTGCGTCAGCTGCGCATCCACCCACGACGCTGCTTGCAGCGACAGCTGCCTGGTCTCCTTGGCCACGGCGCGGACCCGCCACGCCTCGGTCTTGCCCTCGACCATCTGCTGCCACAGGCGCGGGAGGCGGTGGGCGATCTCGATCGCGTCCCCCAACAGCTGCCGTGCGGACTGCAACGGCATGCGCAGCTGGCCGGACAGCTCGCTGGCGGCGTACTCACTCACGATCGGTGCGCCCTCACCGGCCAGGGCGACCATCCGTTCGGGGTCGTGGCGGAACGCCTTCGTGGCCTCAGCCAGCGTGCCGGCTTCGTAGAGGCCGGCGAGGTGCGCGGCGAGGAGGAGCTCGTCGGTCTGCTCGCGCTGGACCCGGGCGCGGGAAGCGCGCATGGCTTCCCACACTTCGGCCTTGCCGAAGTTCTCCAGGTCGCCTCGATCGAGCATGGTCTTAGTGAAACAGGCGGCACCGACAGTCACCCTGGCCTCGATACACCGGTCTCGGCTAGCGCCTCGCCCGGCACTCGACCACCGGGTTGGTCGAGTGCCGCGAACGGAGTGAGTGGTGTATCGAGACCACCAAGACTGGCGTCGTTGAGGGAGAAAGTCCGTGGTGTCAGGTCTCGATACACCGGGCTCGGCTAGCGCCTCGCTCGGCACTCGACCACCATTCCCGGGGAGTCCGGCTAGCGCCTCGCTCGGCACTCGACCACTTCGACCTTCCGTTGGGATCGGTTCGTCCCGGCCACACCTGGGTACCGCCGTGACAGTCGACGAGGAGGACCGATGACCAGCGTGATCGTGCAGACGACCATCGACGTGCAGGACGTCGAGCGGATGGCGGCGTTCTGGTCGCAGGCGCTCGGCTACGCGATCGTGCGCAATGAGGGCGGGTCCTGCCACCTGGTCCCGCCGCAGGATGCGCCGATCGAGACGCCGACGATCTGGCTGCAACCCTCCGCCGGTCCGAAGACCACGAAGAACCGCACCCACCTCGACCTCCGACCGGCCAACGGTGACGTAGACGCCGAGGCCGAGCGGTTGCTTTCCCTGGGGGCGAGTCACGTCGATGTCGGGCAGAGCGCCGAGGACCCGTTCGTGGTCCTGGCCGATCCCGAGGGCAACGAGTTCTGCATCCTGCGCCGCGAGCAGAGCGAGGTCCGCGCCCGCGGCTGAGGGTCTCGACGACGCTCGACCGGCGACGACGAGCTAACTGCGCGGCACGACGAGTGCCCACGGCGTGCGCCACCCCCACCGCAGCCGGCCCTCGACGAACATCTCGGCGGTGGCGCGGCGGGTCTGGCCGTGGCTGGGCTCGTAGACGCTGACGGCGTCCGCGGCTGCGCGGTGCGCGAGGACGACATGCCGTGGGGACCAGCGGTTGCCGACGTAGACCGCCACCAACGCACCCTCGCGGACAGTCCCGTGCAGCAGCTGCCACGCAGCGAGCCGACGACGCGGCCAGACCCAGCGCACGGCGTACCTCTCCCCGGTGACGCGCCGCAGCTCTCGCGCGACCGCCCACGGTGTCGCGCCGAGCGAGCGGGGCCACCAGCGTCGCAGTCGTGGATGCAGGTCCACCACCTCGGCGCGGAAGGCGGCGTACGGATCCGGTGCGTTGACCACCCGATCGCCGTACGCCGGGTCGGCCAGCGCACGTGCGACGACCATGGCGGAGGCCCCGCACGAGGTGGTGTCGGGCTGGGGGAGGCGGGGAAGATGTGCCGGTTCAGGCACGGGTGACCGACCGGTCCCGCAGCGGCGACAACCGCTCCCACGCCTGCTCGGGCGTGCAGGGCGCGCACCCGTGCTCGACCGCGGCATCGACCACGAACGACTGCAAACGCATGAGGAGCAGCCCGCGCCGGACCAGCACCCACCACGGCTTGCGACGCTCGGCGAGGTCACGCCGCAGCCGACGCCAGAAGGTCACCAGTGGCTGCTGGCGCACGCAGACCGCGTCAGCGAGGATCCCGGCCTCGCGGCAGCGTTCCACCACGTGGTGGGCGAAGATCCCCTCCGCCACGACGTACGCCGACCCGTGGAGATCCAGCACATGGTGCCCGGTGCGGGCACTGGTGGACAGGTCGTAGACCGGGGTCTCCACCCGCCCCCGGCGACACACCTCGGTCAGCGCGCGGACGGCGCTGTCGCAGTCCCACGAGCCCGGGTGGTCCCAGTCGACGACGCGCTCGTGGCCGAGCTCCATCGTCGGCAGCGTCGGGTCGTCGCCGTCCTTGTAGAAGTCGTCGAGGCGCAGGACCGGGAATCCGAGGCGTCGCGCCAGTCGGCTCTTGCCCGCGCCCGAAGGGCCGGCGAGGACGATGACGCGAGCGTGCTCAGACACCGATCGGGTGCCAGACCGTCTTGATCTCGACGAAGTCGGTCATCGCGCTCAGCGACGGCTCGAGGGTCCAGTCGGGCTCTGCGGCGGGGGCGCGACGCACGCGCTTGAGGTTGTCGGCGGCCGCGACCTCGAGGTCGGTCGCCAGCGCCGTGTCACCCGCGATGCCGACGAGGTCGATGGCGTTGACGTCCATGTGGGAGGCCAGCCACGGCCCGATCGTGGCGGCCGAACCGGTGAGGATGTTGACCACGCCGCCGGGCACGTCGGAGGTCGCCAGCACCTCGGCGAAGGTCACGGCCGGCAGCGGGCGCTCATAGGACGACACCGCGACCACGGCGTTGCCGGTCACGATCACCGGCGCGACCACGCTGACGAGCCCGAGCAGCGAGGACTGCTGCGGCGCGAGCACGGCCACCACCCCGGTGGGCTCCGGCGTCGACAGGTTGAAGAACGGACCGGCGACCGGGTTGGCGTTGCCGACGACCTGGGTGAGCTTGTCGGCCCAGCCGGCGTACCAGACCAGGCGGTCGATCGCCGCGTCCACGACCCGCTCCGCCTTGGCGGCGGTGAGGCCCTCGGACTGGCGCACCGCCTGGACGAACTGCGGGCGGCGGTCCTCCATCACCTCGGCGATGCGGTAGACGATCTGCGCGCGGTTGTACGCCGTACGCCCGGACCAGCCACCGACCGCCTTGCGCGCGGCGACGACGGCGTCGCGGGCGTCCTTGCGCGAGGCGAGCGCGGCGTTGGCGACGAACTTCCCTCCCGCGTCGAGGACCTCGTAGGAGTGGCCCGACTCCGAGCGCGGGAACGCCCCGCCGATGTAGAGCTTGTTGGTCTTGCGGACGTCGATGCGTGCCATCAGCGGCCGCCCTCCCGATTGGTGTCCTCGTCGGTCGCCAGGTAGGCGGCGAGCCCGTGGCGTCCGCCCTCGCGGCCGTAGCCGGACTCCTGGTAGCCGCCGAACGGGCTGGTCGGGTCGAACTTGTTGAACGTGTTGGCCCACACCACCCCGGCCCGCAGCTGGTTGGCGATGGAGAGGATCCGCGAGCCCTTGTCGGTCCACACACCGGCGGAGAGTCCGTACGGCGTGTTGTTGGCCTTGGCGACCGCCTCGTCGGGCGTGCGGAAGGTCAGCACCGACAGCACGGGGCCGAAGATCTCCTCGCGCGCGATCCGATGCGCCAACGAGACGTCGGTGAAGATCGTCGGCGCGAACCAGAACCCGGTCTCCGGCAGGTCGCACGCCGGCGACCACCGTTGCGCACCCTCGGTCTCGCCGCTCTCGGAGAGTTCGGTGATCCGCGCGAGCTGCTCGGCGGAGTTGATCGCGCCGATGTCGGTGTTCTTGTCCAGCGGGTCGCCGACGCGCAGCGTGGAGACGCGACGCTTGAGCCGCGCCAGCACCTCGTCGGCGATGGACTCCTGCACCAGCAGGCGCGAGCCCGCGCAGCACACGTGACCCTGGTTGAAGAAGATCCCGTCGACGATGCCCTCGATCGCCTGGTCGATGGGGGCGTCGTCGAACACGATGTTGGCGGCCTTGCCGCCGAGCTCGAGCGTCACCTTCTTCTCGGTGCCCGCGACACTGCGCGCGATCGCCTTGCCGACCTCGGTCGAGCCGGTGAACGCGACCTTGTCGACGCCGGGGTGGCCGACGAGCGCCTGCCCGGTGGCCCCGGCGCCGGTGATGATGTTGACGACGCCGGGCGGCAGGTCGGCCTGCTGGCAGATCTCGGCGACCAGCAGCGCCGTCAGCGGCGTGGTCTCGGCCGGCTTGAGCACGACCGTGTTGCCCGCGGCCAACGCCGGCGCGATCTTCCAGGCCAGCATCAGCAGCGGGAAGTTCCACGGGATGACCTGCGCGGCGACGCCGAGCGGCCGGGGCGAGGTGCCGAGACCGGCGTAGTGCAGCTTGTCGGCCCAGCCGGCGTAGTAGAAGAAGAACGCCGCAACGGTGGGCACGTCGATGTCGCGGGTCTCACGGATCGGCTTGCCGTTGTCGAGCGACTCCAGCACCGCCAGCTCGCGTCCGCGCTCCTGGATGATCCGGGCGATGCGGTAGAGGTACTTGGCCCGCTCGCTGCCCGGCATCCGTGACCAGACCCGGGTGTAGGCGCGACGGGCGGCCTTCACCGCGGCTTCGACGTCGCGCTCGTCGGCCTCGGCGACCTCGGCGAGGGTCTCCTCGGTCGCGGGGTTGATCGTCTTGAACGCCTCGCCTCGGCCGTCCACGAACGCGCCGTCGATGAAGAGGCCGTACGACGGCAACAGGTCGACGATGCTGCGTGACTCGGGTGCGGGGGCGTAGTCGAACGTGTTGGTCGAGCTTGTCGAGACCATCAGTCCACCGTGACGTAGTCGGGGCCGGTGTAGCGGCCGGTGAGCATCTTCGTGCGCTGCATCAAGAGGTCGTTGAGCAGGCTGGAGGCACCGAAGCGGAACCACGCCGGGTCGAGCCAGGCGTCGCCGGCGATCTCGTTGACCATCACGAGGTACTTGATCGCGTCCTTGGTCGTGCGGATCCCGCCGGCGGGCTTCACGCCCACCATCTGGCCGGTCGCCTCGTGCCAGTCGCGCACGGCCTCCAGCATCACCAGCGTGACCGGGAGCGTCGCGGCCGGCTGCACCTTGCCGGTCGAGGTCTTGATGAAGTCGGCACCGGCGAGCATCGCCAGCCACGACGCGCGACGCACGTTGTCGTAGGTCTGCAGCTCACCGGTCTCGAAGATCACCTTGAGGTGGGCGCTGGTGCCGTCGGGCCGGGCACACGCCTCGCGTACGGCGACGATCTCCTCGAAGACCTGCAGGTAGCGCCCCGTGAGGAACGCGCCCCGGTCGATGACCATGTCGATCTCGTCGGCACCGGCCTCGACCGCGTCGGCGGTGTCGGCGAGCTTGATGTCGCGGGCGGCACGTCCCGACGGGAAGGCCGTGGCGACCGCGGCCACCTGCACGCCGGAGTCGCCCAGGGTCTCCTTGGCCACGCCGACGAGGTCGGGATAGACGCAGACCGCGGCCGTGGCGGGGCACGCCGGGTCGGTCGGGTCCGGACGCATCGCCTTGCTGGCCAGTGACCTCACCTTGCCCGGGGTGTCCTGACCCTCGAGCGTGGTGAGGTCGACCATGCGGATGGCGAGGTCGATGGCGAAGGCCTTCGCGGACGTCTTGATGGAGCGGGTGCCGAGCCGAGCTGCTCGGGCCTCCGCACCGACCTGGTCCACACCCGGCAGGCCGTGCAGGAAGCGCCGCAACGCCGCATCGGAGGACGTCGCGTCCGCGAGCTCCCCGGAGAGCCGTGAATTCACCGTTGCGGTCACCGATCCAGCATAGGTGTGGGGTCGGCGGCTGACGAAAACGCGCGTCAGAGCCCCGCGGCCTGCGCCAGATCGGTACGGATGGCGTCCAGCCGCTGCGCCGCGACGATGCGGGCCGCAGCGACGCCGTCCTCGGCCTCCTGCTCGACCGGCACCACGACCTCGAGGTAACACTTCAGCTTCGGCTCGGTCCCCGACGGGCGTACGACGACGCGTCCGCCCTCGGCCAGCCGGTAGCGCAGACCCTCGGTCGCCGGGAGCGTGGCGCTGCCCGCGCTGAGGTCGTCGACACCGGTCACGGCGAACCCGCCGAGCTGGGTGGGCGGAACGGCGCGAAGGCGCTGCATCGCGGTGTCGATCTCAGCGAGGTCGGTGACGCGCACCGAGAGCTGGTCGGTGGCGTGCAGGCCGTGGCGCCGGCCGAGGTCGTCGAGCAGGTCGTCGAGGGTGCGCCCCTCGGCCTTGGCGCGATCGGCCAGCTCGCAGGCCAGCAGCGCGGCCGAGATGCCGTCCTTGTCGCGGACCAGGTGCGGCGCGACGCAATAACCCAGCGCCTCCTCGTAGCCGAAGGCCAAGCCGGCGACCTTGCCGATCCACTTGAACCCCGTCAACGTCTCGGCGTACCCGACACCGGCAGCGGCGGCGATCACGCCCAGCAGCGACGACGACACGATCGACGTCGCGAGGATCCCGTCGGGGGGTACGTCGCCCCGGTCGAGCACGTGCTGGGCGAGCAACGCTCCGACCTCGTCGCCCCGTAGCATCCGCCAGGCGTCCCGGTCGCCCTCGGGGCCGGGGACGGCCAGGGCGCACCGGTCGGCGTCCGGGTCGTTGGCGATGACCAGGTCGGCGTCGACCGCCCGCGCCACCGCCAGCGCGGCATCGATGGCGCCGGGCTCCTCGGGGTTGGGGAAGGCGACGGTCGGGAAGTCCGGGTCGGGTGCGGCCTGGGACGCCACCACGTGCATGTCGCTGAAGCCGGCGAGCGTCAGCACCGTCGCCAGCGTCTCCCCGCCCACGCCGTGCAGGGGGGTGGTGACGACGCGCAGGCTGCGCTCGGTCGCGGGGGAGAGCGCCACCACCGCGTCGACGTACGCCGTGACGACGTCCTCGCCGAGGACCGTCCAGCCCTCGGCTTGCGGGATGTCCGGGTAGGCCCCGACCGCGGCGATCGCGGCCGCGATCTCCACGTCCGCCGGCGGCACGATCTGGCTGCCGTCGCCGAGGTAGACCTTGTAGCCGTTGTCCTGCGGCGGATTGTGCGACGCCGTGACCATCACGCCGGCGGCGGCGTCGAGATGGCGGATCGCGAACGCCAGCACCGGCGTGGGCAGCGGACCGGGCAGCAGCAGCGCGTCGCGTCCCGCACCCTCCACGATCGCCGCGGTGTCGAGCGCGAACTGCTCGGAGCCGTGGCGCGCGTCGTACCCGATCACGACCGGGCCCTCGAGTCCCTGCGCGTCGAGGTACGCCGCCAGCCCCGCGGCTGCGCGCCCCACGACGACCCGGTTCATCCGGTTCGGACCGCCCCCGAGCGCGCCGCGCAGCCCCGCCGTACCGAACTGCAGCGTGCCGGCGAACCGGGCTGCCAGGTCGGCCTCGGCGGCCGCGTCACCGTCGCGGGCGGCGGCGAGCAGGTCGCTCAGCTCGGCCCGGGTGGCCGGATCGGGGTCCTCACCGATCCAGGCGGTCACCCGCGCGTGCAGGTCGGCATCGTCGGTGGCGTGCTCGAGAGTGCTCACCGACGCACCGTAACCGGCGCGTCCCTACGCTGAGCAACGATGAGCCACCACTACCGCTTCAGCTCGACCTGGACGACGCCCCACCCGGTCGCGGAGGTCTACGACGTCCTGCACGACATCCGGGGGTACGTCGCGTGGTGGCCGCAGATCCGGTCGATCGAGGAGATCGACGACCGCAGTGGGTACGCGCGGTGCCGGTCGTTCCTGCCCTACTCGTTGCGGCTCCTGCTGCGCGCGACCGTCGAGGACCCGGACTCGGGCGTCCTCGAGGTCGACGTCGACGGCGACCTCGACGGTTGGTGCCGCTGGCGGATGGAGCCCGAGGGCACCGCGACCCGGCTGTGGTTCGAGCAGGAGGTCGAGGCCCGGGCGCCGTTGCTGCGCAGGACGGGGCGGTTGGGTCGGCCGGTGCTGGAGGCGAACCACGCCTGGATGATGCGCGGGTGCAGGAGGGGTCTGGAGCGCAGGCTCAGTCGCGGGCCGGCCGGTAGTACGCCTCGGTGACGAACGGACCGCCGACGTACGCCGCCTCCACCTCGTCGTCGTCCGACGCGGGCTGCGCCTGCAGCGCGTCGGCGAACTGCTCGGCGTCGTCCTCCGGCTCGTAGCCCAGCGCGCGGCCGGCCTCGAGGTCCCACCACGCGCGGGTGTTGTTGGAGATCCCGTAGGCGACGGCGAAGCCGGGGTCCGGCGTCGTGAGGGCGGCGTCGACCATGCGGACGGCGTCGTCGTGCGACAGCCAGGTCCCGAGCTGGCGGCGGGTCTCCGGCTGCAGCAGGAAGCTGCCGATGCGCAGCGCCACGGCGTCGATCTGGTGCCGGTCGGCGTACAACCGCAGCAGTGCTTCGGCCGCGACCTTCCCGACGCCGTAGAAGGTGTCGGGCCGCGGCAGGGTCCGGGTGTCGACGGCCTCGCTGGAGGGGGTACGCCCGACGGCGTGGTTGCTGCTGGCGTAGACCATCCGCGAGATGCCGTGACGGACCATCGCATCGAGCAGCGTGCCGGTGGTCAGCACGTGGGAGGCCAGCGCGTCGTCGAGGCTCGTCTCGTCGGGGATCCCGGCGAGGTGGACCACCGCCTCGACAGGGCCGGCCTGGGAGGCGTCGACCAGGGTCGCCTCCACGGCGTCGGGGTCGCCGCAGTCGGCGACGTACCACGGACATGTCGTGCCGTCGGGCGCCACGTGCAGGTCCATGCCGACGACCTCGTGACCGCGGTCGACCAAGCCGGGGACGAGGACGCGACCGATGCTGCCGGCGGCGCCGGTGACGAGGACCTTCATCTGCTGCTCCTGACCTAGAGCTGGGGGACGATCGCGCCGAGCAGGCCGCCCATGCGGGTGGCCGCAGCACGCCCGGCCTCGAGGACCTCCTCGTGGTTGAGCGGCTCGCCGGTGATGCCGGCGGCGAGGTTGGTGACCAGCGAGATGCCGAGCACCTCCATACCCGCAGCGCGGGCGGCGATCGCCTCCAGGGCGGTCGACATCCCCACCAGGTCACCCCCGATGGCGCGGACCATGCCGATCTCGGCCGGTGTCTCGTAGTGGGGGCCGGGGAACTGGACGTAGACGCCCTCCTCCAGCTCCGGGTCCGCTGTGCGACAGAGCTCGCGCAGGCGCTTGGAGTAGAGGTCCGTGAGGTCGACGAAGTTCGGGCCCTCGAGCGACGAGGTGGCGGTGAGGTTGATGTGGTCGGAGATGAGCACCGGCGTGCCAGGCGACCAATGCTCCTGGAGGCCGCCGGCGCCGTTGGTGAGCACCATCGTGGAGCATCCGGCAGCGGCGCTCGTGCGCACGCCGTGAACGATCGGTCGGACGCCGCGGCCCTCGTAGAAGTGGGTGCGTCCCAGGAAGACCAGCACCCGCTTGTCGCCGGCGCGCACCGAGCGGACGGTGCCGGCGTGCCCCTCGACGGCCGGGGCCGCGAACCCCGGCAGGTCGGTCACCGGGATCTCCGCGAGCGTCTCGCCGATGCCGTCGACCGCGGGCAGCCACCCCGACCCCATCACCAGGGCGGCGTCGTGCCGGTCTGCGCCGGTCAGCTCCGCGAGCTTCTCGGCGGCCGCCTGCGCAGCCTCGTCGGGGTTCGTCGCGGGGTCGGAGAGGTCGTAGGCCGTCACGGGCTCACCTTAGCCCGGATCCACCGATGGCCATGGCGCTGAGCGCCTGATCCGGTTCGTCTGGTCATGAGGAGCCGCGGGCATGTCGATGTGCCGGGCCTCGTTGTCCGGTGTCGTCCACTTGGTCCTCGGTTCGCGCAGCGGCGGGCTGCTGGGTGGTCAGGCTGCGAGGCTTGGCGGCGGGTCGTTGACTCGGTCGAACAGTGCTGTCCAGGCGCTCTCCCAGGGCCAGGCATGGGGCAGGTGCAGGGTGATCCGGCGTGCTGAGGTCGCGACCCTTGCCGGCACGATGATCAGCTTGCGACGGAGCGTGGCGGTGGTGGCCTTCGCCAACTCCCGATCGGTCAGGTTCGCGGCGGCTCGGGTGAGGTTGAACGCGATGACGGCGAGCACCAGCCAGGCGGCGTTCGCGGTGAACACCCCCGACGGCAGGTGTGCCAGCGCGGCGCCTTTGAGGTCAGCATGGACTTGTTCGATGACCGCGTGATGGCGGTGCATCTTGTCGGCGGCGACGGTGTCCAGCACGTCGGCGTCGGTGGTGGTGAAGAAGGCGTGGAAGCGCCAGGTGTCGAACAAGGTGTCCTGGCCGGCTGCCTTGTTCTTCTCGGCGTTGAAGTCCGGGATGCGACGGACTACGAGCCGGCCCGGGACGTGGTCGGACTTCTTCTGCGCAGCGAACGCGGTGAAGTCGATCTCGGCGACCTCGGCTCGCGAGATCCAGCGGCCACTCGGCTCGTCGAAGATGGCGTCGGTGTATTCGATGGTGGTCCACGCATCGTCGGCGATCGCTTCGATCGCCGCCTTGATGCGTTTGTCCATCCGCACCGTCACCGACACCGCTGCCCCACCAGCGATCGCGGCGTGGACTGGTCTGCGACCGTAGAACGCCGAGTCCATCCGCACCAGGATCGGCCGGTTCTTCCCGAGCAGCCGTCGGGCGGTTCGCACCGCGTCGCCGACCAGACGCTTCGCGCCGCGTGGTGACCCGGTCGAACCCTTGCGCAGACGCTGGGCCACGACCACCGGGGCCCCACCGGGGACGGTGAGGGTGGCAAGCAGCGCGTTGAGCCCACGGACCCCGGAATAGCCGAACCCTGCGCCCTGCTTGGCATAGCCATGGACCTCGATGATCGTGTCGTCGACATCGACCAACGCGTACCCGCGATCCACCTCGAGGTCGGTGTCGGTGTCGCTGGCTGCGGGGTCTGCCGATGCGCCGAGCAAACCGGTGAGGCCGCCCAGTGCGATCAGGAACCGCGAAGCGATCGCGTCGAGCTGGCGGACGTGCCCGAAGGTGAACGCCCGAAGGAACGAACCCAACGTCGAGGGCGCATACGCCCGGGTGAACAGCCGCCCCATTCCGCCGTGACGCAGCAGCGCCATGTCATCGATGCTGTCCGCGCCGGCGACCATCCCGCCGACCAGCGAGGTGACCTTCAACCCAGCGTTCGCGCCTTTGTCCGTCGGGACGCTCAGGTGCTCATCTGCCAGGTCACGCAGGCCGGCGGACTCGGCCAACGCGAGCGCCGGCACCAGGCCTGCGGCCGACACGAGATTCGGGTCATCGAAGACCGCCGACGTCGATCGAAGCGTGTGAGAGAGTTTCACCTCAGAGATGCCCTTGCTCTTGGTGTGAATCGTTGCCTGAAGAACTCCGATTCTCCCGCCCAGCAAGGGCATTCTCGTTCTACGCCACGCTCACCGCCCAAGTTCATCGGTGGATCCGGGCTTAGACGCGCTGGTGCACAGCAACTCGCCCGACGAAATGGTCGATCGGTGGCACTAGCTGCGTTCGTCGGCGCCGGGGAACGACCAATCGGTGGCCGGCCGCTGCTCGTCCCCAGGGGATGCGAGGCGTCCGCCGTCCCCATGTCGCGGTCGTCCGGGCCCCTGGGTGGACGACCTCGCCCACCCTGACGCCGATGGACATCTCGGCGAAGCGCACGCGTTCGAGGCGGTGGCACCTTGTGACCCCGGGTGCCTACGCCCGCATCGACGCCGGCCGGGTCGCTGTGCTCGCTGCGTGGCAGTCCAAGCTGCCGCCCGACGCGGCATTCACCCACCTCACCGCGGTCGAGCTGTGGGGGTGGTGGATGCCCGAACTGCCGCCCGGCGTGCCGGTATTCGCGCAGATGTCTCCGCGTCACCGGATCCGCCGCCGGGGTCTCCGCGTCATCCGGGTCGAGCCGTGCCGCGAGCATCGGACACGGTACGGGCTGCGGGTCGCTGCGCCGGAGGACGTCCTTCTTGCGTGCGCGCGCGATTTCGGCGTGCTCGACCTTGCCGTCGTGGTCGACGGGGCTCTGCACGCCGGGGTGCCGCGGGCGCGGATCGAGGCGGCGGCGAACGAGCGACGTGCGGGCGCTCCGGCGCTGCGTGCCGCTCTCTCGGGTGCCGATGCTCGGTCGGAATCGGCCTGGGAGACCCTGCTCCGGATTCAGCACGAGACCTTCGGCGTACCCGTCGTGCCGCAACACCGGGTCGTGAACGACGGCGTCTTCATCGCGCGTGGAGATCTGTGGATCCCGCGAACCCGGACCCTGCAGGAGTACGACGGTGCGGTCCACCGCGATCGAGGTCAGCACCATGCGGACCTGGATCGAGATCGACGCCTCAGCGCGATCGGGTGGACGCGCAACGGGTTCACGAAGCGGGACCTCACGCGCCGTCCCGCGGTGGACGCCGTATGGAATCCGTCCTCGGGCTCCGAGAATGGTCGATCCGCGCCGCTGACCGCGACCTGAGGAGGCGGGAACCGACCATTCTTCGCCTATCCCCGCCCACCCGGATTGGCCTTCGCGCGCCGAGCCGGGAGAATGGCTCCCGTGACTCATGTGGTGATCCTCGGTGGCGGTCCTGGTGGCTACGAGTCGGCGCTGGTCGCCGCGCAGCTGGGCGCCGAGGTGACCGTGGTCGACTCCGACGGCATCGGTGGGTCCGCCGTGGTGACCGACTGCGTGCCGAGCAAGACCCTGATCGCCACCGCCGAGCTGATGACCGAGGTCGAGGGCGCCTCCGAGCTCGGGGTGAAGTTCGGCTCGGTCGGGGGCGGCAACGCCGAGCGCTGGGTGGAGGTCGACCTCGCCGAGGTCAACGCGCGGGTCAAGACGCTGGCGATCGCGCAGTCCGCCGACATCTCCCGTCGTCTCGAGCGTGACGGGGTGCGCGTGGTCGAGGGCCGCGGCCGGCTGGACGGACCCGAGCGGGTCGTCGCCGAGCTGCACGCGGGCGGACAGGAGACCCTGGACGCCGACGCCATCCTCATCGCCACCGGCGCCCGCCCGCGCACGCTGCCGACCGCGGTGCCCGACGGCGAGCGGATCCTCACCTGGGAGCAGGTCTACGACCTGCAGGAGGTACCGAGTCGGCTGATCGTGGTCGGCTCCGGTGTCACCGGTGCGGAGTTCGCCAGCGCCTACATGGCGCTCGGCATCGACGTGGTCCTGGTCTCCAGCCGCGACCGCGTGCTGCCGAGCGAGGACGCCGACGCGGCCGAGGTCCTCGAGCAGGTGCTGGTGCGTCGCGGCATGACCGTGCTGTCGAAGTCGCGCATGGAGTCGGTGGCCCGCAACGGCGACGAGGTCGTCGTCAAGCTCACCGACGGTCGGGAGATCGTCGGGTCCCACTGCCTGCTCGCGCTGGGCTCCGTGCCCAACACCGCCGACCTGGGCCTGGAGGACGCCGGCGTCTACACCGACGACGGCGGCTTCGTGAAGGTCGACCGGGTCTCCCGGACGACCGCGCGGGGCGTCTACGCCGCCGGTGACTGCACCGGCGTGCTCATGCTCGCTTCGGTCGCCGCGATGCAGGGCCGGATCGCGATGTGGCACTTCCTCGGTGACGCCGTCGCGCCGCTGGACCTGAAGAAGGTCGCCTCCAACGTCTTCACCGCGCCCGAGATCGCGACCGTCGGGTGGAGCCAGGTGGCGGTCGAGGCCGGCGAGATCGGGGCGGAGATCGTCATGCTCCCGCTGTCGGGCAACGCCCGCGCCAAGATGCAGGGCACGCGCGACGGGTTCGTGAAGCTTTTGTGCCGGCCCGGCACGGGCATCGTCGTCGGCGGCGTGGTCGTCGGGCCGCGCGCCAGTGAGCTCATCCACCCGGTGTCGATCGCGGTGGCGGAGTCGTTGACGGCCGACCAGCTCGCGCAGGCGTTCACCGTCTATCCGTCGATGAGCGGCTCCATCGCCGAGGCCGCACGCCGGCTACACCGCGTCGCGGACTGACGCCGGAGCGGACTTCCTACGGGTACGTCGCGAAGACCTGCGTGTAGTACGGCACCCCGTTGCCGTCGACGGCGTACCCGATCCCGATGTGGGTGTAGGCGCCGAGCAGGTTCCGACGGTGGCCGGGGCTGGCGAACCACGCGGCGGTGACCTGGTGGGGTGGGTAGCCGTAGGCGACGTTCTCGCCGGCGACGGTCCACCCGACAGGGATCTGCTGGGCGAACTCGGGGTTGTGCGTGATCGCTCCGGCCGAGGCCATCACCTTGCTCCAGGCGGTCGCGACCCGGTGCATCGCCGGGAGCGGCGCCAAGGTCGCCAGCCCGCTGGCGGCGCGGTAGGTGTTGGTGTGCTCGAGCACCAGGGCGCGGACGTTCGCCTGCACCGCGTCGACCTTCGGCCGTCCGCGCACCACGACGACGCGTGACGCGGCGACCCTCCCGCGCGCCGTCACCACGGCGATGCGGAACTTCCTCGTCTTCGCCGGCCGCGCCAGACGCACGGCGTACCGGCGCTTCGGGGTCAGCTGCGCCGTGCGGACCGTGCGCCAGGCACCCTTCGCCCCCGTGCGGGGCGTCTGGACCCGGAGCGTCGCGGCCGGGACCGCGACCCGGACCCGACCGCGGAGCACCACCCGTTCGCCGTCGGAGGTCTGCACCGAGGCGACCTGCACCGTGACCGCGGGGGCCTTGGCGACGCTCGGGGGAGCGGTGAGACCCACGAGAAGCGCCGGAGCGACCAGCAGGCACACCCCGGCGCGTCGCATGAGCGGAGGCTAGGGCGTCTCAGGTGCGGAGCACAACGACCAGATCGCCGCCCTCGACCTGCTGGGTGCCGGTGAAGGCGAGCCGCTCGACGGTGCCGGCGACGGGTGCGGTGATGGAGGCCTCCATCTTCATCGCCTCGATCGTTGCGATGGTCGCACCTGCCTCGACCGTGTCGCCCTCCTCGACCGCCAGGGTGACGACGCCGTCGAACGGCGCAGCCACGTGCCCGGGCACCGACGTGTCGGCCTTCTCCTGCGCCGCCACGTCGCTCGAGATCGACCGGTCGCGTACGGCGATGGGGCGCAGCTGTCCGTTGATCGTGCACATGACCGTGCGGAAGCCCCGCTCGTCGGGCTCGCTGACGGCCTGCAGGCCGAGCAGCAGGGTCTTGCCCTCCTCGAGTCGCACCTCGTGCTCCTCGCCCGGGCGCAGGCCGTAGAGGTACTCGATCGTCGGGAGCACCGCGACGTCGCCGTACTTCTCGCGGGCCTCGAGGAAGTCCTTGGTCGGGCCGGGGAAGAGCAGCTCGTTGAGGGTCGAGCGGGGGTTGCGCCCCAGGCCCTCGGCCTGCTCGGCGGTCAGCTCGGTCTCGGACCTGCGCACCTTGCGCCCCTCGAGCGCCTTGGTCCGGAACGGCTCCGGCCAGCCACCGGGCGGGTCGCCGAGCTCGCCGGAGAGGAAGCCGATCACCGAGTCGGGTACGTCGTAGTTCTGCGGGTTCTGCTCGAAGTCGTCGGGGTCGGCGCCGACCGCGACCAGGTGCAGCGCGAGGTCGCCGACGACCTTCGACGATGGCGTCACCTTCACGACGTTGCCGAGGATCCGGTTGGCCGCGGCGTACATGTCCTCGATCTGCTCGAACTTCTCGCCCAATCCCAGCGCGATCGCCTGCTGGCGCAGGTTGGAGAGCTGCCCCCCGGGGATCTCGTGGGTGTAGACCCGCCCGGTCGGGGCCGGCAGGCCGGACTCGAACGGGGCGTAGACGCGGCGGGTGGCCTCCCAGTAGGGCTCCAGCGCGTTGACGGCGTCGAGGGACAGGCCGGTCGCGCGCTCGGTGAAGTCCGTGCTCGCCACGAGCGCCGACAGCGCCGGCTGGCTCGTGGTGCCGGCGACCGCGGCACACGCGGCGTCGACCGCGTCGACGCCGGCGTCGATGGCCGCTGCCAGCGTCGCGAGCTGGCCGCCCGGGGTGTCGTGGGTGTGCAGGTGCACCGGCAGGTCGAAGCGCTCGCGGAGCGCGGTGACCAGCGTGCGCGCCGCCGGAGCGCGCAGCAGCCCGGCCATGTCCTTGATGGCCAGGACGTGCGCCCCGGCGTCGACGATCCGCTCGGCGAGGTCGAGGTAGTAGTCGAGCGTGTAGAGCTTCTCGTCGGGGTTCGAGAGGTCGCCGGTGTAGCACAGCGCGACCTCGGCCACCGACTGCCCGGTCGCCCGCACGGCCTCGATCGCCGGCCGCATCTGCTCGACGTCGTTGAGGGCGTCGAAGATCCGGAAGACGTCGATGCCGGTCTCGGTGGCCTCGCGGACGAAGGCCTCGGTGACGGCGGTGGGGTACGGCGTGTAGCCGACGGTGTTGCGTCCGCGCAGCAGCATCTGCAGGCAGACGTTCGGCACCGCCTGGCGCAGCTGCGCGAGCCGCTCCCACGGGTCCTCGGCCAGGAAGCGCAGCGCCACGTCGTACGTCGCCCCGCCCCATGCCTCGAGGCTCCACAGCTGCGGGGTCGTGCGGGCGACGTGGCCCGCGACCTGCAGCAGGTCGCGCGTGCGCACGCGGGTGGCGAGCAGCGACTGGTGGGCGTCGCGGAAGGTGGTGTCGGTGACCGCGACGGCGGTCTGCTCGCGCAGCCGGCGAGCGAACTCCTCGGGCCCGACCGACAGCAGCAGCTGGCGGGTGCCGTCGGGCGCCGGGACGTCGAGGTCGACGGCGGGCAGCTTGTCGGCCGGATCGATCGTCACCGGCGCAGCACCATGGGGCTGGTTGACCGTGACGTCGGCCAGGTAGTTGAGCAGGCGGGTGCCGCGGTCGCCGGGGGCGCGGGCGGCGAGCAGGTGCGGGTGCTCCTCGATGAACGACGTGGTCACCCGGCCGGCCTGGAAGTCCGGGTCGGCGAGGAGGGCCTGCAGGAACGCGATGTTGGTCGCGACGCCGCGGATCCGGAACTCCGCGATCGCCCGGCGCGCTCGCTCGACGGCCTTCTCGTGGGTGCGACCCCGGCACGTGAGCTTGGAGAGCATCGAGTCGAAGTGGGCGCTGACCTCCGCCCCGGTGTAGGTCGTGCCGCCGTCGATGCGCACGCCGGCGCCACCGGGGGAGCGGTACGTCGTGATCTTGCCGGTGTCGGGACGGAACCCGTTGGCCGGGTCCTCGGTGGTGATGCGGCACTGTAGGGCCGCGCCGCGCAGGACGACCGTGTCCTGCGACAGACCCAGGTCGTCCAGGGTCGCGCCGGAGGCGATGCGCAGCTGCGACTGCACGAGGTCGACGTCGGTGACCTCCTCGGTCACGGTGTGCTCGACCTGGATGCGGGGGTTCATCTCGATGAACACGTACGGTCGGGGGGCTCCGCCCCCCGACTGCCCCCCGAGATCGCGACCTTCGGCCGCCGCGGACTCGTCGAGCAGGAACTCCACCGTGCCGGCGTTGCGGTAGCCGATCGACTCAGCGAACCGCACCGCGTCGGCGCACATGCGCTCGCGCAGCTCGGGGTCGAGGTTGGGGGCCGGGGCGATCTCGACGACCTTCTGGTGGCGCCGCTGCACCGAGCAGTCACGCTCGAAGAGGTGGATGACGTTGCCCTCGCCGTCGGCGAGGATCTGCACCTCGATGTGGCGCGGGTTGACCACAGCCTGCTCGATGAAGACGGTGGCGTCGCCGAACGCGCCCTCCGCCTCGCGCATGCAGGTCTCGACCGCCTCGCGCAGCTTCGCCCCGTCCGGCCCAGCGTCGTCGACTCTTCTCATCCCGCGACCGCCACCACCGGCGACGGCCTTGACGAACAGCGGGTACGGCATGTCGGCGGCAGCCTCGACCAGCGCGTCGACGTCGGTGCTCGGCTCGACGCTGGCCAGCACCGGGACGCCCGCGGCCTTCGCCGCGGCGATGGCGCGGGCCTTGTTGCCGGTGAGCTCCAGCACCTCGGAGGTCGGGCCGACGAACGTGATGCCGGCGTTGGCGCACGCCTCGGCGAGGTTCGGGTTCTCGCTGAGGAAGCCATAGCCCGGGTAGACGGCGTCGGCACCGGCCCGCACGGCCGTCGCGACGATCGCCTCCGGGTCGAGGTAGGCCCGCACCGGGTGGCCGCGCTCACCGATCTCGTAGGCCTCGTCGGCCTTCAACCGATGCTCGGACCACCGGTCCTCGTGCGGGAAGACCGCCACGGTCTTCGCCCCGACCTCGTAGGCCGCCCGGAAAGCTCGGATCGCGATCTCACCGCGGTTGGCCACCAACACCTTGGAGAACATGGGGCGAGGTTAGTGGGGGCTCACGTCGCGGTCATCAGGGAGTCACAGTGTGGGCCGGTGGCGGGCGTAGCCGCGCCCGGAGCTTGTCCCGGGTCCGGCGCAGCTTCTTGCGCTGACGGGAGAGCTCCTCGATGCGCGCCGCCTGCTCCTGGCCGGTCTCCCGGGCGTCGGCAAGGGCCACGAGCAGCTCGGCGATCACCTCGGCTCCCGTCTGCGCGGTCGCCGCCGTCGGCACCTCGTCGGGATGGCACGCGGACGCGTACGGCGCTGGCCGCAGCTCGTCGAGATCGCCGTGCACCTGCCAGCCCGCCGCCCGGATCTGCGGGATCCACCGGTCGGCGATCGTCACGGCGAGGCCGTGTCCGGCGCGTGGCAGCACCGGCCGCGGCGAGGCCCGGCGCGCGAGGACGTCACGCGCCAGTGCGCCCTTCACCGCGCGACCGTAGCGCGGCTGCGGGAGGCGGTCGCCGAGCGCGACGTTGACCTCGCGCAGCAGGGCGATCTCGACTGCACCCAGGCCGGCGTTGAGCTCGGGCTCGGTCGGGATGAGGTCGGTGACGGGGAGCCTGGTGGCTTCCGCGTAGCGCTGCCACAGCACCGTCGGGTCGGTGCCGGCCGGCGGGCACACCACCAGGTGGACCTGCGACGGGCGGAGGTCCGCACCCCATCGGCGTACGACGTCGAGCACGTCCTGCGCCGCCCAGAACCGAGCACCGTGGTCGTCGGCCCGCACCGCGGGCCCCACCCGCTCCCAGAAGGCAGCGAAGGTGCGGGTGTCCCCGCCCTTGATGTTCTCCTGCCACTCCGCGACCAGCTGGCGGGCGAGGTCGCGGACGGTGAGCACCAGCTCGACCCGGTGGTTCGGGGCGTGCCGGGTGAGCACCTCACGTGCACGCGCAGCCTGCTCGGTCGTGGCCGCCGCGAGGATCTCGTGGCTGAGGATGGTGGTGCCCTCGTGCTCACAGGCGCGACGGCACACGCGCTCCCACATCCCGTCCACCTCGGCCGCCGCCCGCCCCCACTGGTGGCGGTTGCCGCGGACGTCGAGTGCGGCTCGGAACATCACCTCGTGGGAGTCCTTGGGGAGGTAGACGCCCCGCTCGCCGAGCTCCTTGCGGTGCTCGCGCAGGCCGGACTGGAGGTAGCTCGTCCCGCTCTTGGGCACTCCCACATGGAGGATGACGCGACGCTCGGAAGTCGACACGCCCCGACGGTGCCGGGTGTCGGGGATCCGCGCGTCAACCGGGGGCGACCGCCGGTCGAACGGCGCGTGAACAGCTCAGCGGCGGTGCAGCCGGTCGATCAGATCGGGCTGGAGCGTCCCGTAGCCCGTCGAGGCCCACGGTTCGGCGTCGGCCTCGAAGTAGTGGACCGGCCGTCCTCGGCGCTCGACGTCCAGGACTTCGGGGGTCTTCCCGGCCTTCAGCGCGGCGCGGCAGGCCTGGCACACGGGTACGTCGACCCGACGCCCACCGGACTCGACCACTGCGCGCGACACGCGACCGGTGTGTAGCGGGTGGAGGTAGCAACGAGGACCCGGCACGAATGCCTTCCCGGCGAGCGCCGCCGCGAGCGCCTCCTCGCCGCGCTCGGCCAGCACGATCGCTCCAACGACGTCGAGCACGTCGTTCGACGAGCCCCGCAGCACGCGCTGCGCGCCCTCGTAGTGGTCCAGGGCCTGCTGCCAGGCAGCGGCGTCGTGCGCCACCGGGTCGATCTCGGCCGCGTCGATGGCCTCGCCGAGCGCGAGGGCCGACTCCTCCGCCCGCCGCTCGAGGGTGCTGTCGCGGGCTGCCCGCGCGGTCGCCACCACCGACGCAGGCAGGTGCAGGACCTGCTTGCGTCGTGCCCGGCGACGCCACCAGACCCCGACGGCGACCAGCGCGAGCGCGGCCCCGATGCCGGCACCGACCAGACCGTCGCTGACCCCCTCGTCGTCGTACGGCGAGGAGGTGGAGGAGTGGGTGCCGAAGGTCGGCACGACCTCGGCCTCGTAGGCCTCCCGCGCGGTGCCGTCGGCCATCAACGTGGCCAGCTCGACGAAGTAGGCGCCGAGGTCGTCGACGAGGCCGTCCTCCTCGTGGCGCACGTCCGCCACCGCGATCGCCTCGCGGGCGTCGTCCTCGGTGCTCCAGCCGCGCGCGTCGACGATGAACCGCTCGGGACCGCCGAAGAACTGCGGGGAGAGGTACAGCCCGTCGATCCCCGAGCGATCGTGGAGCTGGGTGAGCAGCTCGGCGGGGTCGCCCCCGAAGGCGTCGCTGTCGCGCAGGTCGTGGAGGACGAGGAAGGTCGGCCGGTCCAGCGTGCTGAGCTGCGTCGAGATCGTGGCGACATCGGCGTCATCGACGGCCGAGCGCAGCGCGGGCGCGACCCAGACGCCGGTCTCGTCGAGCGCCTGCTGGATCTGGGCGAGCAGGTCCTCGTTGCTCATCGCCACCCCCCTCCCATGCGGAATCGGCGCCCGAGGGCCAGTCTCCCCAGGCCGATCGCCAGCAGCACCACGGGGATGGCCAGCACGCCGAACAGCACGCCCGCGGCGACCGCGCCACCGACGCCGCCGTAGTAGTGGTACGGGTCGTGCTCCACCTGGGTCCGGGTCGCCTCCGGCAACGCCGTGATCAGCTCCTCCAGGCGCAACGGCAGGTCACCCTGTGCCTCCGGCAGCTCGTACTCCATGACCGTGCAACAGCTCAGCGACGAGCCCAGGGCGAGGTCGCCGGGGCCGCCGAGCAGGACGTAGACCGCCTCCTGCTCGGCGAGCCGGGTGATCTGGGTGACGGCGCGCAGGCTGTTGCGGTAGCCCGCCTCGCGGGTGCCGTACCACGCGGCGATGCGCACCGGCACCGCCGAGTCCGCCGCCAGCTGCTCGAGGCGCTGCTCGTCCTCCGCGCTGATCCAGCGACGCGCGTCCTGCGCGACATGGACGGGATCGCCGGCGTCGAAGTCGGCGACGGCGGCGGCGACCCGGTCGGTCGGCTCGGGCAGCACGGGGGTGCGGGCCTCCTCCGCGACGCCCCACAGGTGCCAGGTCGCCACCCCGGCCAGGGCGGCCAGACACAGCACGACCACCGCGCTCCGCAGGCGGCTCATCGCCGTACCCCCTCGAGGACACGGGCCGCGACCTGGTCGTCGAGGGCACCGAAGCCCGTGCGCGCCCACACCGAGTCACCCTCGTAGTAGGGCCGTACGCGGCCGCGCTCGACGATCTTCAGGGTCTCGGGCGCACGGCCGGCGTCGACCTGCTCCTGGCAGTGCCGGCAGGCGGGGACCCGCGTCTCCTTGACCCGGACCGTCTGTCCGCCCGCGCCGTGGCGGGGGTCGAAGAAGCACGGACGGTACGGCGCGGAGCCGCCCGCGAGGAGCGCACGGCCCTGACCGGCGAGCGCCTCGGCACCGATCACGTCCAGGTGGTCGGTCGAGTCGAGCACGTGACGTGCCGCGCGGAGGTGGTCCTCCGCGCGGGCGGTGCGCGCCAGGTCCGCGCCGCGGCGCAGCGCGCGCTGCAGGTCCCGCTCCAGCCGCGTGATCGCCGTCTGTGCCAAGCGGCGGTGCTTCGCGACGTCGCCGGCCAGGCCCTGGCGACGCCGGGCGAGTCCCGCACGCCAGGCCGCCACAGCGCGGGCGACGCGCCACCCGACGACCAGCACCACGATGGTCGCTGCGATCCCGGCGACGACGTCGGTGAGCGGCTCGCTGCGGGCGTCGTCGAGCTCGAAGTTGAGCGGCTCGGACTGGAGGTTGGCGAACCACGGCCCCTCGGCCAGCTCGTCGAACAACGCGTCGACGTCATAGGGACCCTCCGGGTCCGCGGCGAGATGCAGCTCGAGGGCCACCTGGCCGGCCGCGGAGAGGTGGACCGCGTCGCGCACCTGCTCGCCGAGGTCGCCGACGAGGTCGTTACCGTGCTCACGGACCCGGTCCCAGATCTCGTGCTCCACCTCGAAGGTCATGGGGGGCAGCGCTGAGGCCGCCGTGCCGCCGAGGTCCACGTCGTACGCCACGGCCGCGCCGATGCCCTCCTCGAGCTGGCCGACGTACAGACCGGGCTCCTCGAGGCGCGCGTGCACCTTGCGCAGCAGGTCCTCGGCCGGCCGGTTCTCGGCGAGCTCGTCCGGAGGTCGGCGGACCAGCACCACGTAGACCGGGAAGTCGAGCTCCTCGGCCAGATCGGTCAGGGCCGCGTGCACCTCGGCGGTCCGGCCGTTGCCCAGTGCGGTGTGGACCAGCACGGGATCGTCGCGCAGGGCGTCGGCGATCTCCTCGATCGTCGACGCCCCGTCGCCAGTGCCCATCTCTGGAGTGCCCGACTCTGGAGTGCTCGACACAGAATCCCCCGGTTCGTGTCTCTGGCCGGCCCAGGCCGGCGGCGGACGCTAGTCCTTCAGCTCGCAGATGACGGCGCCGTTGTTGACCGTCGCGCCGATCTCCGCGGTCAGGCCCGTGACCGTACCTGCCTTGTGGGCCTTGAGCGGCTGCTCCATCTTCATCGCCTCGATGACCACCACGACGTCGCCCTCCGCGACCTCCTGGCCCTCCTCGACGGCGATCTTGACGATCGTGCCCTGCATCGGCGAGGTGACCGAGTCACCCGTCGCGGCCGCGCCGGCCTTCTTGCCGGCCGATCGCTTCGGCTTCTTCTGGGCGCCACCGTTGGCGCCACCGATCGCGGCGAGTCCGCCGGGCAGGACGACCTCGAGCCGGCGACCGCCGACCTCGACGGTCACGCTCTGGCGCTCCTCGGCCTCGGGCGCCTCGGCCCGGTCGCCGGCGTACGGCGGGATCTGGTTGTCGAAGTCGGTCTCGATCCAGGTCGTGTAGACGTCGAACGAGCCCTCACCGGACGGGTTGGACGAGGCGACGTACGCCGGGTCCTCGATGACCGCGCGGTGGAAGGGGATGACGGTCGGCATGCCGTCGACGTCGAACTCCGCCAGGGCGCGGCGCGAGCGCTCGAGGGCCTGCGTGCGGTCGCGGCCGGTGACGATCAGCTTCGCCACGAGCGAGTCGAACGAGCCCGGGACGGTCTCGCCGGTCTCGTAGCCGCCGTCGAGACGGACGCCCGGGCCGGACGGGGGCGACCAGCGGGTCAAGGTGCCGGGGGCCGGCATGAAGTTGCTGCCGGCGTCCTCGGCGTTGATGCGGAACTCGATCGAGTGACCGCGGATCTCCGGGTCGTCGTACCCGAGCTCCTCGCCCGCGGCGATGCGGAACATCTCGCGGACCAGGTCGATCCCGGTGACCTCCTCGGTGACCGGGTGCTCCACCTGCAGGCGGGTGTTGACCTCGAGGAACGAGATGGTGCCGTCCTGGCCGACGAGGAACTCGCACGTGCCGGCGCCGACGTAGCCGGCCTCGCGCAGGATCGCCTTGGAGGACTCGTAGAGCCGCTCGACCTGGTCGTCGGTGAGGAACGGCGCGGGGGCCTCCTCGACCAGCTTCTGGTGGCGACGCTGGAGCGAGCAGTCGCGGGTGGAGACGACGACGACGTTGCCGTGCTGGTCGGCCAGGCACTGGGTCTCGACGTGGCGAGGACGGTCGAGGAACTTCTCGACCAGGCACTCGCCGCGACCGAACGCGCCGACGGCCTCGCGGACCGCGGATTCGAACAGCTCCGGGATCTCCTCCATCGTGCGGGCGACCTTGAGTCCGCGACCGCCACCGCCGAAGACCGCCTTGATCGCGACCGGCAGGCCGTGCTCCTCGGCGAACGCCACGACCTCGTCGGCGTCCTTGACCGCTTCCTTGGTGCCCGGGGCGAGGGGGGCGTTGGCCTTCTGCGCGAGCTGCTTGGCCTTGGCCTTGTCGCCGAGCGCCTCGATCGCCTCGGGGCCGGGGCCGATCCAGATCAGCCCGGCGTCGATGACGGCGCGGGCGAAGTCGGCGTTCTCGGCGAGGAATCCATAGCCCGGGTGGACCGAGTCGGCACCGGTCTTCTTGGCGACCTCGATGATCTTCTCGATCGAGAGGTAGGACTCACCCGGCGTCGAGCCGCCGAGGCTGTGGGCCTCGTCGGCGATGCGCACGTGGATGGCGTCGCGGTCGGGCTCGGCGTAGACAGCGACGCTGCCGATGCCGGCGTCCTTGCACGCCCGGATGATCCGCACTGCGATCTCGCCCCGGTTGGCGATCAGGACTTTCTGCAGCGGCTTGGCCTCGGGCACGGACGACTCCTCGAAGTGTTCGGGTGGCGCAGCGGAACGGTGAGCGCGGAAACATTCGGAGTGTAGGGCCGCGCCCTGCGGGCGGTGTTGGAGGGTTCGGCACGCGGGACGAGGGGGTGCACGCGCGCCGGCCCGACCGGCACTAGCCTGTGCTGGTGGGCACCCGCTGGAGTCGGCTCCTCGCCGAGGGCGGTCGCTTTCTCGTGGTGGGCGGGGTGGCGACCGTGGTCGCGCTCATCATTTTCAATCTCCTCGTCCACGGCCTCGGCTCCTGGTACGAGCCGCCCCTGCGGGGCAACGCGATCGCCGGCTACGTCCTGGGCCACACCGTCGGGATGGTCATCAGCTACACCGGCAACCGGGTGTACGCCTTCCGCGAGCGCGAGACGGTCCACGCAGACGGCGGGGTCGCGCTGTTCTTCGTGATCAACGTGATCACGATGGCGCTGCCGGTCGCCTGCCTGTGGTTCACCCACGAGGTGCTCGGCCTCGACAGCGCCCTGACCGACAACATCGCAGCCAACCTCGTCGGGCAGCCGATCGGACTCGTCGCGCGGTTCTACCTGTTCCGCCGGCTGGTGTTCCGTCGCCCGGTCCCGCTGCTGCACATGAACCTGCCGCCGGACCTCGTGGAGGAGATCGAGCACCCTCAGGGCGAGCCCGGCCCGTCGGCGCCGCTGCCTGCTAGGCAGGTCGTCCAGCACACCGAGAGCTCCACACCTCGGTCCAGCTGAGGCCGAGCTCGGCGAGCAGGTCGCGCACCAGCGGCAGGCTGACCCCGACCACGTTGTGGTGGTCGCCCTCGATCCGGGTGACGAACGCGCCGCCGAGACCGTCGACGGTGAAGGCGCCCGCGACGTGCAGCGGCTCGCCGGTGGCGACGTACGCCGCGATCTCGGCGTCGCTCAGGTCGGCGAAGTGCACTGTGGTCGCAGCGGCAGCTCCCGCGGTGCGGTCGGTGCGCCGGTCGATCAACCAGTGCCCGGTGTGGAGAACGCCCGAACGCCCACGCATGCGCTCCCACCGCCGGACCGCCTCGGCGGCGTCCGCGGGCTTGCCGTGGATCTCCCCGCCGAGCTCGAGCACCGAGTCGCAGCCGAGGACGACCGCGTCGTCCTGCTCGGGCAGCTCAGCGACGGCGGTGCACTTCAACCGGGCCAGCTCGAGGGCGAGCGCTGCCGGATCGGCCAGGGCGACTTGGGACTCGTCGACGCCGGAGACGACGACGCGGGGGTTGGCACCGGCCGATCGCAGCGTCGCCAGCCGAGCCGGGGAGGCGGAGGCCAGGACGAAGCGTGCGGCCCAGTCCGTCGGGGTGCCGCTCACAGCCGGGCCAGCGCGTCGCGCAACGGGTCGAGGCCGAGCGAGCCGAGGTCCAGTGCTGCGCGGTGGAAGGCCTTGAGATCGAAGGCGTCGCCCTGCCGGATGCGCGCATCCTCACGGGCCTGCAGCCAGATGCGCTCGCCGACCTTGTAGGACGGTGCCTGCCCCGGCCAGCCGAGGTAGCGCTGCACCTCGAAGCGGAGCTCGGGCTCCGACATCCTGCTGCGGGCGAGCATGAACTCCAGACCGAGCTCGGGGGTCCAGCGCTCACCCACATGGAAGCCCCACGGGTTCGCCGGGATCTCCAGCTCCAGGTGCATGCCGATGTCGACGACCACGCGGGCGGCGCGGAACGCCTGCGCGTCGAGCATGCCGAGCTTGTCGCCGGCGTCGTCGAGGTAGCCGAGCTCGTCCATGAGCCGCTCGGCATACAACGCCCAGCCCTCGCCGTGGCCCGACACCCAGCACAGGAGCCGCTGCCAGCGGTTGAGCTGCTCGGTGCGGTACGCCGTCTGGCCGATCTGCAGGTGGTGGCCGGGCACGCCCTCGTGGAAGACGGTGGTGACCTCGCGCCAGGTGCTGAAGGAGTCCTGGCCCGCGGGCACCGACCACCACATCCGGCCGGGACGGCTGAAGTCCTCGCTCGGTCCCGTGTAGTAGACGCCGCCGTCGTCGGTGGGCGCGATGCAGCACTCGATGCGGCGTACCGGCTCGGGGATGTCGAAGTGGGTGTCGGCCAGCTCGGCGAGGGTGCGGTCGGCCAGCTCCTGCATCCACTCGCGGAAGGCGTCCTTGGAGGTGAAGACGCGGCCCGGCTGGGCGTCCAGCGCTGCGACGGCGTCGTCGAGGCTCCCGCCCGGGACGATCAGGTCGACGACGCGGTCGCGGTCGGCGTCCAGCCGCGCGAGCTCCTCCCAGCCCCAGGCGTAGGTCTCGTCCAGGTCGACGGCGGCGCCGAGGAAGTAGCGCGAGTGCAGCGCGTAGAGCTCGCGTCCGACCGCCTCCTTCTCCGGTGCGCGCGGTGTGAGGTCGTCGGCGAGGAACCGGCCGAGCTCGGCGACGGCCTGCGACGCGGCGGCGGCGTTGCTCGAGAGCTGGGCGGCCAGGGTGGTGGGCACGCCGGCCTGCTGCGCGGTGGTGGCCAGGTCGCGGAAGAAGTCGCTACCGCCGGTGCCGGCGCCGGTCCAGCTGCGGGTCTGCGCGGCGACCTGCAGCAGCTGTGGGCGGGCGGACACGTGGCCCCTATCGGCCTCGGCGAGCAACGTGCGGCGGTAGCCCTCGAGGGCGTCGGGCACCCCGGCGAGGCGCGCGTCGACTGCCGCCCACCCGGCCTCGGAGGAGGTGTCAATCAGGTCGAAGGTCTCGCGCAGGTCGTGCAGCGCGCTGGTGATGACGGAGATCCGCGAGGCGGTCACCCCGGCGTCGTCCAGCTCCAGCTCGAGCTGGTTGCGCTCCAGGAAGGCCGCCTTGGCGACCTCCTCGCGAGCGTCCACGGGCTCGGCGGCACGGACGTCGGCGACCGCCTTGCGGGTGAGCGCCGTGCGGGCGGCGTACCCGTCGGGGGAGAGGTCGGGCAGGCGGTGGTCGTGCCCGGCGATGCCGGCGTACGTCGCGGTCAGCGGGTCGAGGACCACGAGATCGGTGACGAACTGCTCGGCGAGTGCGTCGACGGGGCGTGGGGTCGTGTCGCTCACCGGGACACTGTAGGTGGCCGGCGGTGACGCGCATCGCAGCCCCGGAACGGCGTACGTCCCGTAGCATCGGCGCGTGGCAGATGCACCCATCGGGATCTTCGACTCCGGGTTCGGGGGTCTCACCGTGGCGCGGGCGGTGATCGACCAGCTCCCGCACGAGTCGGTGCTCTACCTGGGCGACACCGCCCGCCAGCCCTACGGCCCCAAGTCGATCGGCGAGGTGCGGGAGTACGCGCTCGAGTGCCTCGACCACCTGGTCGCGCAAGGGGTGAAGGCGCTCGTCATCGCGTGCAACTCCGCCTCCGCCGCCGTGCTGCGCGACGCGCGCGAGCGCTACCCCGTGCCGGTCATCGAGGTGATCCACCCGGCGACCCGGCGGGCGGTCGCGGCGAGCCGCACGGGCCGGATCGGCGTGATCTGCACCCGCGCGACCGCGGAGTCGATGGCCTACGAGGACGCCTTCACCGCCGCGCCGCACGTCCAGCTGTCGACGAGTGTCTGTCCCCGCTTCGTGGAGTTCGTCGAGTCCGGCGTCACCAGTGGCCCCGAGCTCACCGCCGTGGCCCACGAGTACCTCGCGCCCCTGATCTCCGAAGGCATCGACACGCTCGTGCTCGGGTGCACGCACTATCCGCTGCTCACCGGCGTCATCTCCTACGTCCTCGGCGACCAGGTCACGCTGGTCTCCAGCGCCGAGGAGACCGCGAAGGACGTCTACCGGACGCTGGTTCGTTCCGGGCTCGAGCGCGACCCTGCGCTCCCGGCGCCGCAGCACCGGTTCCTCACGACCGGACGGCCCGAGGAGTTCGCCCGGATCGGCCAGCGGTTCCTCGGACCCGAGCTGCAGCGAGTGGACCAGCTCACTCAACAGGCGGTGTGGGCCTGATGCGCCTGACCGTCATCGGGTGCGCGGGCTCCTTCCCGGGCCCGGACTCGCCGGCCTCCTGCTACCTGCTGGAGGCCGAGCACGAGGGCCGCACCTGGCGGGTGCTGATGGACCTCGGCAACGGGGCGCTCGGCACGCTGCAGCGCCACGTGGATCCGATGGAGATCGACGCCGTCCTCATCTCCCACCTGCACCCCGATCACTGCATGGACCTGTGCGGCTACTACGTGCTGCGCAGCTACCACCCGCGTGGTGCCGGTCCGCAGATCCCGGTCTACGCACCCGACGGCGCCGCCGCGCAGATGGCCGCGGCGTACGGACTGCAGACCCACCCGGGGATGGGGGAGGCCTTCGACTTCCGGCGCTGGGAGGACCACCCGGCGATCGAGGTCGGCCCGTTCTCCGTCCGGGTCCGCCAGGTCCGCCACCCCGTACCGGCGTACGCCCTGCGGATCGAGGCCGACGGCGCGGTCGTGACCTACTCCGGCGACACGGGGCCTTGCGCCGAGCTGGTCGAGACCGCTCGCGGCGCCGACGTGTTCCTCGCCGAGGCGTCCTTCCGCGAGATCGACGACAACCCGCCCGACCTGCACCTCACCGGGCGTCAGGCAGGGGAGGCCGCCCGCGACGCCGACGTCGGACACCTCGTCCTCACCCACGTCCCGTCGTGGTTCGACCGCGACACCTGCGAGGAGGAGGCCCGGGAGGTCTTCACCGGCAAGCTCAGCCGCGCCCACAGCGGGATGGTCATCGACCTCTGAGCGGCGGGATACGTGAGACATCCCGATCGGCAGACTCCGGCTGCGTGACGTATCCCGTCGTCGTCGCCACGCCTGTGGACGACGGCGACGCGAGGAGGGTCGCACGCGTCACGATGCCGCCATGGTCGAGGAGCACTTCGTCCCGCGCGCTCCTCGCCCTGCGCGCCTGGTGCGCCCCGTGCCCGTCGATCCGAGGGGTCGCGACGGACCGACGCGCGGCGCCGCGCAGGGTCCGCGGTGGAGGCGGGTCGGTCCTGCCGGCTACGTCCCGGCCGATGTCGAGCTGACCGTCGAGCAGCGCATCGCCGAGGAGTGGTGCAACCTCCCGGGCTCGCGGGTGACCGGGTGGGCCGCTTGCCGTCTCTGGGGCGCTGCGTTCGCTGATGGGGAGACGGCCGAGGGTGACCACCTCGACGTGCCTCTCCTGCTACCGCGGGAACGCTCCGCGCGGCGGCGCTCGGGTCGCGTCGTCTCTCGGAGGATCGTGCCGGAGGCGCACCACGCGAGTCGCTGGCGGATCGCGACGCTCACCCCCGGCATGGCGGCCGTCGAGGCGACAGCCGCGATCGGGGACGAGCGTGAGCGCATCGTCTTCCTCGAGATGATGTTCGCCGCAGGAGCGACGCTGCCGGAGTGGGTCAGCACCGCGCTGGATGCCGCACCGGTGCGCGGCAGGACGAGCGTCGGTCAGGCTCTCGCCACGGCCGGTGAGCGCAGCGTGTCTCCCAACGAGAGCCGACTCCGTCTCGTGTGGACCCGCGACGTAGGGCTCGCCGAGCCACTGGTGAATCAGGACCTCTTCGACGTCCATGGACGCTTCCTCGCGCGGGTCGACCTGCTCGATCCGGTGCTCGGTCTTGTCGGTGAGTACGACGGCGCAGCGCACCGGAGCGCGAGCCGCCACCACCGTGACGTCGCGCGGGAGGCCGACCTGCGTGACGCCGGGCTGGAGGTCGTGCGCATCGTCGGCGGTGAACTGACAACTGAAGCCGGCCGGGCCGCCGCCGCGCTGCAGTTGCGGCGCGGAGCGCAGCGGGCGTCCCCACGCGGTGTCGAGGCGCGCTGGTCCCTGACAGGCGGACGCCGCCCATGGCTCACCGCCTGCGACCACCTGCGTGCGCGGATCCCTGACAACGGGATACAGGACGCAGGCGAACGACCCTGATCCGGCTGCGTGACGTATCCCGTCGCAGACCCGTCCCTGCGTCCACCTCGCGACGGAGCCGAAATCAGGCTGTGGGTTGATGCGGGCGGGCCTCGATCTCTGACACGGTGGAGCCCATGATCACCATCGACGGGCTCACCAAGGTGTTTCCCCGGGGCTACCGCGCCCTGGACGACATCTCTCTCATCTGCAAACCCGGCACCGTGACCGGGTTCCTCGGTCCCAACGGCGCCGGGAAGACCACCGCCATGCGGATCCTCACGGGCCTCACGCTGCCCACGAGCGGCACGGCGACGATCGGCGGGCACCGCTACGCCGACATCCCCAACCCGGGTCGCCACGTCGGCGTCCTGCTCGACGCCTCCGCGCAGCACGCCGGCCGCACCGGTCGCGAGGTGCTGACGCTGGGCGCCAAGACCATGGGCCTGCCGTCGTCGCGCGTCGACGAGATGCTCAAGCTCGTCAGCCTCAGTGACACCGAGGCCAAGCGGCGGGTCCGCAACTACTCGCTGGGCATGCGCCAGCGTCTCGGCATCGCGCACGCGCTGCTCGGGGACCCGCAGGTGCTGATCCTCGACGAGCCCGCCAACGGCCTGGACCCCGCCGGCATCCACTGGATGCGCGGACTGCTCCGGTCGTACGCCGAGCGGGGCGGCACCGTGCTGCTCTCCTCGCACCTGTTGCACGAGGTGGAGGTGATCGCCGACGAGATGGTGGTCATCGGCCAGGGACGGGTCGTCGCTCAGGGCACCAAGGCCGAGCTGCTCCAGACCGCCGGCACGTTCGTGCGGTCCGCTGACGACGCCGCCCTCGCCGACGCGCTGCGCGCTGGGGGCATCACCGTCGACGCGGCGGCCAACGGGCTGCGCACCGACGCGGAGCCGACCGTCGTCGGCCAGACCGCCCTCCAGGCCGGGATCGCGCTCGTCGAGCTGCGTCCGGCCGACGGCGCGGGCCTGGAGGAGATGTTCCTCCAGCTCACCGCCGAGACCCAGCGTGAAGGGAGCATCGCATGAGCAGCGCCACTTTCCCCCCGCCGCAAGCGTCGGCGCCGGCACACCTCGACGTCAGTGGCACCAAGCCGGTGCCGTTCGGGCGCCAGCTCTCCGTCGAGCTGCGCAAGATGGTCGACACCCGTGCCGGCATGTGGCTGATGATCACCATCGGCGTCATGACGGCGTTGTTCGTCGGCCTGTTCTTCATCTTCGGTGACAACGGCGGCAGCGACCAGCGCACCTTCTTCAACTACCTCGGCGCCACCACCACGCCGCAGGGCTTCCTGCTTCCCGTGATGGGGATCCTGCTCATCACGAGCGAGTGGAACCAGCGCACGGCACTGGTCACCTTCACCCTCACGCCCAAGCGGCTGAAGGTGATCGGGGCCAAGGTCGTCGCCGCGTTGGTGATCGGTCTGGTCGCCATGGCACTGGCGGTCGCCCTGGCCGCGATCGCCACGGTGGTCAGCGACGCGCCTGGCGCCTGGGACGGCATCACCGCGTCCGACTTCTTCAACTTCGGACTCCTGCAGGGCCTCGGCATCCTCCAGGGACTCGGGTTCGGTCTGCTGTTCCTCAACTCCGCTGTCGCGATCGTGGTGTTCTTCGTCATCCCGATCGTGTGGAACGTCCTGGTCACGCTGATCTCGTGGCTGCGCGACGCGGCGCCGTGGATCGACCTGGCCACCGCGCAGTCGCGCCTGCTCGGCATCGACCCCAACACCGGCATGGAGGTCGAGGGCGGGATGGACGCGGAGGCCTGGGCCCAGCTCGCGACGACCTCGCTGATCTGGATCGTCGTGCCGATCGCGGTCGGCATCTGGCGCGTCCTGAAGTCGGACCCGAAGTAGTCGCATCCGCGCCGGGGGTGGGGCTCTCGTAGGGTCAGGGTCCATGACCTCGACCACGAGCCCCGCCCCCCGCGAGGACGGCCGCGCCGACGACGAGCTGCGCCCGATCCGCTTCACCCGCCACTGGCTCGACCACGCCGCCGGCTCGGTGCTCGTCGAGTTCGGCAAGACCCGCGTCCTGTGCGCCGCCTCCGCCTCGGAGGGTGTGCCGCGCTGGCGCAAGGGCTCCGGCCTCGGCTGGGTCACTGCGGAGTACGCCATGCTCCCCGCCGCGACCAACACGCGCTCGGACCGGGAGTCGGTCAAGGGCCGCATCGGTGGCCGCACCCACGAGATCTCCCGCCTCATCGGCCGGTCGCTGCGCGCGATCGTCGACTACAAGGCGCTGGGGGAGAACACCATCCAGATCGACTGCGACGTCCTGCAGGCCGACGGCGGCACCCGCACCGCGGCCATCACCGGTGCGTACGTCGCTCTCGCCGACGCCGTCGCCCACCTGCGCGCGCAGGGCGCGCTCAAGGGCGAGCCCCTGACGGGCTCGGTCGCCGCGGTCTCGGTCGGCATCATCGACGGCGTCCCGCGCCTCGACCTGCCCTACGTCGAGGACGTCCGTGCCGACACCGACATGAACGTCGTGATGACCGGCGACGGCGGCTTCGTCGAGGTCCAGGGCACGGCCGAGGGGGCCGCGTTCGCGCGCGCCGAGCTCGACGCGCTGCTGGACCTCGCCGCGGGGGGATGCGCCGAGCTGATCCGCCTGCAGCGCGAGGCCCTCGGCTCGTGAGTGAGCCGCGGGTCTTCCTGGCCTCCCGCAACCGCAAGAAGCACGCGGAGATGGAGCGCATCCTCGCGCCGCACGTCCCCGGCGTACGCGTCCTGGGCCTCGACGACCTCGCCGAGCTCGGAGCCGACGAGTACGCCGAGCCGGTCGAGGACCGCCCCGACTTCGTCGGCAACGCCGCACTCAAGGCGCGGGCCGGCCTGCTGGCGACCGGGGTGCCGACACTCGCCGACGACTCCGGCCTCTGTGTCGACGCGCTCAACGGGATGCCGGGGGTGCTCTCCGCCCGGTGGAGCGGCCTGCGCAAGGGCGAGACCGGGGCCGCGGAGGTGGATGACGCCAACAACCAGCTCCTGCTCGCCCAGCTCGAGGACGTCCCCGACGAGCGGCGTACGGCGTACTTCGCCTGCGCAGTCGTCCTCGCACACCCGGGACCGGACGGGGTCGAGGAGATCGTCGTCGAGGGCCGGATGCCGGGCCGGGTGATCCGCGAGACCCGCGGTGACAACGGCTTCGGGTACGACGTGCTGTTCGTCGCCGACGAGCACGTCACCGACGGTCCGCCCGAGACGTGGCTGACGACGGCGCAGCTCGACAGCGACGCCAAGGACGCCATCAGCCACCGGGGCCGGGCTCTGCGGGAGATCGCACCGCGGGTGGCAGCGGTGCTGGTCTCGACAAGCTCGACCGACGAGGACCGCTCGACCGACTGAAGGTGCGCCCGGAGAGACTCGAACTCTCACTGGCCAGGACCTAAACCTGGTGCCTCTGCCAATTGGGCTACGGGCGCGGGTGCCGGCATGGCCGGCGGATCGAGTAGAACGTCAGCCGGTCGTCAGCCCGAGGTCCTTGTGCAGCTTGGCGACGTGGCCGGTGGCCTTGACGTTGTACATCGCCTTCTCGATGACGCCGTCGGCGTCGACGACGAACGTCGAACGGATCACGCCGGTCACGACCTTGCCGTAGAGCTTCTTCTCGCCGAAGGCGCCCCACGCCTGCATGACCTCCTTGTCGGGGTCCGACAACAGCGTGATCGTCAGCGCGTCGTTGGCGCGGAACTTCGCGAGCTTCTCCGGCTTGTCGGGGGAGATGCCGAGGACGTCGTAGCCCTGCGCCTCGAGGCTCTCGCGGGCCTCGGTGAAGTCGCACGCCTGCTTGGTGCAGCCGGAGGTGAGCGCAGCCGGGTAGAAGTAGACGATCACCTTGCGTCCGCGGTAGTCGCGCAGGCTCACCTCGCGTCCGTCGTCGGTGGACAGGGTGAAGTCCGGGGCCGGGTCACCGGGAGCCAGGCGGGCACTCATGGCGGTCCTCTCGGTCGATCGGGTTGGGCGTCGAGGTGCAACCTACGCCGTAGCGGGTAACGTTCCGCCACGACCCGTCCTGCCCAGTCAACCGAGGAGCACCGGTGGTCCCACCCGTGTCGGACCGTACGCCCGCCGAGATCGAGCGCGAGATGGAAGCCACGCGTCAGCGGCTGGCCTCGACCATCGACCAGCTCGCCTACCGGGCGAAGCCGAGCACCATCGCCTCGCGTCAGGTCGCCGACATCAAGGCCTACTTCGTCGCGCCGGACGGCTCGCCGCGCACCGACAACATCCTCAAGGTCGCGGGCGGCGTCGTGGGCGTCGTGGCGGCGATGGTGCTGCTGCGCAAGATCACCCGCTGACCGGTGCCCACCCCACCCCCCACCGAGATCGGCGGCGACAAGACGCCGATCCGCATGCTCCACGACCGCGTCCTGGTGGCGGTCGACTCCGAGAGCGGTGAGCGCCGCTCCTCCGGGGGCATCGTCATCCCCGCCACCGCCGCGATGGGCTCGAGGCGCTTGCAGTGGTGCCGCGTCGTGGCCGTGGGCGCCCACGTGCGCGCCGTCGAGGCCGGCGACCGGGTGCTCTTCGATCCCGAGGACAAGGCCGAGGTCGAGGTCGGCGGCGAGCTCTACGTCGTCATGCGTGAGCGCGATGTCCACGCCGTCGCCGCGGACCGGCTCGGCGACAGCCAGACCGGCCTCTACCTCTGAGCCCTCGCGCGGGAGCTCACCAGCGGGAGTGCCGCCCGCGCCGGGTGAACGTCAGCCGGTCGGGGCGCACGTAGTCGTGCGGGTCGCTGAGGAAGCGCAGCCGTGGCCTCCGCGCCTCCGGGATGCGCCGGAACTCGGTCTCGAGCGGACCGCGGTACCCACTCCCGGGTGAGGCGATGAGCGGCGCGCCCCAGTCGTCGTGGTGACTGGGCACGAACACCGTGCCCCCGACGTCCTCGACGTAGTGCCGCACGTCGCGCAATCCGTTGGTGATCTGGCCGAAGCCCTGGATCGCTCCCACGTGCAGGTCGGGGCGGGGCAGGCGGCGCAGCACCCGGCGCACGCGCGGAGCGTCCTCCTTCAACGGCCCGACGGTGTCGTGCCAGACGAGCGTGAAGCCCGGGACGCGCAGCTGATAGAGCAGTGAGCCGCCCTCGGCGTCCTCGACGAGCCCGGTCAGCAGACCCGCGCAGTCGTCGAGCGTGGGTGGGTGCAGCAACGGGGTGAGCGGGTCCGGGATCGGCAGGAGCGGCAGATGCGGGTCGCTGAGGTCGGGCGGTTTCGGCGTCGAGTGCGGATGGCGTACGGCGGTGAGCCGCACGCTGCCGAGGCGGGCTCGGCGCACGGTCCCGTGCGGGTCGGCCTCGTCGCCGACCACCAGCCCGCGCACCTTCGTCGAGGCCTTCGCGCGCACCTGGGCGATGTGCTGCGCCGTACCGACGACGACTGCCCCCGACAGCTCGGCGATCCGGTGCGCGTCGGCGGCGTGGTCGAAGTGACCATGACCGATGAGGATCGCGCGCGGCCGCAGCGCCGCCAGCTCCGCGACACTGGTGGGGACCCGGCCACCGTGGATGCCGCGGGGGAGCCAGGCGTCGAGCAGCAGCACCTCGCCGTCGATCGCCAGCGCGAACCCGGCGCACCCCACCCACGACAGCAGCACCCGGTCGCGGCGCACGGCGCCGGTGCGGGTGTGGACGTTGGCCGCGCCGAAGATCCGGCGCCGCGCGCGGACCATCGCTCGCGGGGCACGCGGCGGGCGCTTGCGACGCGGCGCCGCGTCCGCGGTCCCGACAGGGAGCAGGAACGGGACGGCGCCGAGGCTTGCCGCTCCGCGCAGGACGGTGCGGCGGGTGGTGGGGGCAGCAGGGGTGGTCACATCCCCGCCAACGAGCGGAGTCGCTCCAGGTCACCCGAGCCGCATAACCCTTCGGAGCCGTCGACGTTGGTGAGGGTGGTCAGCCCCTCCGAGAGGACCTCGATGCGCGCGTTCCGCCGTACTGCTGCCACCCTCGCGCTGGCAGTCGCCCTGCCGGTGCTGCCGGCCCTCGCCAGCACCTCGGCGACCGGTCCCGCATCAGCTGCGGATCGCGCTGTGGGACCGGATCCCGTAGCCGAGTCCGTCGCGACTGCTGCGCAGCGCAAGGGCGCCCCCCTGCGCCCGCGCGGCGGCACCTACGAGGCTCGGGTGACGCGCACCAAGCACGGCATCCCGCACATCGTCGCGAAGGACTGGGGATCACTCGGGTTCGGGCAGGGCTACGCGACCGCAGAGGTGGCCGCGTGCAACCTGCTCGACACCCTGATCACCGGCCGTGGCGAACGCTCGCGGTGGTTCGGGCCGAACGGGCGCTACCAGGACCTCGTCTCCGTCGACGCCTCCAACCTCGAGAGCGACATCCTCTTCACCGACCTGCGCAACCGGCGCGTGGTGGAGAAGCTCTTCAAGGACTCGAAGCGGGGTCCCGGTCCTGAGGCGCGGGCGATCGCGCGCGGCTACCTCAAGGGCGTCAACCGCTACCTCCGGGACGTTGGTGGGCCGAACGGCATCACCGACCCGGAGTGCCGCGGCAAGGCCTACGTC
This sequence comes from Nocardioides massiliensis, assembly GCF_030811215.1. Taxonomy (NCBI): domain Bacteria; kingdom Bacillati; phylum Actinomycetota; class Actinomycetes; order Propionibacteriales; family Nocardioidaceae; genus Nocardioides; species Nocardioides massiliensis. The sequence continues at coordinate 2,070,068 of NZ_JAUSQM010000001.1, forward strand.
CGGCCGGGCACGGTGAAGGACCTCTGGTACGGCGTCTACGCCGCCAACCTGCTGGCCTCCGGCGGCGTCTTCGTCTCCGCGATCGCCTCCGCGACCCCGCCCACCCTCACCGACCCGGGCCTGCCGGACGTCGCCGGCCTGCTGTGGCTGCCGGCGCGCGAGCTCAGCCGGCGCCTGCCCTTCGCGAAGGTGCCGGCCGAGAAGGACCTGCCTTCCGCGAAGGAGCTGCGCGCTCGCCTCGGCAAGGACCCCGACTCCGGTTTCGGCTCCAACGCGACGGCGATCGGTGGCGCAGCCAGCGCGAACGGTCGCGGCATGGTGCTGGGCAACCCGCACTTCCCGTGGAGCGGGCGCTACCGGTTCTCACAAGCCCACCTGACGATTCCCGGGCACTACGACATCGCAGGAGCCAGCCTGATCGGCTCACCCGGCATCAACATCGGGTTCAACAAAGACGTCGCGTGGAGCCACACCGTGTCGACCGCCTATCGCTTCACGCCGTACGAGTACCGCACGTTGCCGGGGCTGCCCACGACCTACCTGACCACCTCGGGCCCGAAGCAGCTCCAGCAGCGCAAGGTCACCGTCACCCTGCGGCGCGGCGGCAAGCTGCGGAAGGTCACGCGGACCATCTACCGCACCGACGAGGGCTACGTGATCGATGCCCCCGACATGCTGATGGGCTGGACACCGATCAGCGTCTTCGCGATCCGCGACGCCAACGGGGAGCACCTGAAGACCGTCGACTCCTTCCTCGACATGGGCAAGGGCACCTCCTCCCGTGACCTGCTGCGTCGGCAGGACGCGTCTGCCGGTGTGCCCTGGGTCAACACGATCGCGGCCGACCGGGCCGGCAACGTGATCTACGCCGACCACTCGGTCGTCCCGAACGTGCCCAACGGCCTCGTCGACCAGTGCATCACCCCGATCGGGCTGATCGTGCGAGCCGTCGCGGGCCTGCCCATCCTGGACGGGACCCGCGCCTCCGGCGCCTGCGCGTGGCGCAACGACGCCGACGCCGCCCGCCCTGGCATCTTCGGCCCGAAGAACCTTCCCGACGTGACCCGACGCGACTGGGTGGCCAACGCCAACGACTCCTACTGGACGCCGAACGACAAGGTCCGCCTCGAGGGGTTCGCCAACATCATCGGTTGCGAGGACTGCGAGCGGACCCTGCGCACGCAGCAGGTCTACCGCTACGTCACCGATGCACGGAAGAAGGGGCGGATCACCCACCGGCAGCTGGCCGGTTTCCAGCACCAGAACAAGGTCCGCGCCGCGATCCTGAGCAAGCGCAATGGCGATCTGGGCAAGGTCTGTCGCGCCGCCGACGGCGGATCGGCCTGCAAGGTGCTCGCGAAGTTGGGGTGGGCGCGACAATCGCGACGCCCGGGGCGCGCTGCTGTTCCGCGAGTTCTTCGAGCGTACGCCGGAAGGGTCGCGCTGGCGCGTCGGTTTCGACGCGGACGACCCGTTCAACACCCCGCGGGACCTGCAGGAGACCAACGGCCAGGTGGTCGCAGCGATGCGGGACGCGCTGAGCTTCCTGGCATCGAAGAAGATCTCCCCGAACGCGAAGCTGGGCTCCCAGCAGGTCGCAGGTGACCCGGGTGCCCCGCCCATCGGTGTCGGCGGAGGTCCGTCGTCGACCGGCAATGCCAATGCCCTGTCCTTCGACCAGGCGGTGGCCAACCTCAACCGGCTGTATCCGGTCGGTTACGGCTCCTCGCACATCCAAGCGGTGACCTTCGGACCCAAGGCCCCGATCGCGAAGACGATCCTGACCTACGGCCAGTCGATGAACCCGCGCTCGCCGTGGAGTTCCGACCAGACCCGGTTGTTCGGCAACAAGCAGTGGGTCGACTTCCCGTTCACGCCGCAACAGATCAGGCGGGACCGGATCAGCGCCCGGGTGCTGCGCGCCAAGAGCTGACCCGTCGCGGAGGGGGCGGCGACCACGGCTAGCCTTGCGCCTCGTGCCTGCCGACCCCTCCGCCGTCCCGTCCGGGTCGTGGCGGCTGCTGCGGCGAGTGCTGTGGCGCCACCGCGGCCGGCTCGCGGCCGGGTCGCTGCTGATCTCGATCTGGCAGGTCTGCGAGGCGATGGTCCCGGTCGCGATCGGGCTGATCATCGACAACGCCGTCGCAACCGGTTCCTGGACCGCACTCGCGTGGTCGGTGGTGGGGCTGACCGCCCTCTTCGCCGTGCTGTCGACGGGCTACCGCCTGGGCGCGCGGATCACGTTCACCGCCGGGCAGCACGAGTCGCACCGGATCCGGCTCGGCGTGGTGGGCCATCTGCTGCGACCGCAGGGCGCCCGCACGTCGATGCTGCCCGGACAGACCCTGTCGCTGGCCACCTCCGACGCCGAGCAGGTCGCGGCGATCATGCGGTTCGCCGGGTTCGTGCTCGCCGCCGTCGCCGGGATCGGCGTGAGCTCGTGGCTGCTGCTCACGATCGAGCTCCAGCTCGGACTGGCGGTCCTGGTCGGCACGCCGACGGTGGTGCTGCTCGTGCAGGTCGCGACCCCGCTCATCGCGCGCCGCAGCGGGGCGCGGATGACCGCGGTCGCCGAGACCGTCGGCGTCGCCACTGACCTGATCGAGGGCATGCGCGTGCTGCGCGGCATCGGCGGCGAGGACGAGGCGGCGCGGCGCTACCGGAGCAGCAGCCGGCGGGCGGAGTCCGCCGGTGTCCACGCCGCGACGGCGTACGGCGTGCAGGGCCTGCTCACCACGACGCTGAGTGCGCTGCTGCTCGCCGGCGTCGCCCTCCTCGCGGGTCGGCTCGCCCTGCGCGGCGAGATCTCGATCGGTGAGCTGATCGCGGTCGTGGGGCTCGCGCAGTTCCTCGCCGAGCCGGTCGCGCTGGTCGGCATGCTGAGCGCGCAGACTGCGGCGGCGGCCGGGTCCGCGCGTCGGCTGATCGACTTCTGGCAGAGTCCGCCTCTGACCAGCACCGGCACGGCGGTGCCGGCCTCGCCCGCTGCGGTCGAGCTGCGCTCGGTGACCAGCGGTCCGCTGCACGACCTGACGCTGACGGGACGGCCCGGTGAGCTGCTCGCCGTCGTGGTGCCCGACCCCGTCGAAGCCACCGCCTTGCGGGCCGTGCTCGCCGGCGAGCGTGCGGTCGAGGAGGGGGAGGTCCGCGTCGGCGGCGTCCTGCTCTCGAAGCTGGCGCCGCGCTCCCGGGTCGCCGCGCTCGTGGTCGACCCCAGCCACCCCGAGCTCTTCGAGGGGACGCTGCGCGACAACGTCGACCCCGGCGGGACGTACGACGACGAGCGTCTCGCCGCGGTGCTCGCGGCCTCGGCCGCCGACGACGTGGTCGACCTGCGCCAGGGCGGCACCGACCAGCAGGTGGCAGCGCGCGGGGCGTCGTACTCCGGCGGACAGCGGCAGCGGATCGCGCTCGCCCGGGCGCTCGCCGCCGACCCCGAGGTGCTCGTCCTGCACGACCCCACGACGGCGGTCGACTCGGTGACCGAGCAGCGGATCGCGCGCGGGCTCCGAGGGCTGCGCCACGGCGGGTCGGTCCGCTCCACCTGGCTGCTGACCTCCAGCCCCGCCCTGCTCGACGTCGCCGACCGGGTGGTGCTGTTGCGCGACGGACGCGTGGTCGCCGAGGGCACCCACCACGAGCTGACGAGCCACCCCGACCACGGTGCCGGCTACCGCGAGGCGGTGCTGCGATGAGCGCATCACCTCGGGGGATCCTCCCCATCGCCGACCGACGCGCGACGACCCGCCTGGTCTGGTCGACCGCGCGTCGCCACCGGGCCGCGCTGCTTGCCGCGCTCGCATCGTTCCTGGTCGGCGGTCTGGCGCTGCTGGTGGCGCCGCGGGCGTTCGGCTACCTCGTCGACGCGATCGACGGGCCCGGGGACGGTGACGGGGTGCTGCTCGGTGTGGTCGTCGCGATCGCGGTGGCCGGGGTCGTGGGTGGTCTCGCGCAGCTGTGCGCGACCGTCTTCCTCGCCCGGGCCGGCGAGCCCGCGCTGGCCGACCTGCGCGAGGAGGTCCTCGACCGCGCGCTGCACCTCGACACCCAGCGTCTCGAGGAGGCCGGTGCCGGTGACGTGCTCTCGCGCGTGAGCGACGACGTCCGCACCGTCTCGCAGTCGCTGGTCGAGGTCGTGCCGAGCTTCGTGCAGGCGCTCGTCGCCGTGGTCTTCACCGCGGCCGGGCTCTTCGCGCTCGACTGGCGGCTCGGTCTCGCCGGCCTCGCAGCGGCGCCGGCGTACGCCCTCGGGGTGCGGTGGTATCTCCCGCGCTCGGGACCGATCTATGCCGCCGAGCGGGTGGCGCAGGGGGAGCGGGCCGAGGCGCTGGTCGCGGGCGTGCACGGTGCGGACACGCTGCGTGCCTACGGACGCGAGCAGGCCCAGCTCGACCTCGTCGCGCGGAAGTCGTGGGACGCGGTCTCCTACGCGTTGAACGTGATGCGGCTGCTGACCCGCTTCGGTGCGCGCAACAACCGCTCCGAGCTCGTCGGGCTGCTCGCCGTCCTCAGCGTGGGCTTCCTGCTCGTGCGCGACGACGCCGTCACGGTCGGTGCGGTGACGGCTGCGGCGCTCTACTTCCACCGGCTGTTCAACCCGATCGGCGCGCTGATCTTCCTCTTCGACGAGGTGCAGTCGACGGGCGCGTCACTGGCGCGCATCGCCGGGGTCATCGGCATGCCGGCGCCGGTGCTGCCGGCCGACCCGCCCCGGCCCGCCAACGCCACCCTCACGCTGCGTGGCATCGGGCACGCCTACGAGGCCGGTGCCCCCGTCCTGCACGACGTCGACCTCGTGCTCGCCCCGGGCGAGCGGGTGGCGCTGGTCGGCGCGACCGGGGCCGGCAAGACGACGCTCGGCGCGATCGCGGCCGGGGTGCTGGTGCCGACGCGCGGGGAGGTCCTGCTCGGCGGAGTGCCGCTCGCGCAGCTCGGGCGCCGCGAGCTGCGCCGCCACATCGCGCTGGTGAGCCAGGAGGTCCACGTCTTCTCCGGCACGGTGCGCGAGGCCGTCACGCTCGCGCGCGCGGATGCCGACGACGCGGACGTGCGCGCCGCGCTCGAGACGGTCCGCGCCTGGGGCTGGGTCACGGCGCTCCCGGACGGGCTGGACACCCGGGTCGGCGGGGACGGCGTACCGCTGTCCGGGGCGCAGGCGCAGCAGCTCGCGCTGGCCCGGGTCGTGCTGGCCGACCCGCCGGTGGTGGTGCTCGATGAGGCGACGGCCGAAGCCGGCTCGGCCGGCGCACGGGACCTGGAGATCGCCGCGCTCGCCGCCACCGAAGGGCGCACTGCGATCACTGTGGCCCACCGTCTGACGCAGGCGCGCGCGGCGGACCGGATCGTCGTGCTCGACGCCGGGTGCGTCGTCGAGGCCGGCTCGCACGACGAGCTGGTGGCGGCAGGCGGCAGGTACGCCGACCTGTGGGCCGCCTGGTCGGCCTGAGCGCTCGTCCCGCTTCAGCTGGGACGGGTCGCCATGCCGTGGCCGCGGCCGAGGTCGTACTCGGACTTCAGCGCCGGACGCCAGCACTTTTCTGCTACGTCACGCATGCCGCGCGGGCCGATCGGCATGCGGGAGGTATCACGACGGGCGTGCGACGAGGGTCACGTCCACAGCCGCTGCCCTGGCTCGGCGTGCCCGCGAGCAGCCGCTACCGTGCTGGAGGAATGCGACCCCGATCCACTGCTGACTGCGAAGGAGAGCCGCGATGAAGGCCCTGCTGCTCGAGAACATCCACCCCACGGCCGTGGACGTGCTCGAGTCCGCCGGGTACGACGTCGAGCAACACCCCGGCTCCCTGAGCGGTCCCGACCTGCTCGCGGCGCTCGACGGCGTCTCGCTGCTGGGCATCCGGTCCAACAGCTCCGTCACGGCGGAGGTCATCCAGGGCGCCCACGACCTCGAGGCGCTCGGGTGCTTCTGCATCGGCACCAACCAGGTCGACCTCACCGCGGCCGCCGCCCGCGCGCTGCCGGTCTTCAACGCGCCGTACTCGAACTCGCGCAGCGTCGTCGAGCTGGTGATCGGCGAGATCATCGCGCTCGCCCGCCGGCTCATGGAGAAGACCGAGCGGATGCACGCCGGGGTCTGGGACAAGTCGGCCAAGGGCAGCCACGAGGTGCGCGGGCGCACCCTCGGCATCGTCGGCTACGGCAACATCGGCACCCAGCTGTCCAACGTCGCCGAGGCCCTCGGCATGCGGGTCGCCTTCTATGACATCGCCGACCGGCCGATCCACGGCAACGCCCGGCGCTGCAACAGCCTCGACGAGCTGCTGGGGATCGCCGACGTGATCAGCCTCCACGTGGACGGCCGCCCGGGCAACGCGGGCATGTTCGGCGAGGAGCAGTTCGCGAAGATGAAGCCGCGGGCGATGTTCATCAACGCCTCGCGCGGCATGGTGGTCGACGACGTGGCGCTGCGCGCGCACATCGAGTCCGGACACATCGCGGGTGCCGCGCTCGACGTCTTCCCGGTCGAGCCGAAGGCCCAGGGCGACACGTTCGAGTCGGTCCTGCGGGGCCTCGACAACGTCATCCTCACGCCCCATGTGGGCGCCTCGACCCAGGAGGCGCAGGAGGAGATCGGCTGGTTCGTCGCCGGCAAGCTGGTCGGCTACGTCCGCGAGGGCAGCACCGGCCTCTCGGTCAACCTGCCCAACGTTCAGCTGCCGCCGCGGACCTCCGGGTCGCGCCTGGGGGTCCTGCACCACAACGTGCCCGGCGTGCTGGCCCAGCTCAACACGCTGCTCGGGCAGGACGGCCGCAACCTCACCGCGCAGTCGCTGGCGACCGCGGGGGAGTACGGCTACGTGCTGTCCGACCTCGAGGGACCGGTCGGCGACGACCTCGTGCGCTCGGTGCTCGCCGTGCCGGGCGCGATGACCGCCCGCATCGTCGGCTGAGCGGGGCCGGTCCGCCCCGGGGTCACGGCCCGACGTACGGCAGGACCCGCGCGCACGGGACGGCGGTGCTGCGGTTGCCCGCCAGCGCGCGGAGCACGAGCCGTGCGGTGTTGCGCGACGCCACGACCTGGAAGTGCTCGGAGTAGTCCTGCGGGCACACGTCCTGCAGCACGACGTTGCGCATGCCGCGCTGGACACCGCTGGTGTAGGGCATGACGAGCTGGTCGTAGCGGGTGACGATGTTGGTGTAGCGGATGCCCTTCACCCGGGGCGTCCCGCCCCGGCGCATCTTGTCCCAGAACGCCGAGCCCGTGAGCAGTTGCGGGCCCGACCCGAAGACCGGGCTCAGCAGCGCGATCACCGGTGGAGTCAGGCCGAACGCCGTACCGGCGTTGACCAGGCTGGCGGCGCCGGCGACGTTGGTGCCGTGCCAGAGCGGGGCGATGGAGACATAGGAACGGATCTTCGTCCTCCCGCCGAGGAACTTCGCGTAGTAGTTCGGCACGACCGTGCCCTCGGAGTGACCGAGGATGTCGACCTTCTTCGCCCCGGTGGACCGCAGCACCCGGTTCACGAACCGCTTGAGCTCCGCAGCGCTGCGCTCGATGCGAGTCAACCCGCCGAACTGGTCCAGGCCGGGGAGCTGGGCCGGGCCGACGCCGTACGTCAGGGCGAAGACGCAGTAGCCGCGGTTCTTCAGCAGCGGTGCGAAGGTCTGCCAGTTGGTGTTCTTGTTGCCGACCAACCCGTGGACCAGGACGACAGGTCGGGGGCGCTTGCGGGTCGGGCGGCAGGTCCAGTCGTTGGCGCCCGGCGGGTCGGCGTAGACCTGGGTGCCGGCCAGCACCGCCGCGGGGAGGAACGAGAACGGCACCGGCAGCTTCTCCTGGGCCTGCGCGGGCGCGGGCACGAGCGCGGCGAGCATGGCGGCGAGGGTGAGCAGAACGGCCGGGAGGGTCGTACGGCGGCGGAGAGTCACCCCGGCATCGTGTCACCGCCGGGCGGCGTACGGTAGGCCGGTCGTCCAGGACACACGCAGGAGGCGCAGGGGTGAGCAATCGCAACGCGACCGTCGTGCCGGCGGTCGTCACCGCGCTGCTGTTCGCCGCGTCCGCGCCGTTCGCGCTCTATCCCGCCTTCTACACCGCGGCCTGGGCCTGGGCGCTCCCGCACGGCGAGGTGCGCGCCGGTGCGCTGGGTCCGCTGACGGTGTACGCCGGTGCGTTCGCCGCGCAGCTGGTGGTGCCGGTCGTCGCCGGCGTGCTCCTCCGGCCTCCGCGGCCATGGCGGTTCGTCGGGGTCGCGCTGGGCGTGGAGTTCAGCCTGTGGTTCGTCTTCCTGGCCGTGATCGGTCTGGCCGCCTGAGGCGTCGACCGGTCACCGCACCGGCACGACCCGGACGGTCGCCTGATCGCACCCGTGGGAGACCGCTCGCAGCGCGTCGCGCTCCGCGACGTCGACGCTGAGCTCCCAGCGCAGCTTCACCGCGACCCATTCGCCGACGTAGCGGCAGTGCGCGGCCGGGCGCGGCGGCAGCCACTCCGCCGGGTCCCGGTCGGACTTCGAGCGGTTGCTGGAAGCGCTGACGGCGACCAGCGAGCGCGGGTCGTCGAGATCGTTGGCGAACGCCTCGCGGCGGGCGTCGGTCCAGCGGCGCGCCCCGGAGTCCCAGGCCTCGGCCAACGGCACGAGATGGTCGATGTCGAAGCCCGTGGGGCTGGTGGTGGTGACGCCGTCGTAGTAGCTCACCCAGCGGCCGCCACCGCTGCGGGCGTTGGTGATCGGGCAGGCGGTCCCAGCGGCGACCGGCGTGACCGCCTCGGCCAGCAGCACCTCGCTGCGGGTGTCGCAGCCGTCACGGTCCGCGTCGACCCAGTGCTTGAACCGCGCCCGGTCGTAGCCGGTGCGGACCTCGGGCTCCACCCGCAGGTCGGCGACGGCGGCACTGAGGCTGCGCACGCCGGCCCGCACGACCACGCGCAGGATGCCGCGGGCCGTGCGGCCGTGCACGTCGGTGACGCGGTAGGGGATCCGATAGGTCCCGGCGGCGGCGCGCGGCCCGACGCGGACCAGGACCCTGCGGTGGACCGTGCCGCGGGCGCGGATCCGCGGCGGGGTGCGCAGGACGGTCACCTGCGCTCGCCTCTTCCGATAGACGCGGTCGTTGGTCAGGACGGCGACCCGTGCGGTTGCGCCGGGCGCCACGACGACCCGGTCGCGCTGGGTGGTCGGCGCCTGACCGGGCGTTGCCACCGCCGGGGTCAGCACGACCACCGGAGCCAGGAGACCCGTCAGTGCCATCGCCCAGCCGACCGCGCGTCGTCGTACCACCGTTGTCCTCCCTCGAACGTCCGCGGCGAGGATCTCACGTGCGGTTGAGTACTTCTGCGGATCCCTCGAACCGCCACGAGCGGGCAGGATCGCGCCATGACCACGACTCCCGCGCCTGTCCGTACCTCGCTCACCCGCCACCTCGCCTGGGGGATCGGTCTCGCCGTGGTCGCGGCGATCGCCTGGTTCGGGTGGATGGGCTGGGACAGCGAGTACTGGTATGACGAAGCGGGCGACCCGCACGGGCCCTACGAGACCTGGCAGGTCGCCGGCTGCGTGCTCACCCTCCTGGTCGCCTGTGTGCTCGGCGCGGCGCTGTGGCGGCCGCTCGGACCGATGGCGGTGATGCCGCCGGCCTTCACCGCGGCCTGGATCGCCACCTCGGCGTCGGGCGACGACCAGGGGCTGTGGCCCGTCGGTGCGCTGTTCGTGCTCGTCGGGACCGTGCTCGGCGCCGGTCTGGTCGGGATCATCGTCGGGGCGTTCGACCCGCCCAGCACGCGCCGGCGCCGCCACCGCTGAACGCGGTCCGATCAGCGTCAGCCGAGGCAGCCCCGGGTCGCACCGACCCGGGTCATCCCGGTGAGGTCGCCGGCCCCGAGACGGTGGTTGAGCGCGGACACGCCCGGCGCCATCAGCTGTTCTGCGCCCCTGGCGTGGCCCAGACCGAGGACGTGCAGCAGCTCGTGGGTCATGACCTGGCCCCAGGTCGCGGTGCCGGCGACGTCGAACCCTGGTCGCAGCGGCGGGTGGGTGCTGAACAGCAGGTAGCCGTCGACGACCTCGTACGACGCGTCGAGGTCGGGGCGTCCGCGATAGACGGCGGTGGAGCCGCCGAGGCCCACCGTGGATCCCTGGAAGGCCGGGATCTGGTGGCGGGTCGCCCATGCCACGTGGATGGCCGCGCCGGGGGTCGGCGTGCCGGTCGCCGCGACAGGGACCCGGTCGCTCAGACCCAGATAGACGAACTGGATGCCGGTCTGCGCGGAGACCAGGTCGAAGGATCGCTTGACGTCCCCGAGGGCGTCATAGGTCTGTCGGGCCGGGTTGTAGGCCCAGGTGATCGTCCGGCAGGGGTTCCAGCGGGCGCCGCCGTCGTAGAGGAACGTCCAGTCGTTCGGATCGCCGGCGGGTGCGTACGGCGTGACGGGTGACGGCCCGGGAGGCGTCGGTGCGGGCGGGGTCGGGACGGCCAGCGCCCGGACGACGCGCACGGTGCGCTGTGTCGCGACCCGCTTCAGCCCGCGGTGGCGCGGGGCGACGACCCGGAACGTCCGCGTCCGTGCCCGTGCGCCGGCCGCCACGGTGAACGCGAAACGCCCGGTCGCCGTCGACGCCTTCGCAGCCGTGGTGCGCCAGGTGCCGGCGGTGGTCTGCTCGGCCAGCCGCACAGGTCGCTTCGCGCGCCGCGTGCCCCCGTGCAACCGCACGGTGCCGGTGATGCGGAAGCGTGTGCCGGTGTCGACCCGCCGCGGGGCGGTGACCGTGATGGCGCGGTGGGCAGCGACCCGCACGAGGTGCTCGTGGGTGAGTGCGGCGCTGGCGGGGTGCGTCGCACTGGTCGCGGCTGAGCCTGCGAGGGGACTGGTCGTCGCGGCGAACGACGTCAGGAGCAGCGACAGCCCGGCGACGGCGACGGTGCTGCGACGGCGGAGGGATCTCACGAGCAGGGGCCTGTTCTCTTCAAAGGGAGGGCGGGTCATGGGTCGACGCCATCCAGATCGGCAGCGGCGGCCCGGACATTCGGCCTCGCGGGCTGTGATGTGCGTGGGAGAGAACGGCGAAGGGCCCCGACCGATTCCCGGTCAGGGCCCTTGATGCGTACGCCATGTAGGACTTGAACCTACAACCCGCTGATTAAGAGTCAGCTGCTCTGCCAATTGAGCTAATGGCGCATGAAGCGTGGAAAACTCTAGCAGCGGCTACGTGCCAGGGCGAATCGACCGGTGCTGTCAGGAGGGTGGTGTGCGGCGGCTCACGAGGCCATGCACGACCAGGCCCGCCACGAGCGCCCAGAACGCCGCTCCGACCCCCGCCACGCTCACTCCGGAGACGGCGACGACGAAGGTCACGACCGCGGCCTCGCGGCTGCGCGGGTCGCCGAGTGCGGCCCGGAGCGCGGCGGCGAGGGTGCCCAACAGCGCCAGTCCGGCGGCCGCCTCGACGATCCCGGCCGGGGCCGCGACCATCAGCGCCGTCAGGGCGGCGGAGGCGAGCCCGAGCACGGTGTAGCCGACGCCGGTGCTCACTCCGGCGATCCAGCGCCGGTCGGAGTCGGGATGGGCGTCCGGGCCGGCCGCGATGGCGGCGCTGATCGCGGCGAGGTTGAGGAGGTGGCCCCCCGCGGGCGCGGCCACCGCGGTGCCGATTGCCGTGACCGTCATCGACGGCCGCCAGGGGACGGCGTACCCGAAGCTGGACATGACCGCGACGCCGGGGAGGTTCTGCGAGGCCATCGTCACGACCCACAGGGGTACGGCGATGCCGACCACGCCCTGCCACGAGAGCTCCGGCACGGTCAGCACGAGCCGAGGGACGAGGTCGCCGGCAGCAGGCAGGTCCCCGTCCACCGCGAGGGCGACGACGACCGTGCCGAGGGCGACCGTCAGGGCGGCGGGGGAGGCCCATCGCGAGCGCACCGCGGTCAGGGCGAGCCAGACCAGCAGCGTCGGCGCCATCAGCAGCGGTCGCTCGGCGGTGCTCGTCACGGGTACGACGCACAGCGGCACGAGGACCCCGGCGAGCATCGCCTGCGCGACGGCGGCCGGGATCCCGGCGATCAGCGCACCGAGCCGCGCCCACAGGCCGGTCAGGAGCACGAGGGCGGCGCAGACCAGGAACGCCCCCACGGCGACGGGCCACCCGCCCGCGACCGCACCGGTCGTCACGAGGAGCGCGGCTCCCGGGGTGGACCACGCCGCGGTGATCGGCATCCGGTGCCGCAGTGACAGCCAGATGCAGGCCGGCCCCATCGTCACCGACAGCGCGAGCAGGCCCGAGGCGGCCTCGGCCGGCGACGCACCCACGGCACGGAGTCCGGCCAGCACGACCGCGAAGGAGCTGGTGAAGCCGACGAGCGCGGTCACGACGCCGGCGAGCACCGCCGTACGATCGTGGGGCTCGGATGCGGTCCACATCACGGCGGCAGCGTACGGCGCGGCCAATCCGGCACCCGGAGGAGTCCGAACTACGCTCGAGGGACGGTGTCCACGTCCCTCGTGACCTCGCCGACTAGTCGCATTCGAGGAGCTGTTTGATGAGCGCTGGACCTGACCTGCGGCTCGTGCCCGCCGACGGGGCGCGAGACGTCGACGGGCTGTTGCAGCGCGTCGCGCGCGGCGACCGGGACGCCTTCTCGGACCTCTACGACGCGCTCTCCAGTCCCGTCTACGGTCTCGCCCGCCGCGTCGTGCGCGACCCGGCGCGGGCCGAGGACGTCGCCCAGGAGGTCTTCTTGGAGGTCTGGCGCAAGGCGCCCGGCTTCGACGCCTCGCGGGGCACCGCGAAGACCTGGGTCATGACGATCGCGCACCGCCGTGCCGTCGACGCCGTACGCCGCTCGGAGGCGCAGCGCCGCCAGGACCACCACGGCGCAGCCGACGAGGTCTCCTTCGACGAGCCCGGCGACCGGGTGATCGCGCAGGAGGAGCACGGCGCGGTCCGCGAGTGTCTGGACACACTGACCGACCTGCAGCTGGAATCGGTACGCCTGGCCTACTTCAACGGCTACACCTATGGCGAGGTCGCCACCTTGCTGGAGAAGCCGTTGCCCACGATCAAGACCCGGATGAGAGACGGACTGATCCGTCTGCGCGACTGCTTGGAGGGGGCCCGATGACCACCGACGTCCACACCCTGTCCGGCGCCTACGCCCTCAACGCCCTCGACCCGAGCGAGGCCGCCGAGTTCGAGCAGCACCTCGCCGCCTGCGCCGCCTGCCGCGACGAGGTCGCCGAGCTCCAGCAGGCCGCCGCGTCGATGGGTGCCGCCGAGCAGAGCGCCGCACCCGCCTCGCTGCGCGCCCGCGTCCTCGATGCGGTCGACCGGACGCCCCAGGTCCCCCCGACCGTCGCCGGCGGACCGACGAGTCCCGAGTCTCCGTCGGGCACCGTCACCCCGCTCCGCTCCCGTCCCGTACGGCGATTCCTGGTCGCGGCTGCCGCGGTCGCAGCGGTGGTGGTCGGCGGGGTGGTCGTCACGGACGCGATGCGTGACGACGACCCGGGCTCGGTCTTGTCGGCCGGGGTCACCGAGGTGCTTCGTGCCTCGGACGCGCAGGCCGCCACCGTCGACACCACCAACGGCGGCAAGGTCACCGTGGCGATGTCGGGATCGGCCGGCCGGATGGCCGTCGACACCTCGGGCCTGCCCGACCTCGACGCCGAGCGGGTCTACCAGCTGTGGACCGTCCGTGAAGGGGTCATGGCATCCGCCGCGGTGCTGGAGGACCACCGCACCGGAGCGTCGATGGATCTCCCGGAGGAGGGTTTCCAGGTGGCGATCACGGTGGAGCCGGCGGGCGGTTCGGAGCAGCCGACGTCGGACCCGGTCGTGGTGGTCGACCCGGCTGACCTCTGAGCGGTCGGGCGTCAGCCGCGCAGCTCCAGCACGGCCTGTGCGGCGTTCTGCCCGCCGATCGCGCTGACCGCACCGCCCCGCCGGGCGCCGGAGCCGCACAGCAGCACGCGGTCGTGGGAGCTGGCGACGCCCCAGCGCTGGGCAGGCGTGTCCAGACGGGAGCGCGCCGGCGCCCACGGCCACTCGAGGTCGCCGTGGAAGATGTGGCCGCCGGGCATGGCCAGGTCGCGCTCGATCTCCTGGGGGATCTTCGCCTCGATGCACGGGTTGCCGTCGGCGTCGGTGGCCAGGCAGGACGTGATCGGCTCCTCGAGGTGCTCGTCGAGCGCTGCCAGGGCGCGGCGTACGGCCTCGGCCTTGGTTGCCTCCGGGTCGGCGTCGAAGAGCCGCGCCGGCATGTGCACGCCGAAGTAGGTCAGCGTCTGCACGCCCCGCGCGGTGAGCTCGGGGCCGAGGATCGAGTCATCGGTCAGCGAGTGGCAGTAGACCTCGCCGGGCGGGACGGTCGGCAGCCGGCCCGCGGCGGCCTCGGCGTACGCCCGCTCGAGCTGGCTGTAGTCCTCGGCGATGTGGAAGGTGCCGGCGAACGCCCGGCGCGGGTCGACCCCGGACTTCAGGCGCGGCAGGCGGGAGAGCAGCAGGTTGATCTTCAGCTGCGAGCCCTCGGGCTTCTCGCCCTCCGGTGAGCCGAGCAGGATGTCGAGGACCGACGGCGCGACACCTGCGAGCACGTGGGTCCCGGTGACGCCGTGGTGGCTGTGGCCGTCGTGCCACGTCACCTCCGCCCCGTCCGCGCCGGGCCGGATCGCGCTCACCCCCGCGCCGGTGCGGACCTCGACGCCCGCGGCGACGGCTGCGGCCAGCAGCGCGTCGGTGACCGCGCCCATCCCGCCGACCGGCACCCGCCACTCGCCGGTGCCGTTGCCGATGAGGTGGTAGAGGAAGCACCGGTTCTGGATCAGGGACGGGTCGTTGAGCGAGGCGAAGGTGCCGATCAGCGCATCGGTGGCGACCACACCGCGCACCGTGTCGTCGGCGAAGCGCTCCTCGATCACCTCGCCCAGAGGGCGCTCGACGACCGCCCGCCAGATCGCGGGGTCGACCTGTGCGCTCAGGTCGCGCACGTTCGGCAAGGGCTGGGTCAGGGTCGGTGCCACCGCCTGTGCGAGGCCCTCGACGTCGGCGTAGAACCGCTGCCACGCGGCGTACTCCGCCTCCGATCCCGTCAGCGCCGCGAAGGAGGCAGCGGTGGCGTCGTCCTCGGGGCGTGCCACCAGCAGGCCGGTCGGTCGGCCGTCGCGCACCGACGGGGTGAACGACGCCGTACGTCGCGAGCGCAGCTCCAGCGACAGGTCGAGGTCGCGCGCGATCTGCTCGGGGAAGAGACTGACGAGGTAGGAGTAGCGCGACAGTCGTGCCGCGACGCCCGGGAACGGCTCGACGCTGACAGCGGCTCCGCCAGTGGCGCCCAACCGCTCGAGCAGCAGCACCGACAGACCAGCCCGACCGAGGTACGCCGCAGCGGCCAGGCCGTTGTGCCCGCCGCCGACGACGACGACGTCGTAGTGCGTGCGCTCGGCGGGTCCCGGGGTCGGGGCTGGGCGGCGTGCTGCGGTGTCCACCCGCGAAACGGTAGCCCTTTGCACGACCACTCCTCCGGGGCCGCTACACTTCTGCACGTTCCGGCCGCACTGCGCCCGGAGCATGGTGGGTGTAGCTCAGCTGGTAGAGCATCGCGTTGTGGTCGCGAGGGTCGCGGGTTCAAGCCCCGTCACTCACCCCAGACGCCGGAAGGCACGCCCAGGCCCGTGACCTGCAGGGATGCAGGGCACGGGCCTGGTGCTTTTCGCCTGCGGTGCCGGCTTGAGCCGTTCTTGCGCCTCGGCGCGTGCTGCATCTCTCACGTCGGGCCGGCCGCTGCCGAGTAGGAAGGCATGGACCGTTCCCTCCGACGGCACGAGATCGTCCGCCACGTGTGCTGGCTCATGGCCCTGGCGGCGACCGTCGCGCTGGGCCGGGCCACGGTCATCGACGGGGAGTCGCTGAGCCTGATCTGGCCCGCCGCCGGCGTGGCGGTCTGCTGGGTGCTCGTGTCCCGCGGGTCCGCGCGGCCGTGGACGGTCCTGGCGATCGGCGTCGTGGTGGCGGTCGGCAACGGCGTCAGCGGCGCGTCGAGCGGACTCGTGCTCGGGCTCGTGGCGGCCAACCTCACGCAGACGCTGATCGCGGCGTACGCGCTGGAGCAGGTCGTCGGTCACCTCCGCGGGTGCGGCGGTCGCGAACCGCTCGTACGGGTCGGGGACGTCGGGCGGATCCTGCTGGTCGTGCTCGGTGCCTGTCTTCCGGCAGCGCTGATCGGGACCGCCACCTTGGCGCTGCTCGACTCGCCGGTCTCGGAGATGGGCGCGCTGGCGTGGTACGGGCGCAACGTCATCGGGCTGCTCTGCGTCGTCGCGACCTGGCTGCTCCTGCTCCAGGCGCGTGCGGAGTCGCCCAACCGGCTCGGCGCCTTCGTGGCTGCCTGCTTCGGCTCGCGACGCGAGGGCCTGCCGATGCGGTTCGCCGAGCTGGCGCTCCTGCTCGGGCTGACCCTGCTGCCCTGGGCCGGCATCGGCACGCGCCCCGACGACCTGCTGTTCGTGCTGCTCGTGCTCATGATCTGGGCCGGCCTGCGGTTCGCTGCCCCGGCGGTGGTCGCCTACGGGCTCTACTCCGGGACCGTGGGTGTGGGTTTCACCCTCGCGGACGGTCCTGCGTTGCGGGCGATCGAGGACCCGGTCATGTTGGCGTTGCACGTGCAGGTCGTCGTCGCGGTGACGGCGCTGACCGGTCTGGCGTTGGCGCTGAACCGTGCCGAGCGTGACGCCGTCGTGGCCGAGCTGGCCGCGACCGCCCGCGAGCAGGAGGCCGAGGCGACCAAGATGGCGCGGATTCTCGACACCGTGGCCGACGGGCTGATCGTCATCGAGCCCGACGGCTCGATCTCGCTGTCGAACCGCGCGGCCCGCGAGCTGCTCGGCGTCGAAGACCTCACGAGCGTGCTGACGTCGGAGGAGTACGGGTTGCACGCGATGGACGGGAAGCCGGTTCGCGACGAGGACCTGCCCTACCGGACGGCGCTGCGCGGGGAGTCCTTCCCGGCGCGGGACTACCAGGTCCGCCGCCCCTCTGTCCCGGCCGGCCGGGTGGTCGCGATCGGCGCCCTGCCGCTGCCCGGGGAGCCCGTGCGTGCGCTCGCGCACCTGCGCGACGTCACCGCGGAGCGGCGTCAGCACGAGGCGCTGAGCTCGTTCGCCGGCGTGGTCGCCCACGACCTGATCAACCCGATCGCGCTCGTCCAGGGCTGGGCCGAGACCATCGCCGTCGAGCTCGAGGACGGCCCGCTGGACCCGGCGATCGGGGCGCCGATGGTCGAGCGCATCCAGGTCGGTGCCCACCGTATGCGGTCGCTCATCGACGACCTGCTCGGCTACACCCTGGCGCGGGACGCGCAGGTGCTACCGCAGGCGGTCGACGTCACGGCCCTGGTCGAGGAGATCGCGCTGTTGCGCGAGTCGGGCCCTCGCCGCCCGATCGTGCAGGTCGAGCCCCGCCTCGTCGCCTGGGCCGACCGCGCTCTGGTGCGGCAGCTGATCGACAACCTGGTGGGCAACAGCATCAAGTACACCGACCCCGATCTGCGCCCCGTGATCGCCGTGACCGGCCGGCAGCAGGGCAGCTGGGTCGAGCTGCGCATCTCGGACAACGGCGTCGGCATCCCTCCGGACCAGCGCGAGGCGGTCTTCACCGCCTTCGAGCGCGGCGGTACGGCACTCAGCAGCGGCACCGGCCTGGGCCTGGCGATCTGCAAGCAGATCGTCGAGCGTCACCACGGGACGGTCCACGCCGAGGCCGGTCCGCACGGCACCGGCACCACCATCGTCGTACGTCTGCCGCGGACGCCGGCGGCGTACGACGAGCCGCAGGGCGGTGCCGTCAAGGAGAGCGTCCCGGCGCAACGCGTCGCGATCAGCTGAGAGCGGCTGCGCACCAGCTCTCGCTCGCAGCCCACAGCAGCCGCGCGCGTCCGGGGTCGACGGCGTACGCCGCGACGTCGTCGGAAGGAGCGCAGTCGGCGAGATAGACCGCCTCCGACGTGTCCGGCGCCCGCGTCGCCGCCCAGACCTGCGTGGCCGCACCCTGCTCGGGATTCACGAACTCCAGCCACGGGCTCTTGGTGGGGTCACCGGCACGGCGCTCGCGGACGAGCCGCCCGAGCTCGGAGAAGTCGTCGCGGGACATGTGCCGTCCCAGCTCGGTGGCGACAGTGCCGGGGTGCACCGCGAACGCGGTCAGCCCGGCGTCGGCGTACCGCTCGCGCAGACCGACGGTGAACAGCACGTTGGCCGTCTTCGACGCCCCGTAGGCGACGAACTTGTCGTAGGGCCGGTGCTCCCAGTGCGGGTCCCCCAGGTCGACGTCGCCGAGGACGTGGCCCCCCGACGACAGGGTGACCACGCGCGGACGCTCGGCGGTCAACAGCGTCGGAAGGAGCGCGGTGGTGAGGGCGAAGTGCCCGACGTGGTTGACGCCGAGCTGCCGCTCGAACCCGTCGGCGGTGCGGTCCAGCGGGGTGAACATGACGCCGGCGTTGTTCATCAGCACGTCCAGCCGGTCGGTGAGCGCGGCGACCTCCTGGGCTGCCGCTCGCACGGACGTCAGGTCCGCCAGGTCCAGGTGGACCGGGTGCACCTCGGCATCGGCGACCTCGCTGCGGATCTGCTCGGCGGTGTCCACCAGGCCGGTGGTCGAGCGACCGAGCAGCAGCACGCGCGCACCGGCGCCCGCCAGCGCCAGCGCCGACGCGCGGCCCAGCCCGCTCGTGGCTCCGGTGATCGCGCAGGTGCGCCCGTGCAGGTCGAGGCCGGCCACCACCTGGCGCGCGGTGGGGCTCGACTGCTCCGGTGTCGTGGTCAAGGGGCCTCCTCGTGGTTGTGCGAGTCTGGCGGGGGAGCGGGGTGCGTGCCGGCGCCGGTCCAGCGCAGTGGGACCGGGCGGCGCGGAGAGGCCGGCCGAACGCCTACCGTGCGAGGCGCTCGTCTCCCGGAAGGACCGCCATGGACACCGCCCGTCGCCTCGTGATGCGTCGTCGATGACGGGCGTGCGCACGGAGCTCGACGGACCCGTCGCGGTCCTGACCCTCGACGGTCCCGAGAAGCTGAACGCGTTCTCCGCCCGCACCGCATCCGCGCTGGGAGCGGCGTACGCCGCCTGCGACGCCGATGACCGGATCCGGGCCGTCGTGCTGACCGGTGAGGGGAGGGCGTTCTGCGCCGGCGCCGACATGAGCCCGGCCGCGGACGCGTTCGCCGCCCGCGACCGGGAGTTCTCGGCGTCACCGGTCGACCCGCCGGCCTGGCGGGTGCGCAAGCCGGTGCTCGCCGCGGTCAACGGCCACGCCATCGGCATCGGCCTGACGATCGCGCTGCAGTGCGACCTCCGGCTCGTCGCCGAGGACGCGAAGCTCGCCATCCCGCAGGTACGCCGGGGGATGGTCGGCGACGCGCAGAGCCACCACACGCTGCGGCAGCTGGTCGGGATGGCCACCGCCGCCGACCTGCTGCTGACCGGACGCACGATCACCGGGGCGGAGGCCGCCCGTCGCGGCATCGCCACCGAGGCGCTGCCGGCCGCTGAGGTGCTGGCGGCGACGCTGGCCCTCGCCCACGAGGTCGCCGAGCAGGCCAGCCCCGCCGCGCTCGCGCTGAGCAAGCAGATCCTCTGGTCCGGCGCCGACCTCGAGCACACCGAGCAGCTCGAGACCCGCGCCCACCACGTGCTGATGGCGCACCCCGATGCCCAGGAGGGACCCCGGGCCTGGCACGAGCGCCGCGTGCCCCTGTGGACCCTGCGGGTCAGCGACCTCCCCGAGCGCTGGGACGCCGGCGACGGGGACGCGCCGTGAGTGCCCGAGTCGTCGTCGACGGGCTGGGCTTCACCGAGGGACCGGTCGCGCTGCCGGACGGCCGGGTCGCGCTCACGTCGATCAGCCACGGGTGCGTCTACGTGGTCGACCCGCGCAACACCGCGAGCCTGCAGAAGTTCGTCACCGGCGGCGGCCCGAACGGACTCGCGGCCGGCGACGACGGTGCGCTCTACGTCGCCCAGAACGGCGGGATCTGGGGCGCGCCCACGAAGGTCCCGGCCGGCGTCCAGGTGATCCGCGACGGCCGCGTCGAGCACCTCGTCGAGGGCATGGGTGCGCCCAACGACCTCGTCGTCGGGCCGGACGGGCGGCTCTGGGTGACCGACACCGTCGCAGAGGTCGTGTGGTCCGACCCCGGCTCCGGCGGTCCGGGACAGGTGCACGTCGTCGACCCGCACTCCGGTACGGCGCGGTGCGTGCTGGACGAGGGGCCGGTCTTCACCAACGGGCTGGCGTTCGACGCGAGCGGGGCCCGGCTGCTCCTTACGGCGACCCGGTCCGCGGTGCTCTGGGCCTACGACGTCACCGATGCCGGACTGGCCGGTCCCCGGCAGCTCGTGACCTTCGACGGTGGCAGCCCCGACGGCATGGAGCGCGCCGCCAACGGCCGGTTCTGGGTGGCCCTGCTCGGCGCCGACCGGCTGGACCTGGTCGATCCCGAGGACGGTGTGGTGGGCGCCGTACCGCTGCCGTCAGGGTCCCTACCGACGAACGTCTGCCGCGACCACGACGGGTCGGGGCTCTTCGTCACCGCGGGGCACGCGGGTGCGTTGCTCCACGTCCGGCTGGGCCGGTAGCGGTCAGTCGGCGGTGACGGCGGGCTGGTCGCCTTCGGTGCCCTCGGTGCCCGGGCGCACGCCCGTCAGTGCGCCGCCGTGCTCGGCCGCGAGCGCCTTCGCCCGGTCGGTGTCGGGTCCGGGCGGCGGCACGAAGACCGCCTCGCGGTAGAACCGCAGCTCCTCGATGCTCTCCATGATGTCGGCGAGCGCACGATGGTTGCCGGACTTGGCGGGGGCGTTGTAGTAGGCGCGGGGATACCACCGGCGCGACAGCTCCTTGATCGAGGAGACGTCGACGATCCGGTAGTGCAGGAACTGCTCCAGCGCCGGCATGTCGCGCGCGATGAACGCGCGGTCGGTGCCGACGGTGTTGCCGGCCAGCGGCGGACGGGTGCCCTCGGGGCAGTGCTGGCGGATGTAGGCGAGCACCTGCTCCTCCGCCTCGGCGAGGCTGACCCCGCCGTCGAGCTCCTCGAGCAGCCCGGACTTCACGTGCATGTCGCGCACGAAGTCGATCATCTGCTCCAGCGCCGCCGCCGGCGGCTTGATGACGATCTCGATCCCGTCGCCGAGGACGTTGAGCTCGAAGTCGGTGACGAGCGCCGCCACCTCGATGAGCGCGTCGTGCTCGAGGTCGAGGCCGGTCATCTCGCAGTCGATCCACACCAGTCGGTCGTTCACCCGCCCGACCCTACTCGGCGGCTCTGACGTGCTCAGCGCTCACTCAGGCTGGCTCCCTAGAGTGATCCCCGTGTCGAAGAAGAAGTCCACGGCCGCCGCCCACGCCCGTCAGCGGGCCGCCGCCGAACGCGCCGCCCAGATGCGCGCCCAGCAGCAGAAGCAGGAACGACGGCGCCGCGTCGCGATCGGTGCCGCCGTGGTCGTGGTGGCCGTTGCCCTGATCGCCCTGATCGCCTGGGCGGTCACCGGCAACGACAAGCCGACCACGCCGCCCGAAGGCGCCACCGACACCTACGGCCTCGCGTACGGCGACCCCGAGGCGCCGCTGAAGGTCGAGATCTACGAGGACTTCCTCTGCCCCGCGTGCGGTGCGTTCGAGGCCGAGATGGGCGCGGAGCTGACCGAGGCGGCCGACGACGGGCGGGTCTTCGTCACCTTCCGCCCGGTGGCGATCCTGGACCGCTCCTCGCGCACCGACTACCCGACCCGCGCCGCCAACGCCGTCGCGGTCGTGCTCGACGCCGCGGGCCCCGAGGTCGCCAAGACCTTCCACGACCTGCTCTACGAGCGCCAGCCGACCGAGGGTCGCGCCGAGCACGACGACGACGCGCTGGTGGCGATGGCGGTCGAGGCGGGCGCCACCGAGGCGGACGTACGCCCCGGCATCGAGGACCGGGCGTTCGAGGGCTGGGTCGACGCCGCGACCGACGCGATGGCCGACAACGGCTACGAGAGCACGCCGTCGGTGATCGTCGACGGTGAGCGCATCGAGGGCGAGTCCATCGCGGACGTGGCCGACCAGCTCCGCTCCCGGCTGGGCTGATGGCGCTCGCGCAACGGGTTCGCGACGGGGCGCCGCGCTGGCGTTCCGCAGCCGTGGTCGTCGTGGCGTTCGTCGCCCTGCTCTGGGGGATCGAGGTCGTCGACACCGTCGTCGGTGGCCGCCTGGACAACGGCGGCGTACGCCCGCGCAGCGAGGACGGCGCGATCGGCATCCTGCTCGCTCCGCTGCTGCACGTCGGATGGGGCCACCTGATCGCCAACACCGGTCCCGTGCTGGTGCTGGGGTTCCTCGTGCTCGCGGCCGACCTGACCCGCGGCATCGCCGTGACGCTGGTGATCTGGCTCGTCGGCGGGGCGGGCACGTGGCTGATCGCGCCGGACTACACGATCCACCTGGGCGCCTCCACGCTGATCTTCGGCTGGCTGGTCTACCTCATCCTGCGCGGTGTCTTCAGCCTGCGGATCGGCGAGATCCTGCTCGGCGTCGTGCTCCTGGTGGCGTACGGCGGGGTGCTGTGGGGTGTCCTGCCCGGCCAGACCGGGGTCTCGTGGCAGTCGCACCTGTTCGGTGCGGTCGGTGGTGCGCTGGCGGCTTGGTGGTTCCGGGGCCGTGAGCGCGCAAACCAGAACGCGTTCTAGTCTGAGGCCCATGACGCAGCAGTGGGCACCGTCCCTGGCCGCCGAGGCCGGCGAGGCCGGGGTCGACCGCGCGGTCCGGGCCGCCCGGCGCGTGGTCGAGGGTCTGGTCCGCAACGGTCCCAACCCCGCGATCGACCTCGACGCCGTCGCCGCCGACCTCGAGTCCGTCGCCGACCGTCTCGAGGCAGCCGCCCCGGAGCTGGCCGAGCGCGTGCGCAGCATGTGGGACACCGAGCGGCTGGAGATGACGCGCCACGACCCGGTCACCGGACCCGAGAACGCGATCGCCCCGCCGATGCACGTGCAAGGCCGTAGCGACAAGGAGGTCAGCGGCACGGTGACGCTCGGTCTGGCCTATCAGGGCCCGCCGGGACACGCCCATGGCGGCGTGACCGCGCTTGTGCTCGACCACGTGCTGGGGATGGCCAACCACTGGGCCGGGACCGCCGGCATGACGGCGAAGCTGACGCTGCGCTACCGCCGGCGTACGCCGCTCTTCGTCCCGCTGACCGTGCGGGCGCGCCAGGTGTCGATCCAGGACCGCCGCATCACCACGACCGGGGAGATCCTCGACCCGGACGGCGAGGTGTGCGTCAGCGCCGAGGGGCTCTTCGTCGCGCTGGACGTGAGCGGCACCTCCCGCGAGGCGGCACGACGTCTGGCCGCGAACTGAAACAGGTTCTAGGCTGCGCGTCATGACCAGCGACGCGACCCACCCGGCTCTGCACCGCCCCGCCTTCAACGGCGACCTGCTCGTCCGCGCCCTCGAGCGCAACCGCGACAAGCCGGCGCTCTACCTCGGCGACGTCGTCCTCACCGCCGGCGAGCTGGCTGCGCGGATGAGCAGCTTTAGCCAGGCGATGGCGTCCCTGGGCATCACCCGCGGTTCGACCACAGCGCTGCTGTCCGGCAACCGCCCGGAGGTGCTCGTCGTGCTCGGCGCGGCGATGACCGCGGGCTGCCGCAACACCCCGCTGAGCGCGATGGGGTCGGCCGACGACCACGCCTACGTCCTGGCCGACGCGGAGATCGAGACGATCTTCTACGACCCGTCCTTCGACGAGCGCGCGGCCGAGCTCGCCCAGCGGGTGCCGACGCTGAAGAACCTGCTGTCCCTGGGCCCGTCGGAGCACGGCACCGACATCCTCGCCCTCGCCGAGACCTTCGCGCCGCAGCGGCTCGTCGCCGCCGAGGTCGAGGCCGACGACATCAGCAGCCTCGTCTACACCGGTGGCACGACCGGCAAGCCGAAGGGCGTCATCGGCGCCTTCCGCGGCGGCGCGGCGCTCAACCAGATCCAGCTGTCGGACTGGGAGTGGCCACACGAGCCGCGCTTCCTCATGTGCACCCCGCTCTCGCACGCCGGCGCTGCGTTCTTCATCCCGACGCTGATGCGCGGCGGCGCACTCTATGTGTTGCCGTACTTCGAGCCCGGCGCGGTGCTCGAGGCGATCGAGAAGCACAAGATCGACGCCACGATGCTGGTCCCGACGATGATCTACATGCTCCTGGACCACCCCGACTTCGCGAAGCGCGACCTGACGAGCCTCAAGACGCTGTTCTACGGCGCGGCGCCGATGTCGCCGGCGCGGCTGAAGGAGGGCATCGCCAAGCTCGGCCCGGTGTTCTTCCAGTACTACGGCCAGACCGAGTGCGGCATGACGATCACCGTCATGCGCACCGACGAGCACCTCGTCGACGACGACGCACGTCTGGCCTCGTGCGGCCGCCCGGTCCCGTGGCTCGACGTACGCCTGCTCGACGACGACCTCAACGAGGTCGACCCGGGCGAGCCCGGTGAGATCTGCGTGCGCGGCCCGCTCGTGATGAAGGGCTACTGGAACAAGCCCGAGGAGACCGCCGAGGCGCTGCGCGGCGGCTGGCTGCACACCGGCGACATCGCGCGTGCCGACGCCGACGGCTTCCTCACGATTGTCGACCGCAAGAAGGACATGATCGTCACCGGCGGGTTCAACGTCTTCCCGCGCGAGGTCGAGGACGTGCTGTCCGCCCACCCCGCCGTCGCCGCGGCCGCGGTCATCGGCGTCCCCGACGAGAAGTGGGGGGAGGCGGTCAAGGCCGTCATCAAGCTGCGCGAGGGCGTCGAGACCGACCACGACACCCTGACGGCAGAGCTGGTCGAGTCGGTCAAGGCGGTCAAGGGCTCGGTGCAGGCGCCGAAGTCGATCGACTACGTCGACGCCATCCCGCTCACTCCCCTGGGCAAGCTCGACAAGAAGGCGCTGCGCGCGCAGTACTGGGAGGGCGCCGCCCGGTCCGTGTGACCGGCGGCAGTTTCACCGCCCGACTAACGACACGCCCGCTCGTCGAACGAAACTGATGCCCCAGGCGCCCGGTTTCGTACGACGAGTGGTGCCGGTGTGGCAGGTGGGATCAGCCGACGGCGTGCATGGCGTCGACGAGCGCGGTGAGCAGGTCGCCGGAGACGTCGGAGCCGGGGAAGTAGACGCAGACCCGGTCGGCGTGCTCGCCGAAGCGGCGGTGGATCTCGGCCGCGACCTGCTCGGGCGTCCCGCGCACGGCGATGGTGTCGAAGAGGTCGTCGTCGACCAGCTCGGCCATCGCGGCGAAGTCACCCTGCTTGGACAGCCGGTTGAGCTCGGGTTGTACGTCCTCGCGCCCGGCCACCTCCAGCACGGGGCGGTAGGCCGGCGTCGAGCCGTAGAAGCCGAGCAGGAAGCGGCATCCGACACTCGCCTGCTCGATCTCCTCCGGCGTGCGGCCGACCGCGCAGATGACCTGCGGCACGACCTGGAGGTCGGAGCGGTCCCGTCCCGCCCGGTCCAGTCCCGCCTCGATCGCCGGCAGCGTGCGCTCACGGAAGTGGTCGCCCGAGTTGAACGGCATGACCAGCAACCCGTCGGCGACCTCGGCCGCGGTCCGCGTCATGACCGGTCCGAGCGCACCCATCAGCACCGGGGGTACGCCGTACGCGTTCGGCCCGGGGTTGAAGGTCGGCGCCATCAGCGTGTGTCGCGTGAACTCGCCACGGAAGTCCAGACGCGTGCCGTCCTGCCAGGAGGCGAGGATCGCCCGCACCGCGGCGACCCACTCGCGCATGCGCGCCGCCGGCCGGTCCCAGGTCGAGCCGTAGCGGTTCTCGATGTGGGGCTTGATCTGCGAGCCGAGCCCGAGCCGGAAGCGACCCTTGCTCAGTGTCTGCAGGTCGTGGGCGGTGTGGGCGAGGTGCATGGGGCTGCGGGGGAGCGCGATCGCGACGTTGGTCGTGAGGTCCGCGGGCACGCCGTCGGGGTGGGCGAGGGCGGTCTCCGCAAGCGGGAGGAACACGTCGTGCTGGCCCTCGAACGTGAACAACCCGTCGACGCCGGAGGCCAGGAGCACCCGCGCGCGTTCGGCGGCCTCGCCCGGCCGGGCATCCAGCTGAACCTCGATCTCCACGTGGATCCCCTTCCGAAAAATGAAACAGGTTCTAGTATGCCGCTGTGACCACCGACACCGCAGCAGCCCAGCTCGCCCGGCTCACCGCTCTCGAGGAGATCCGCGCGCTCAAGCACCGCTACGTCCAGGCGGCCGACCGCAAGGACCTCGAAGTCTTCCGCACGTGCTTCATCGCCGAGGGAGCGGTCTGCGACTACGGACCGCTCGGCCGGTTCGAGGGCCGCGACGCGCTGGTCGCGATGTTCGGTGACGTCGCCCTCAAGAAGCGGGAGGACGGCAAGGGCTACGCCGTCTTCGACATGCACACCGTGGGGGCGCCGGTGATCGACGTGCAGTCCGACGACGAGGCCGCCGGCACCTGGAGCATGCGGTTCCGCCAGATCGACACCGAGGCGCGCACCGAGACCGTCTCCGCGATGGAGTACGCCGACACCTACCGCCGCGAGGACGGGGAGTGGAGGATCGCGACCTCGGTGGTCAAGGTCCTCTGGGCATCGGTGCGTCCGCTGCCCGAGGACGTCGGCGTCTTCGGGATGCTGGACTGAGCGTGCGCGCACTCGTCACCGGCGCCAGCCGGGGCGTGGGCAAGGGGATCGCGCTGGGGCTGGCCGAGGCGGGCTGGACCGTCCACGTGACCGGGCGCGACGTCGCCGCGCTCGAGCGTGCCGTCGCTGACCTCGACGCGATCGGCGCCGGCTCCGGCGGGCACGGCGTGGCGATGCCGTGCGACCACACCGACGACGACGCCGTACGCCGCCTCATCGACACCGTCGCGGCCGACGGCCTCGACCTGCTCGTCAACAACGTCTGGGCAGGGCCGATGGTCAACCCGTTCCGTCCCGAGCCGTTCTGGCAGCGACCGCTCAGCGACTGGGACTCGCTCATCGGCGTCGGTCTGCGTCCGCACTATGTCGCGACGCACGCCGCGGCGCCGTACCTCATCGAGGCCGGGCGCGGTCTGGTCGTGAACGTGTCGTCCTTCGGGGCCCGCGCCCACCTGCACTCGGTCGTCTACGGCATGGGCAAGGCCGCGATCGACAAGATGACCCACGACACCGCGCTCGAGCTGCGCCCGCACGGAGTCCACGTCCTGGGTCTGTGGCCCGGTCTCGTCCGCACCGAGCTGATCGAGGCCAGCGGGCTGGAGGAGTTCGAGGGCTTCCGCATCGCCGACGGGGAGACGCCGCTGCTGCAGGGTCGGGTCGTCGCGGCCCTGGCCGCAGACCCCGCCACCGCCGACCGCACCGGCCAGGTCGTCGTGACCGCCGAGGCCGCTGCGGCGTACGGCATCACCGAGGACGGCGGCCGCCAGCCGGCCTCGCACCGCGAGATCTTCGGCGGGGGTCCGCTGCACCCGCCGCTCCCCCCTGAGAAGTCCTGAGAGGAACGCAGATGAGCAACCGCGCATTCGTCGCCGGCGTCGGCATGACGAAGTTCGAGAAGATCGAGACCCGCGAGTGGGACTACCCGGACATGGTGAAGGAGGCCGTGACCGCGGCCCTCGCCGACGCCGGGGTGGAGTACGCCGCGGTCCAGCGCGCCGCGGTCGGCTACGTCTTCGGCACCTCGACGCAGGGGCAGCGCTCGCTCTACGAGCTCGGTCACACCGGCATCCCGGTCTTCAATGTCAACAACAACTGTGCGACCGGCTCCTCCGCGCTCTTCATGGCGCGCGAGTGGGTGGAGGCCGGTCTTGTCGATGTCGCGCTCGCCGTCGGCTTCGAGAAGATGACGAAGAAGGCCCTGATGGGTGACGGGTCGATGCCGAAGGTGACCACCGTCGACGGCACGCTCGGCGTGATGGTGCCCAAGCACGGGTGGGGGACCGGTCCCATGACGGCGCAGTTCTTCGGCAACGCCGCGCGCGAGCACATGGAGCGCTACGGCACCACCGTCGAGCAGCTGGCCCAGGTCGCCGTGAAGAACCACCAGCACTCGACCAACAACCCCTACGCGCAGTTCCAGGACGCCTACACCCTCGAGCAGGTGCTCAACGACAAGCCGGTGCACGAGCCGTTGACGCGGTCGCAGTGCTCGCCGACCTCCGACGGTGCAGCGGCCGCGATCGTCGCGAGCGAGCGGTTCGTGCGCGAGCACGGAATCGGCGGTCAGGCCGTCGAGATCCTCGGCCAGGCGCTGGCCACCGACACTCCCGACTGCTTCGGCACCGACTCGATGATCGACGCCGTGGGTGCTCCGATGACCAGGCTCGCGGCCGAGCAGCTCTTCGCCGCGACCGGGCGCAGCATCGACGAGGTCGACGTGATCGAGCTGCACGACTGCTTCTCCATCAACGAGATCCTCACCTACGAGGGGCTCGGGATGTGTGTGCCCGGCGAGGGCGGCAAGCTGGTCGAGTCCGGGGCCACGACGTACGGCGGCGACTGGGTCGTGAACCCGTCGGGCGGGCTGATCTCCAAGGGGCACCCGCTCGGCGCGACCGGCGTGGCCCAGGTCGCCGAGCTGACGTGGCAGCTGCGCGGTCAGGCGAACGCACGTCAGGTCCCGGGTGCGCGGCTGGGTCTGCAGCACAACCTCGGGCTCGGTGGCGCCTGCGTCGTCTCCCTCCTGCAGTCCCCGGAGGGCTGAGCGCATGGCTGGCCGGATGGACGTCGGCATGACCCTGCCCGTGATGGAGCCGGCGCTCGACGCCGACATCCTCGAGGCTTGGGCGCGGGCGACCGATGAGGGACCGTGGTCGTCCATCGCCTTCGGGGAGCGGGTCGTCTTCGACAACCCGGAGACGCTCACGTTGTTGGGCGCGGTCGCGGCATGGACGTCGCGCGTCCGAGTCGTGACAACCGTGCTGATCCCGCAGCTTCACGACCCCGTTTTCCTCGCCAAGGCGATCGCCACCGGCGACCTGCTCACCCGCGGTCGCCTCACCGTCGGTGTGGGGGTCGGCGGGCGCGAGGAGGACTATCGCGCGGTCGGCGCCGACCCCGCGACCCAGACCCGGGCGGAGATGGCGCGCCGCGTCAACGTCATGCGCCGCATCTGGTCCGGAGAGCCGCAGTGGACGGTGGAGTCCGACGACCGCCGCGTCGGACCGCCGCCGGTGCAGGACGGGGGGCCGCCGCTGCTCATCGGCGCGGTCGGGCCGAAGTCGATCCGGTCGGCCTCGGCCTGGGCCGACGGCATCGCCGGCATCACCATGGACCTCGACCTCACCGCTCTGGAGCGGACCTTCGACCAGGTGCGTACGGCGTGGGCGGACGCCTCGCGTCCTGTGCCTCAGCTGACGACGTCATTCTGGTTCGCCCTCGACGACGGCGACGGATCAGCGCGGGAGCAGGTCAACGCCCACCTGCGCCACTACTTCACCTGGCTGCCCGCCGACCTGGTCGAGGCGATGATCCCGGGCCTCGGCTTCGCCGGGACCCCGGCCCAGCTGCGCGAGACGCTCGACCGGATCGCCGACCTGGGGTGTGACGAGGTGCAGCTGGTGCCGACGAGCTCGGACATCACGCAGGTGCACCGGGCGGCCGAGGTCGTGGGCGCGGCTTCGCGCTAGCGCCGGACCCGGTGGCCGCCACCTCGGTGCGCAGGACCTTCGGCATCGGCCAGCCCTTGGCGAGGTCGTCGACGAGCTTGTCGAGGTAGCGGATCTTCTGCATCAAGGGATCCTCGACCTCCTGGACCTTGACCCCGCACACGCTGCCGGTGATCGCGGAGACCCGGGGGTTGAGCTCCGCGGCCGCGAAGAACTCGGTGAACGTCGTCCCCGCGTCGAGGTGGTGCTGCAGGGTGTCCTGGTCGAAGCCGGTGAGCCAGGTGATGACCTCGTCGAGCTCGGCCTGGGTACGGCCCTTGCGCTCCAGCTTGGCGACGTACAGGGGGTAGACCGAAGCAACGCTGTCGGTGAAGATCCGGCTCATCCGCGCAGCGTAGACCAGCGTCGGGCGGCCCACCTCAACGCGAGCCACCCCAGGGCGGCGCCGAGAGCCGCGCCGATCGTGTTGGCCAGCCAGTCGTTGGTCGAGCAGGACCGGCCGAGCGCCGGGACGAGAGCCTGGAACAGCTCGATCGCCGCTGAGAGCGCGCTGCCGGCGAGCAGGGCGAGGAGGGGGCGGCGGAGGGCCACGGCGGCGGTCAGCACCGCAGGGACGAGGAGCACGACGTTGGCGAAGAGCTCCACGCGGCCGAAGGTCGGCAGCACCCAGGCGACCTCGCAGCGACCGAAGAGCTCGCGGTCGACCGGCACGAGGGTGAGCGCGGCCACGGGGAGGAGGGCGAGTGCCGTGAACGCGCATGCGGCGCGTGGGCGCGGCGCGAGCCAGCGTCCGACCAACGGGCCGAGGACGACCAGGGCTGCCAGCGCGGTAGGTGCGAGCCAGGGGTGCTCCACCAAGAGCGTCGTGATCACGCCTCAGAGTGCCCGATGGGTGGACGGGCGCTGGAACGAGGTCTGCCCGAACCCTTGCACTCGAACATGTGTTCGACTATCGTCGGGTCATGGACCCCTCCTCCATCACCGACACCACCGGCGTGGTCGACCGCACTGTTGTCGCGAGGGTGCTGCGGGAGGTCGCTGACCTGGTGGACACGCTAGCTCCGGCCACCGACATGTTGCGGGCGGCGCAGGCCGGGCGTGATGTGTGTGATGTGCTGCGGGTTGCGGGGATCGCGGAGCTGGTGGAGACCAAGGGCTTCGAGGACGAGGGCGCCTCCACGATCACCACCTGGGCGCGGCGCGAGCTGCGCCTCGATGCCCACGAGACCGCCCGGTTGCGGCGCACCAGTCGGGTCACCGGAGTCATGGTCAAGGTCGGGGCTGCGGCCTCAGCAGGCCGGTTGCGCACCGAGCACCTCAACGTGTTCGCCTTCGGTATCAAGCACATCGGTGTGGACAAGATGCTGGCGGCCGAGGAGACGTTGGTCGACTACGCCGTGACTCACGAGCCGGGTGCGTTGATGAGCGTGGTGCGCGAGATGCGCGCCCGGCTCCATCCCGACGAGCTCGACCGGGCCTGGCTTGAGGGCATGGACAAAGAAGACCTCCGCTTGGTGCGGTGTGGCGACGGGTTCAACGTCACCGGGTTCCTCGGCGCCACCACCGGCGCCCAGCTCAAAGCCGTCCTCGACTCACTGACCAAACCCAGCGACGCAGGCGATGAACGCACCGCCTCCGCACGTCGCTGCGCCGGGCTGTCCGCGCTGCTGACCGGGATCCTCGACGGCGGTGTCCTGCCCGCCGACAAAGGCGTACGACCGCATATGACCGTCACCGTGCCTGCCGACGTCTTCGGTGCAGCCGCAGCCGCAGCCCAGCACGGTGCGAGCCCCGGCGGTGCGGCACCGGACGGCGGTGCGGCGGACCCGTTCGCGCCGGTCGCACGGTTGGAGGGGTTCGGACCCATCGGTCCCGCACTGGTCGGCTACCTGGCGTGCCTGGGTCAGGTCACGGTCGTGACCACCGCCGGTGCCGCACCCGACTCCGGGGTGCTGAATGTCGGACGCACCCGCCGAGTCGCAACATTGCGGCAACGCAAGGCCGTCGAGGCCCACCAGGCCCACCGGTGCGCCACCCCCGCGTGCGGGCTGCCGGTGGAGGAGATCCACCACCTCACCTGGTGGTCGGCCGGCGGGGCGACCGACCTGGACAACCTGATCGGGCTCTGTGGGCCGTGCCACCGGCTGGTCCATTACGGCAAGCTCGTCATCACCGCCCCCACCAACCCGCCACGCGAAGAGTCCCGCCTCGAGCAACTCCTGCGCGAGTTCCTCCACCCACTCCCCGACCAGCCACCACGCCGTACTCACGACTTGCCCCACGAACGACCCCACGTCACACCCGGGCGCAGCTACCGCTTCACCACCCGCCACGGCGACCCCGTACGCCGCCGCGCCGGCTCGGTCCTCCTCACCGACCGCAACCTCCCCAGGCGGGAGTGAGGGCGCTGCGGCTCAGCGTTCACGCCGTCAGCGCGCGCATCATCTCGGCCCAGTGCCGCATTGGAGTCAGGTGCCCCTCGTCGGCATAGCTCGTCAGAGCGGCCTGCGGCAGTTGTGCCGCGAGCCAACGGCCGTTCGCGGGCGGGACCATCTGGTCGTCCTCCCCGTACCACAGGTGCGCGCGAGCTCGGACCTCAGTGAGTGCGAATCCCCACGGGCCGCCCCACGCGACGTTGTCCCAGCAGACGCCGGTAGGCCCCTGGCGAAGCCCTTCGTCCAGCACAGTGCGCAACGCGGTGCGCAACGCTGGGTCCGCGACCACGGTCGGATCCGTCTGACCCCACATCCAGTCGATCCAGCGTGCGTCGGCGTCGTCGTTGCGAGCCGACAGCAGGAGCTGCAGCGTGCCTTGGTTGGCCTCACGGAACGCGAGCGCGGCACCCGACGGGTCATCGGGCAGGTAGGACAGCGCCCGCTGGTCCTCTGGCGTGAACGCATCGGTGCCGCCCGGCATCTCTTGTGGGGGCGCCAAGCCACCGGCAACTCCGACGGCGCTCACTCGGTCACCGCCGTACGCGGCCGTCGCCAGGGCGAACGGCCCACCCCCGGACCAGCCGAGCGCGGCGAACCTGTCGACGCCGAGGTCCGTGGCGATCTGCAGGGCGTCCCGGGCGACGCTCTCGAGGTCGTACGCCGCGGGGCTTGACCGGCCGTACCCGGGACGGTCGAAGCTGATCACGCGCACACCCGCCTGGGTCGCAGCCCCGTCGCCGAAGCCGACATCGAGTCGCGAGCCGGGCGTCCCGTGGAAGTAGACGATCGGTGCGCCGTCGGGGTCGCCGGCATCGCGGACCCGCACTGAACGGCCGTCGATCGTGACGTCGTGCTCCTGGGGTCCCTCGGCGGTCCGGCTGCTCATTCGTAGATGATCTCGCGTCCCACCCGCACCCACACCTGGTCGTCAGGTCCGGCCTCGGCCGGGATGGCGCGCTTGAGCACCTTGGTGGTCGGCGTGCGTGGAAGACGGCGTACGACGCGCACCTCCCGGGGCACCCAGGTGGTGGCGAGGTCCGGTTGTGCCCGGAGGAAGCCGGCGAACTCCTCCGGGTCGAACTCGACGCCGGGTCGCAGCTCGAGCACCGCGCGCACCTGGTCGCCCACCCGCTCGTCGGGCATCGCGACGACGGCGGCGCTGACGACGCTCGGGAAGCGGGTCAGCAGCCGTTCGATCGGTGCGATCGCGACGTTCTCGCCGTCGACGCGCAGCCAGTCACCGTTGCGACCGGCGAAGTAGAAGAACCCATCGGCGTCGCGGTAGGCGAGGTCGCCCGACCACGACCAGCCGTGGCACAACCGCGCAGCCTCGGCCTCGGGATTGGCGTAGTAGCCCTCGAAGAGCTCCGCGCCGTGCAGGTTGACGATCTCGCCGACCGCCTCGTCGCCGTTGAGCAGCCGGCCCTGGTCGTCGAAGCGTGCGGGCGGACACTCCTGCAGCGTCTCCGGGTCGAGCACGACGGTGCCCTCCGGTGCGCGCCCGAGTGAGCCGCGCGGGGTGTCGGGGGTGCGGTTGATCCGGATCTCGCCCTCGCTCGAGCCGAAGGAGTCGATGACCTCGCATCCGAAGCGACGGGCGAACGCGGCGATGTCGTCCTCGTTGGCCTCGTTGCCGAAGGCCAGGCGCAGCGTGTTGTCCGCGTCGTCCGGCTGC
Source organism: Nocardioides massiliensis (assembly GCF_030811215.1). Lineage (NCBI taxonomy): Bacteria > Bacillati > Actinomycetota > Actinomycetes > Propionibacteriales > Nocardioidaceae > Nocardioides > Nocardioides massiliensis. The sequence continues at coordinate 2,103,755 of NZ_JAUSQM010000001.1, forward strand.
TCGGGCGTGGCGAGGATGTAGCTCAGCGGCTTCCCGACATAGCTGAAGAACGTCACGCCGTAGCGGCGGACGTCGGGCAGGAACCCGGAGGCGGAGAACTTCTCCCGCAGGGCGATCGTGCCGCCGGTGGCGACCGCCGGCGCGATGCCCGCCATGACGGCGTTGGAGTGGAACATCGGCATCGCCACGTAGAACACGTCGTCACCGGTGAGGCCGCGGCGGTCGCGCTGCTGCTGGGCGATGCGGCCCATTCGCGCCTGGGTGCAGATGACGGCCTTGGGGTCGGAGGTGGTGCCCGAGGTGAACACCAGCGACAGGATCGCGTTCCCCGCCGGTCGAGCCTGTCGAGACCCGGGCGCGGTGGCCGGACCGAGCAGGTCCTCGTACGTCGGGACTCCACCTGGCTCGACCGACGACGGGACCCACAGCGTGCGGATGCCGTGGTCCGCGGCCTCGAGCACCTCGCGGCGCGAGGCGTCGGCGACCACCAACGCACAGTTCGTGTGGTGCAGGTCCCGGGCGAGCTCGGGTCCGCGGCGGGTGGGGTTGACGCCCACGACGGTGAAGCCGCCGATCGCCGCCGCCAGCCACCAGAAGAGGTGCTCCGGCGTGTTGGCCATGCCGAGCGCCACGTGCCGGGGAGCGGCCAGGTCGGCGACGAGCGCGCACCGGCGACGCGCCTCGGCCACCAGCTCGCGCCAGGTCCAGGAGTCGTCACCGAAGCGCAGCCCGACGTGGTCGTCGTCGGCGCGCGCGGCGACCAGCTCGCCGAACGTGAGCTCGCTCATCGTGGCGGCAGGAGGCGGTGGGTCGCCTCATCGAGCACGGCGAGCGCGTCGGGGACCGGTCGGCCCGCGGCGACGCCGACCATCGCACCGAGGAACTGCATCGACAGGATCCGCGCGGCGGCGTCGAGCTCCTCGTCGGTGTAGCCCTCGTGATCGCCTGCCCGCAGGGTCTCGCCGATCCACCCGGCCTGCTCGGGCCCGAACCCGACGACGCCCTCGGCTCCCACCAGCGAACCGCTGGCGGCGTACGCCCGATAGAGCGCGGCGTAGAGCAGCGGCTTGGCGGCGGCGGCCTTCATGATCCGCTGGAAGACCCGCACGAGGCGGTCGGCGGGGGAGGCGTCGGCAGGCGGGCGCTGCCGCACCCCCTCGGTCGAGCGGACACCGAGCGTCATCAGCGCCTCGACCAGCAGCTGGTCCTTGGAGCTGACGTGTTGATAGACGGTCGGCACCGAGACGCCGGCGCGGGCGGCCACCGGGCGGATGCCCACGGCGTCGTACCCGCCCTCGGTCGCCAGCTCGAGCGCCGCCTCGATCAGCTTCTCCCGCGTCGCGGCGCGCGCGGGGGAGAGCAGGGAGGGGATCCGTGCGTTCGCCACTCCCACATAGTAGACGCGTGGTTGACGGTCGTCTACTCACCCGTCATCCTGGGGTCATGGAACTTCGCGAGACCGAGGCGCAGCGCGCGCTGCGCAAGGAGCTGCGGGCGTACTTCACCAACCTGCTGCCGGCCGACGAACGCCGTCAGGTCGGCGAGGAGGGCGTCGGGGGCAGCCGCTTCCGCGAGGTGGTGAGCATGCTCGGCCGCGACGGGTGGCTGGGCATCGGCTGGCCCACGGAGTACGGCGGCCAAGGGCGCACCATCGAGGACCAGTACGTCTTCTTCGACGAGGTGCAGCGCGCGGGCCTGCCGTTCCCGTTCGTCACGGTGAACACGGTCGGGCCGACGCTGATGCAGTACGGCACCGAGGAGCAGAAGCAGAAGTACCTCCCCGGCATCCTCAACGGCGACATCGTCTTCGCGATCGGCTACACGGAGCCCGACGCCGGCACCGACCTGGCCTCGCTGAAGACCAAGGCCGTGCGCGACGGTGACGAGTTCGTCGTCGACGGCCAGAAGATCTTCACCAGCGGTGCCAACACCGCCGACTACGTGTGGCTGGCGGCGCGCACCAACCCCGACGTCGCCAAGCACAAGGGCATGTCGATCCTCATCGTTCCCACCGACGACCCGGGGTTCAGCTGGAGCCCGATCCAGGCGGTCGGCGGCATGGTCGTCACGGCGACCTACTACTCCGGCATCCGCGTGCCGGCCGGCAACGTCGTCGGCGAGGTCGACGGCGGGTGGCGCCTGATCACCGCGCAGCTCAACCACGAGCGGGTCGGCCTGGCAGCCCTCGGCGGCCGGATGATCCAGCTCTGGGAGCACACGCTCGCCTGGGCCGAGGAGACCGGCGTGATCGAGAAGCCGTGGGTGCGCTCGGAGTTCGCGCGCACCTACGCCAAGCTCGAGGCGATGCGACTGATGAACTGGAAGATGACCGCAGCGGTCGCGGAGGACAGCCTCACCGGCGCCACCGCCGGTGCCGCGAAGACCTACGGCACGGAGACCCACATCGACGTGCAGCGCTCGCTCACGCAGATCCTCGGTGCGGCCGGTCGCATCCGGCCGGACTCACCGGCAGCCGTGCTCGGCGGCCAGATCGAGCAGCTCTCGCGCCAGGGCATCGTGAACACCTTCGGCGGCGGCGTCAACGAGATCCTGCGCGACATGGTCGCCACGCAGGGCCTCGGCCTGCCGCGTCTGGGGCGTGGCAAGTGAGCGCCGCCGAGACTGCGTACGACGAGCGGCTGCAGGCCTTCGTCGGCGTGGAGCTCAACCCGCGCAAGCTCGGCCAGGACCCGGTCAACGTCCCGATGATCCGGCACTGGGTCGAGGCGATGGAGGACCACAACCCGGCGTACCTCGACGACGACGCCGCCCGGGCGACCGGTCGTGACGGCGTCGTGGCGCCGGCGTCGATGATGCAGGCCTGGTCGATGCGGGGGTACGCCGCCACCTGGCGTCCGGACCCCCACGCCAACGCCGGCGGGGCCTTCGCGGACCTGCTCGCGCTGCTCGACGAGGGCGGCTACACCTCGGTCGTCGCCACCGACTCCGACTTCACCTTCGAGCGCGAGGTGCGTCCCGGTGAGCACGTGAGCTTCGACGAGGTCGTCGAGGACATCTCGCCGGAGAAGTCCACAGGCCTGGGGGTGGGGCGCTTCGTCACCACGTTGAAGACCTACCGGGTCGGCGACGAGGTCGTGGCGACCCAGCGGTGGCGGACCCTGCGGTTCCAGCCGTTGGTCTCGACAAGCTCGACCGACGGGGGTAGCTCGACCGACGAGGGGGCTGACGCAGAGCCCAAGGCCCTACGCCCGCGGCCCGCGATCAACCTCGACAACCAGTTCTGGTTCGAGGCGGCGAAGGAGCACCGGCTCGTCGTGCAGCGGTGTGCGTCGTGTGGCACGCTGCGCCACCCGCCCGGCCCGGCCTGCCCCGAGTGCAACTCCTTCGAGTGGGACACCGTCGAGGCCTCTGGTCGCGGCACCGTCTACAGCTACGTCGTAGCCCACCACCCGAAGCACCCGGCGTTCGACTACCCACTGCTGATCGCGGTGGTCGAGCTGGAGGAGGGCACGCGCCTGATCACCAACCTCACCGGCGTCACGCCCGAGGAGGTCGAGATCGGGATGCCGGTCGAGGTCGACTGGTGTGATGCCGACCCCGAGCTCACCCTGCCGCTGTTCCGCCCGACCGACGGCCCGACCACCACCCAGGAGGCGTGATGGACTTCCACCTCAGCGAGGACCTGCAGGAGGTCGAGGCGCTGGCTGCCGAGATCTTCGGTGACCTGGCCGACGTCGACCGCGTGCGCGAGGTCGAGAAGACCGACAGCCGTGTCGACGAGCGGCTGTGGGGCGAGCTGGCGAAGGCCGGGCTGCTCGGTATCGCGCTCCCCGAGGCGCACGACGGCGCCGGACTCGGCTTGGCCGGGCTCTGCGTCGTCCTCGAGCAGCAGGGGCGCACCGTCGCCCCCGTGCCGCTGTGGGCCGCGGGCGTCGGCGGTCTGCTGCTCGCCGAGCACGGTGACGACGCGCAGGGCGGGCTGGTCAGCGGGATCGCCGACGGCTCCGTGCGGCTGACGCTGGCTCTCGAGGAGTTCGCGCCCGACGTCCCGGCGTCGCCGTCCACGACCGCCACCGCCGACGACGAGGCCTGGGTGCTCACCGGCACCAAGGCGGTCGTCCCGGGCGCGGTCGGTGCGACCCACGTGCTGGTCTCGGCCACGACCGACGCCGGGCCGGGACTCTTCCTGGTCGAGTCGGGTGCCGATGGTCTGACGTGGACCACCACCGAGACGACGACCCGCGACCACGCCGGCAACCTCGCGCTCGCCGGCGCCCGCGCGCAGGCGGTCGGGGACCCCGGTGGCCCCGCGCTACCGGCCGCCCTGCGGCTCGCAGCGGTCGCACTCGCCGCGGTGCAGGTCGGTGTCGCCGAGGGAGCGCTCAAGCTGGCTGCGGCGTACCTCTCCGAGCGCGAGCAGTTCGGCCGGCCGCTGGCGACCTTCCAGGCCGTGCAGCACCAGCTCGCCGACTGCTACATCGACATCGACGCGATGCGGGTGACGCTCTGGCAGGCCGTGTCCCACGTCGAGGACGGCGAGCCGAAGGCCGCCGACCGTGCCGCGCTCGTCGCGAAGTGGTGGTGTGACCAGGCCGGCCTCGACGTCGTCCACCGCGTCCAGCACGTCCACGGCGGGATCGGCGTCGACGTCGACTACCCCGTGCACCGCTACTTCCTGTGGGGCAAGCAGATCTCCTCGACCCTCGGCGGGTCCGCCCAGGCGCTCGAGGACCTCGGACAGCTCCTCACCAGCGCGGAGGTGGCGTCGTGACCGGCACGCCTGTCGAGGTGGCACCCACCCGCGCGCTCGCGGACCTCAGCGTCGGCGACACGCTGCCGGAGGAGGCGATCCCGATCACCCGCACGCTGATCGTCGCGACGGCGATCGCCAGCCGGGACTACCAGGACGTCCACCACGACCCCGAGCTCGCCAAGGAGCGGGGGTCGAAGGACATCTTCATGAACATCCTGACCAGCAACGGCCTCGCGGAGCGCTACGCCACCGCGTGGGCCGGTCCGGCCGCCCGGGTGAAGCGGATCAAGATCCGGCTCGGCGCGCCCAACTACCCCGGAGACACGATGGTGATGACCGGCGAGGTCACCGCGATCGACACCGCTGCCCGGCTCGTCGACCTCAAGGTCGTCGGCACCAACTCGCTCGGTCCGCACGTCAGCGGCACCGTGACCCTGGAGCTGCCCCAGTGAACGCGCCGATCTCCAACGCCACCGCGATCGTCGGCATCGGCGCCACCGAGTTCTCCAAGGAGTCCGGGCGCAGCGAGCTGCAGCTCGGGTGCGAGGCCGTGCTCGCCGCCGTCACCGATGCGGGTCTGAAGCCCTCCGACGTCGACGGGCTGGTGACCTTCACTGCCGAGTCGAGCTCGGAGATCCACATCGCGCGCAACCTCGGCATGGGCGACCTGTCCTACTTCGGCCGGGTCGGGTACGGCGGGGGTGCCGCCTGCGGCACCATCGCGCACGCCGCGGCCGCCATCACGGCCGGGCTCGCCGACGTGGTCGTCGCGTGGCGCTCGTTCAACGAGCGCTCGGGCGAGCGCTACGGCCTCGGTCAGGCCAACCGGCCGATGGACACCAACGCCGACCGTGCGGCGTACTCCTGGATGACGCCCTATGGGCTCTCGACCCCGGCGCAGTGGGTCGCGATGTTCGCCCGGCGCTACATGCACGAGTACGGCGCGACGTCGGAGGACTTCGGCCGCGTCTCCGTCGTGGACCGCAAGCACGCGGCGACCAACCCGAAGGCGCACTTCTACGGCCGGCCGATCACGCTCGAGGAGCACCAGGCCTCGCGCTGGATCGCCGAGCCGCTGCACCTGCTCGACTGCTGCCAGGAGACCGACGGCGGCCAGGCGCTCGTGCTCGTCTCCGCCGAGCGGGCCAAGGATCTGCCCCACAAGCCGGCGTACGTCGCGGCGGCGGCCCAGGGCTCCGGCGACGACCAGCACATGATGACGTCGTACTACCGTCCCTCGATCTCCGGGATCCCGGAGATGGGGCTGGTCGGTGACCAGCTGTGGGCGCAGAGTGGGCTGAAGCCCTCGGACATGCAGGCCGCGATCCTCTACGACCACTTCACGCCGTTCGTGCTGCCCCAGCTGGAGGAGCTCGGCTTCTGCGGCCGCGGCGAGGCGGCGGCGTTCATCGCCGACGGCAACCTGGAGCTCGACGGGTCGTTGCCGACCAACACCCATGGCGGCCAGCTCGGCGAGGCCTACCTGCACGGCATGAACGGGATCGCCGAGGCAGTGCGACTCGTCCGGGGCGAGTCGGTCAACCAGCCCGGTCAGGTCGACAACGTGGTCGTCACCGCCGGCACGGGCGTGCCGACCAGCGGCGTGGTGCTGTCGGCCTAGTCGATGGGCCGTCCGGTCACGGGCGGAGGGGCGTAGGTCCCCGCCCGTGACCACAACCCCGCGAAATGGGAGATCGGCCCGCGGCCGCGCCCGACGTGGAGGGTGCCCGCGGCCTGCAGGCTCTCCGTGAGCCACGCCTTGGCCTCTCGCACGGCTGGCTCCCAGCTGCCATGGCGCACCCGCGCGGTCGCCACGGCGGCGGACAAGGAGCAGCCCGTCCCGTGGGTGTGTCGTGTGGCCACCCGGCGTCCCGGAATGGCGGTCGTGGTGCCGTCGGGAGCGACGAGCACGTCGTCGGAATGGTCGGCGTCGAGATGACCGCCCTTGGCCAACACCCGGACGCCGTAGGCCGATGCCACGACCCGTGCCTGGTCACTCAGGTCCGACTCGGTGCGTGCCGGGGCTGCCGAGGCGAGCACGGCGAGCTCGGGGAGGTTCGGGGTGACGAGGACGTCGCTCTCGACCTCGCCCAGAAGTCGCATGAGCGCAGCTTCGGCCTCGGGCAGCAACAGGCGGTCGCCGCTGGTCGCGACCATCACCGGGTCGACCACCAGGGCCGGGGGACGGACACGGCCGAGCCAGTCGGCGACGGTCTCCACGATCGCGGTGTCGAAGAGCATGCCGAGCTTCACGGCGTCGACCTCGACGTCGTCACACACCCCGTCGAGCTGGCGGCGAAGGAACTCGACCGGTGGGGCGTGGACCGCGCGGATGCCCATGGTGTTCTGGGCGACCAGCGCGGTCACCACCGCCATGCCATACCCACCCAGCGCGGCGATCGCCTTCAGGTCGGCCTGGATGCCTGCGCCACCGGTCGGGTCCGTGCCGGCGACGCTGAGAACCCGCGGGACGGCGTTCATCGGCTCTCCTCCCCGCCCCAGGCGGCGCGGAGCCGACCTGCCGCGGCGGCCGGCGACGCCGCGGCGCACACCGCCGACACCACGGCGATCCCGTCGGCGCCAGCCCCCCGCACTGCCGACGCGTCCGGGGCGTCGAGGCCGCCGATCGCGACGGTCGGCAGCGTGCTGTGGGCGACCAGCTCGCTGAGGCCTTGGAGGCCCAGCGGCGCCGGTGCGTCCGGTTTGGTCGACGTGGAGCGGAAGGCGCCGAGTCCCAGGTAGTCGACGACCCCTGCGGCGCAGGCGGCACGGACCTGCGCAGCGGTCGAGGTGCTCAGTCCCAGCACGGCGTCCGGGCCCAGGAGGAGTCGGGCGTCGGTCGGGTCGAGGTCGTTCTGGCCGAGGTGAACGCCGGCGACGCCTGCGCCGCGGGCTCGTGCCGCGAGCGCGACATCGACGCGGTCGTTGACGATCAACGGCACGCCTGCGGGGAGGGCGGCTGCAAGCGCACACGCCAGCGTGACCTGGTCGCGCGCGCCACGTTCCTTGGCTCGCAGCTGCACGACACTCACCGCGCTGTCGGTCTCGGCGGCGTCCACCGCTGCGGTGACGACATCCACGGCGTCGCGCCCGAGCCGATCGAGCACGCCGAGGTCGGCCACGAGATAGACCGAGAGGTCGAGTGGTGGCCGCCTCACCGGGCGCTCGCAGTCGCCAGGACGACCGAGGCGCGATCGGTCAGCTGGGTCGCGTCGAGGTGGTGGAGGGCGTCGATGAGTGCCACGGCGAAGCTGCCCGGTCCCGTCGCCACCTCAGCTGCGACCTCGGCAGCGACCCCGTAAGCGGTCACGGCGGCCACCGTGGCCACGAGCGGGTCGAGCTGGTCAGCGCGGGTGGCGCCGAGGAAGGCGGCCACGCAGGCGCCGAGTGCGCACCCGCCACCGGTGACGCGGGTGAGCAGGCTGTTGCCGTTGTCGATGCGGACGACGCGGTCCCCGTCGGTGACGGCGTCGACGGGACCCGAGACGGCGACGACGCCGTGGGTGTGACCGGCCAGTGCACCCGCAGCCCGGAGCGCCTCGTCGACCGAGAGCGTCGCGTCGGTCCCGCGGCCGCCGGCCGCAGGGTCGCTCAGCCCGGCCGTGGCGGCCAACGCAACGACCTCCGACGCGTTGCCACGGACCACCGTCGGCCGCGCCGCGACGAGGCGGACGGCGAGCGGCGTCCGCACCGGCAACATGCCCACGGCGACGGGATCGAGGACCCAGGGGACACCGGCGGCGCAGGCGGCCTCGACCGCCTCACCCGCGGCGTCGCGCTGTTCGGCGTACGGGGTGCCGAGGTTGACCAGGAGCGCGTCGGCGCCGGAGGCGAACGCTCCGGCCTCGTCGGGGATATCGACCATCGCGGGCGACGCGCCGAGTGCGAGCAGCGCGTTGGCGGTGAACTGCATGACCACTGCATTGGTCACACACTGGACGAGTGGTGCGCGGGTGCGGACGCGCTCCAGGGCGTCGACCAGCGCGGCGGTCTGAGGGGTGGGGTCGTTCACGGTGCGCGGCATGCGCGACATCCCTTCGCTAGTACGAACTAGATCAGGTTCGACGGGTGTGCTCTCAGCCCGCTGCGCGCGGGCACCCCGTGTCACGGTCGTGGTCCACGCTACCGTCTGGCTCCATGACTCGCGGACTCGTGCTCGGTGGTGGCGGCATCACCGGCATCGCCTGGATGACCGGACTGGTGGCGGGGCTCGCGGAGGCGGGTGTCGACGTGCGCACGGCCGAGATGGTCGTCGGCACGTCGGCCGGCTCGGTCGTGGGTGCGCAGCTGCGGTCGGGGACCCCGGTCGAGGAGCTGTACGCCTACCAAGCCTCGCCGTACGTCGCGAAGCCGGGCGAGCAGGTCGCCTCGATCAGCCCGTCGGTGCTGGCGCGCTACGCGGTCGCCTTCTTGCGCGGGCGCGGTGACAGCCGGCGCATGTGCCGTGCGTTGGGCGCGTACGCCGTGGCGCAGACGCGGGCGGGCAGGACGCCGACGCTGGAGGAGCGGTACGCCGCGATCCGCGAGCGCCTTCCCTCCCTGGAGTGGCCGGCCGAGCCGCTGGTCGCCACCGCCGTCGACGTCGCCACGGGCGAACTGCGCGGACTGGACGCCGCGAGCGGGGTGAGCCTCCTCGAGGCGGTCGCGGCGAGCTGTGCGGTCCCGGGCGTCTACCCGCCCGTGCCGCTCGAGGGCCGCGACCACGTTGACGGCGGCGCCCGGTCCTACGTCAATGCCGATCTCGCCCGCGACTGTGAGCGGGTGCTCGTCCTCGCCCCCGTCGACCGGGCGATCGGTCCGATGCGTCGGGCGAGCGAGCAGCTGGCCGGCGTACGCCACGAGGTGGTGCGGCCCGACGCGCGCTCGCGCGCGGCGATCGGGCGCAACGTGCTGGACCCGGCGCGTCGCAGCATCAGTGCCGAAGCCGGGCGGGCGCAGGCGGCCGACGTGGCCGAGCGCGTGCGCGCGCTGTGGAGCGACTGAACCCGGGTGCCGGCCGGGCGGCCCGCGCCGCCTACGATCTATCCCCGTGAGCACGCCGGAGGACACCGCTGCGAACGCTGCACCGGCGGGCATCGATCCCGACGAGATGGCGGTCGCGCTGAAGGTGCTGCGCGAGATCGCCCAGCTGCACCCGGACCACGACGACGTCCGCACGATGAAGCGGGCCGCGTCGCACATGTACAAGCTGATCAAGAAGTCGCGCCGGGCCGAGATCCGGATGGAGCGGCAGTCGCACGACCAGCGGATCATCGAGAAGACCGCGACCGGCTCGCCGTTGCGGATCGACGACGAGACGGCGGGGATCCCGCTGGTGTCGAACGCCGAGGGTGCCTTCGCCGGTGAGCTGATCACTGCGCGCGGCTGCTACATCTGCAAGCAGGACTTCACGCTGGTCGACGCCTTCTACCACTGGCTGTGCCCCAACTGCGCGGCGATGTCGCACGCCAAACGCAGGCAGCGCACCGACCTCACCGGCAAGCGGGCGCTGCTCACGGGTGGGCGCGCGAAGATCGGGATGTACATCGCGCTGCTCCTGCTGCGCGACGGCGCACACCTCACCATCACCACGCGGTTCCCGAAGGACGCCGTACGCCGGTTCGCAGCAGCCGAGGACTCCGACGAGTGGCTGCACCGACTGAAGATCGTCGGCATCGACCTGCGCGACCCCACGCAGGTGATCTCGCTGGCCGAGGACGTGGCTGCCGCCGGGCCGCTGGACATCCTCATCAACAACGCCTGCCAGACCGTACGCCGCAGCCCCGGCGCCTATGCGCCGCTGATCGAGGGGGAGTCGGCGCCGCTGCCGGCCGACCGTGCGCTGCCGGAGATGGTCAGCTTCGACAAGATCTCCGAGGCGCACCCGGCTGCGATCGCCGGCGCCCTGCAGGAGGTGTCGGTCGCCCATCACGAGGGGGAGTCGCCCGAGGCTGCAATGGCGGCGCACAGCGCGGCCAGCCTGACGGCGCTCGCGCTCAAGGCCGGCAGTGCGAGCATGGAGGCGCATCTCGCCGGCACCGCTGTCGATGCGGGTGGACTGCTGCCCGACGTGCAGATGACGAACTCCTGGACCCAGACCGTCGACGAGGTCGACCCGCTGGAGCTCCTCGAGGTGCAGCTGTGCAACTCGATCGCCCCGTTCCTGCTGGTGTCCCGGCTGCGGCCGGCGATGCGGGCTGCGGTGGACGCCGGCGCCCGTCGGGCGTACGTCGTCAACGTGTCGGCCATGGAGGGCCAGTTCTCGCGACGCTACAAGGGCGCAGGGCACCCCCACACCAACATGGCGAAGGCGGCGCTCAACATGCTCACGCGCACCAGCGCGGGGGAGATGTTCGAGACCGACAAGATCCTCATGACCGCCGTCGACACTGGTTGGATCACCGACGAGCGCCCGCACCACGAGAAGCTGCGCATCGCCGCCGAGGGATGGCACGCGCCGCTCGACCTCGTCGACGGTGCGGCGCGGGTCTACGACCCGATCGTGCGTGGTGAGGCCGGCGAGGACCTCTACGGCTGCTTCGTGAAGGACTACGAGCCCAGCCCCTGGTGAGCCTCAGCGGCGGGGAAGGCGGATCAACGCCTGCACGGGGAAGTGGTCGCTGGGGAACAACCCGTCCCGGCTACTGATGTTGATCGCGGCTCGGCGTACCCGGATCTGTGGCGACGTCAGGATCCAGTCGATCCGGCTGCCGTTCTGCTTGAGGCCGCGGTAGTTGTGGTATGTGCCGACTCGGTTGGTGCGGACCCGAGCAGCCCGCCAGCTGTCGCGTACCCATCGAGAACGCACGAGGTGGACGTAGACGGGCCTCCCTGCGCGTGCCGGCTCGTTGAAGTCGCCGGTGAGCACGATCGGCTTTCGACGGGCGATGCGTTCGACCCGTTGGCGCAGGATCCGAGCCGATTCGGCGCGAGCGTCCGCAGAGAAGGCTTCGAGATGAGTGTTGACATGCACGAAGCGGTGACCGGTCTTCTTGTCGACGAAGCGGGTCCACAGAGCCGCTCGACGGCAGCAGGCGCCAAACAGCATGCGTCGCGACGGCAGCGCAATGAGGCCCGACTCGAGGGGGCGGAGACGTCGCTTGTCGTAGAAGATCGCGAGTGCCCACGAGGTGCCGGCGGGCGTGCGGACCACCTGTCGGTAGTGCTTGCCGAGGTCGCTGCTGATGTGGTCGACCTGCCGCTCGGTGGCTTCCTGGGTTCCGATCAGGTGCGGCCGCGCGCGCTTGAGCACGCCGCGTAGCGCGGGTCTGCGGGCCGACCAGGAAGGCTTGAAGTTGAAGAACGTCGACTCGTAGAGGACGTTGAGCGACATGACGTGAAGCTCGCGCGGGCGCGGAGTGCCCAGGGGCCGGTCATGCTCCAGGGCCGCCGGTCGGAGTGCCTCCTGCCGATCCTCCTGACCGGCAGCGACCGGCTGTGCACCGGTTGTCGCCACGAGCACGGCCACGACGGTGACGAGTGCGAGCCTCGTGACCGAGGTGGCGCGTACGGAGCCCCCGCGTTCGCGCCCAGGCAAGGACAGGGAGAACGGGCGGGAGGGACGCACCCTGGGGAGGGTAGCGGGTCAGTGCCCCACCGGATAGGTCAGCGGCGAGCGCCCGAGGTGGCCATCTCCCGGTCGGTGCGCGTGGCCGTCGGGGACTTCGTGTCGTCCTCGTCCTTGTTGCCCTGGACGTACACCCAGGTGGTGATGCCGAAGGTCGTGATGGCGACGGCGAGAGCCACCACCACCATGAAGATCAGGTAGGGCAGGAATTCCATGAGGAGCTCCGTTCTCCGGCGGCGCCGGGTCGCATTCTTTCCGATACACCTAGTGTAGCGAAAAGAAGTGCGGAAGAATTCCCCGCATGAGTGACGCTGCCGACCCCGCCGCCGAGGGTCCTGGTCCGCGGGGACGGCCGCGCCAACCTCGCACCGACGAGGTGATCCGCGAGGCGGCGCTGGCGCTCTTGCGGGAGCAGGGACCCGGAGCGGTCAACGTCGCCGCCGTCGCCGCGCGGACCGGCGTCGCGCGCACGACGATCTACCGGCGCTATCGCGACCGCGCTGAGCTGCTCGCCGCGGTCCTCCACCCCGTCACCGCCGCCGGCGCGCCACCCGAACCGGGATCCGTGCGCGACCACCTCGCGTGGGTCCTGCGGCGTACGGGGGAGGTGCTGGCGTCCGGCGTCGGGCCGGGTGGCGTGGCCGCCGTCCTCACGGGGAGCGACCCGGAGTTCGCGACGGCTCTGCGTGCGTCGCTGGAGAGCGGTCTCGCGCCCGTGCGTGAGCTGGTCGAAGCCGACATCGCCGCAGGCGACCTGCGGGCCGACCTCGACCCCGACCTGCTGCTCGACCTCGTCCTCGGCGCCTACCTGGCGGGCTCGCTGCGCCGCGGGGCTCCGGACGCGCAGTGGGTCGATCGCACCGCCGCACAGCTCGCCGCACTCGTCACCGCGTAGCCGGATGCGCCCTGCTCGAGGATCCCAGTCACGTGGTGGCTGTCGCGAATTGAGTGAGCCCGTGCGGGCCCGCGTGGTGGCGTCGCGCTGTCACCTGTTTGCGGGGGCGGCGCCTGGGCCTGCCCCTGCGGGGTCAGCCGGTGGCTGCTTGTGCTCGGTGGAGGCGGGTGAGGTTGACGACTGCGGCTGCGAGGTGGAGTTCGGCGGTCACGGCGGCGAGGCCGCGTTGAGCGAAGCGACGTAGGCCGACTTGTTCTTTGAGGTGGGCGATGACGGGTTCGACGGTGGCGCTGCGACGTTTGTAGCGTTCAACGTTCTGGGGTTGTCGCAGCCGGTGACGCATTGCGTCTTTGACCGAGACCTCCTCTGACCGCGGGCCGGTGGCTGGTCGACGAGCGGCATCGGCGTGGAGATCGCGGCTCTTGCCCGGTGCGATCAACCGTTCGGGTCCGGTGGTGGTGAGGTTGTCGTCGGTGAAGTAGCCGGCGTCGGCCAGCACCAGATCGATCTGCTTGTCCAACGCCCGAACTTGGGCAGTGACCTCGTTCAGCGTCGGGGTGAAGCAGCCGGTGTCGTTGGCCTCTTGAGACACGTGGATCCCAGCGATGAAGTGGTCGTCACTGACCGCGATCTGGGCGTTATAGCCCTGCACCGATCCGCCACCAGCGCCCTCGGTCATCAACCGTGATTCAGGATCGGTGGTGTTGACCACCTCTCCCTGGCCGCCGCGGGCGCGTGCCCGTGCCGTTCGACGATCACGCGCGCGGCGACGCGGGCCGCGCAGATCGACCTCGCCCGCGGCGCTTGCGGCCTCAGCCTCGTTGAGTGCTTGTTCAGCTCGCTCCAGGGCCTTGCGCGCGTCGAACCGGACCCGGGCAGCTGTTTGGCCCGGCGCCGTCTCGTTCTCGGCAAGCAGCCGTTGAAACCGGCTGATCCGCGCCCGGTGATAGGCCACCGGGTCCACCCCGGCTGGGACCGGTCCCGGCATCGCCTCGGTGGCAGCGCGCGCCAGGATCTGTTCAGCACGAACCCGGTCGGCCTGGTCCTGCTCGGCCTCCTCACCGCGACGACGATCGAGCTCATCGAGGGCCTTCTTGATGCTTGCCGCACGGTCTTTGCGGTTGGCGAACTGCGGCGGGAGCCGATCAGAGTCGTCCTCGGCATCCTCGCGGGCGTCGGTCTGCTCAGCCTCGGCGACCACCTCGGCCGCGACGCGTTGGGCTTGTTGACGCACCCAGTCCGCGGACCGGTTCGCTGAGCCCTGATCCACCGATGGGTGGAGAGTTGAGCGTGGCGTAGAACGAGAATGCCCTTGCTGGGCGAGAGAATCGGAGTTACCACACACACGATTCCGGGCCGAGCAAGGGACACCTCGTAAGTGAAAGCCTCTCACACGATCAGGCCCGTCTTCGATGATCCGAACTTGGTGTCGGCCGCAGGTCTGGTTCCGGCGCTTCGGTTGGCCGAGTCGGCCGGCCTGCACGATCTCCTCGCGCAGCGACTGACGGTGCCTTCGCCGAATGCGGCGACGAAGGCGACCAGCGTGGTGGGCGGGATGCTCGCGGGCGCAGACAGCATCGATGACCTGGACCTACTCCGGCACGGCGGGATGGGTCGGCTGTTCGGCGGGGTGCGGGCACCCTCCACGCTGGGCACGTTCCTACGTTCCTTCACCCACGGGCACGTGCAGCAGCTCGACGCGGTCGGTGGCCGGCTCCTGGCCGGCCTCGCCGACCGGGTTCCAGGACTGGTCGCTGGCGGCGATGCCGCTGAGGAGACCGCGTTCATCGATGTCGATGACACGATCCGCGAGGTCCACGGCTATGCCAAGCAAGGCGCCGCCTACGGCTACTCCCGGGTGCGGGGGCTGAACATCCAGCTCGCCACGGTCTCCACGCCGTTGAGCGCGCCCGTGATCGCTCGGGCACGGCTACGCAAGGGCAACACCGCGTCCGCAGCGGGTGCCGGCCGGCTGCTGGCCCAGGCCATCGGCACCGCCCGTGCATCGGGCGTGAAGGGCCCGATCCTGTGCCGGGCCGACTCGGCCTACTACGGATGGGCCTTCGTCGGGACCGCGATCCGCGCGAAGACCTGGTTCTCCGTGACCGCCCGGATGACCCCCAGCGTGAGCGCCGCAATCACCGGCATCGACCAAGAAGCATGGACACCGATCAAGTATCCGAACGCGATCTGGGAGGAGACAGAGCAGCGCTGGATCTCCGACGCGGAGGTCGCCGAGGTGGCCTTCGTGGCGTTCACCGGCCGCCGCAAGGCCGAGCACGTGGCCTGCCGGCTGGTTGTGCGCCGGGTCAAGCGGCTCCAGGCCCTCGCCGGCGACGGCACCGAACAAGGTGAGCTGTTCGCCAGCTACCGGCACCACGCGTTCATCACCAACTCCACCCTCGACATCGTTGAGGCAGACCAGGCTCACCGTGACCACGCGATCGTCGAGCAGGTCATCGCCGAACTCAAGGACGGCGCCCTGGCGCACCTGCCGTCGGGGAAGTACGCGGCGAACGCCGCGTGGGTCGCGCTCGCAGTGATCGCGTTCAACATCGCCCGTGCCACCGCCGTCGCCGCCAACATGGCCAAGGTCCGATGGGCGACCCTGCGCAAGCGGATCATCAACATCCCCGCCCGGATCGCGGCCACCGGCCGCCGACTCATCCTGCACCTCCCGATCCGATGGCCCTGGGCAGAGCAGTGGGACACCCTCCACGCGCTCGCGACCGGACCACCAACACCCGCCACGACGTGACCATCCAGCCCAGCACGGGCGCAACCGAGGACCCTGAAGTGGAAGAACCGGCGTAGACCGGCAGGTCCCGCACGCCCACGACGCCGCGATACCCGCCAGCGCCGAGAACGACCACTACAGAAACAACGTCGGTGGATCAGGGCTGAGCGCGCGGCGTTCGCTGCGATCTTGGTGCCATCGATCGCGACCACCCCGACCTTGACCATCCCGGCATCTGCGCACAACCGCAGCACCTGGGCGAACAAGTCGATGACCGCGTCGTGGTGCTCGGCACGGAACCGGGCGATCGTGGTGTGGTCGGGGGCGTCTTGGCCGCACAACACCCGGAACGCCACGTGGTCGCTGCACAGTCGCTCGATGCGTCGTGAGGACCGCTCGCCGACCGCGTAGGCGTAGATCAACAGCGCCAACAGCATGTCCGGGTCATAACCCGCCCGGCCCACGCCGCCCGTGCGTCGACGAGCGTGGAACCGCGCGGTGTCGAGCTGCTCGACCACGTCGAGGACGAACCACGCGAGGTGGTCCTCAGGCAGCCAGTCCGCCATGTTCGGCGGGAGAAGAAATTCCTGATCCCGGATCACCGGGCGATAGGAACGAGCCACGCCCCATGATCTCGACCCCACGACCCGAAGTCACCGACCGCCACGACCCCATTTCGCAACAGCCACGTGGTGACTGCGATCCTCGAGTGGGACGCTGACATCGGTGCCCCCGACAGGATTCGAACCTGTGACCGGCGGATTAGAAGGCCGCTGCTCTATCCAGCTGAGCTACGGAGGCGCGGATCGGGAGAAACCTCGCAACGAGTCCGAACATCTCGCACCCGGCCACCCGCGATCCGGCCAGGAGTCTAGTGAGGCACTCGCAGGTCAGCGCGCTGCGGGCGGATCACGACCGGCGCGTTCAACGCGTCAGCGCACGACGGCGTACGTCGCCACCACGAACTCGCCGTTCTGCGACACCGACTCGAGCCGTAGCTCGACGTGTGCGGGCAGCAGCGGCGCACCCGCGCCGATCGTCACCGGCGCGATCGCGACCTGCACCTCGTCGAGCGCCCCGGCCTCTGCGAACTGCGCAGCGAGCCCGCCCCCGCCGACGATCCACAGGTCCCGGTCACCGGCCGTTGCGGCGAGCTCAGGCATGGCCTCGGTGACCGATGCGCTCGTGAACCGGATGTCCTTGCCCGGGAACGGCTCGAGGTCGCGGTGGGTGAAGACCCACGCTGGGACGTCGTACGGCCAGGGGTCGCCACCCGGCTGCTCCGCCTCGCCGTGCTCCTGCAGCCACACGTAGGTGTTGGCGCCCATCGCGATCGCACCGATCGTGGGGGCGAACGGCTCGAAGCCGCCCGGACCGGACTGGTCGATCTCCCGGCTGAGCAGCCAGTCCAGCGAGTGGTCCTCGGTCGCGATGAAGCCGTCGAGGGTGGTTGCGGTGTAGTAGACGACGCGCATGCCGACTGCTCAGCTCCCGCTGCGCAGCCGGTCCATCCACGCCTCGACCTCGTCGAGCTCGCGGGGGAGCGCCGCGGAGAGGTTCTGTGGGCCGTCGGCGGTGACGAGGATGTCGTCCTCGATCCGGATGCCGATGCCGCGCAGCTCCTCGGGCACGAGCAGGTCGTCCTCCTGGAAGTACAACCCCGGCTCGACGGTCAGCACCATGCCCTCGGCGAGGTCGCCGCGCGGGTAGGTCTCCGGTGCGGAGCGCGCGCAGTCGTGCACGTCCATCCCGAGCATGTGGCTGGTGCCGTGCAGGGTCCAGCGGGCGTAGACCTTGGAGTCTGGCGACAGCGCCTCCTCGGCGGGGACGGGCAGCAGGCCCATGTCGTCGAGCCCGTGGGCGATCACGCTCATCGCGGCGTCGTGCGCGGCGAGGAACCGAGCACCGGGGCGTACGGCGTCGATCCCGGCCTGCTGGGCGGCGAGCACCAGCTGGTAGAGCTCGCGCTGCAGCGAGGTCCAGGTGCCGGAGACGGGCAGGGTGCGAGTGACGTCGGCGGTGTAGAGGCTCGAGGCCTCGACGCCCATGTCGAGCAGCACGAGCTCACCGGGCACGATCGGTCCGGAGTTCTCGATCCAGTGCAGGGTCGTGGCGTGCCGGCCCCCGCCGACGATGGAGTCGTAGCCGATGTCGTTGCCCATCGCCCGGGCGCGCCGGAAGAACGTGCCCTCGATCCAGCGTTCGCCCATCTCCAGCACGCGGTCCCACTCGCGGACGCAGTCCTCGAACCCGAGGGTGGTGATGTCGCAGGCCTCCTGCAGCTGGGCGACCTCCCAGTCGTCCTTGACCAGGCGCAGCTCGGAGGCGACGCGCGCGAGCTCGCGGTCCTGACCTTCGTCGGGCTCGACGGCGGCGTCGACGCGGGCGTCGACCCCGCGCAGCACCCGGGTCTTGCCGGGGGTGCGCAGCGTCGCGTCGAGGTCGTCGAGGTGGCGGCACTCGATGCCGAGCGAGTCGGAGAGCTCGCCGAGCGAGGGCCGCCGCCCGGCCCACAGCTCGCCGTACTGCCGGTCGCGGAAGAACTCGTCGGTGTCGCGCGAGGAACGCGGGCGGGCATAGAGCACGGCATCGCCGTCCTCGACGACCAGCACGGCGTCGGAGGTCTGGTTGCCGGACAGGTGCGTGTGAGCGGTCTCGGGCCGGAAGCGGTAGTCGGTGTCGTTGGCACGCACCTTGTAGCCGCCGGCCGGGATCACCAGCCGCTCGCCCGGGAACAGCTCCGCCAGCCGCTGCCGGCGCTCCGCAGCGCGCTCCGCGACCGGGTGCCGGGGCAGGTCCAGCTCGCGGTCGCCCCAGCCGGTGCGCATGAACGCGGCGTAGGCCTCGGGCACGGCGGGATCGTGGGTCTCGGTACGCGGCTCCTCGTTCATCGCTCCAGCCTACGTCTCGCGCAGGCGCTGACCGATAGGGTTCTGGCCATGCCCGTCCGCCGCCGTCACAGTGTTGCGTTCACGGTCCTCGTGGCCGTCGCGATGCTGCTCGGTGCTGCGGTCATGGCGATCGTCCTGGTCAGCGTCGGCGCGCCCGACGCGATCGTGCTCGGGGTGCTGCTCGCCGCGGTCCCGGTCGGGCCGCTCGTGGCCTCGTTCATGTGGCTCGACCGCTACGAGCCCGAGCCGCGCGGACTCCTGCTCGCGGGCCTCGGCTGGGGTGCCTTCGTCGCGACCGCGGTCGCGCTGGTGTTCCAGGTCGTCGACGCCGTCGTCTTCGGCCGCCCCGAGTCGGTGTCCGCGGCCCTCGTCGCGCCGTTCACCGAGGAGGCCGCGAAGGGACTGTTCATCCTGCTGCTGCTGTGGTTCCGCCGCCACGAGATCGACGGGGTCCTCGACGGTGTCGTCTATGCAGGGATGGTCGGCATCGGGTTCGCCTTCACCGAGAACATCCTCTACTACGCCGCGGCGTACGTCGGTGACGGCACCGGCCCCGGTGGGCTCGAGGAGACCACCGCGGTCTTCGTCGTCCGCGGCATCTTCAGCCCGTTCGCGCACCCCTTCTTCACGGTCTTCATCGGCATCGGCGTCGGACTGGCCTGCTACACCGCCTCGCGGGCGCTCCGCATCGTCGCGCCCGTCGTCGGGTACGCCGTGGCCGTGGCCACGCACGCGTTGTGGAACGGCTCGGTCTTCTACGCCGAGGGCGCCGGGTTCCTGATCACCTACGTGTTCCTCATGGTCCCCGCGTTCTTCATCGTCGTCGGACTCGCCCTGTGGGTGCGCCGGCGCGAGGGACTCATGCTCACGCGCTCGCTGGGCGACTGCGTACGCCGCGGCTTCGTGCTCCCGCACGAGGTGCCGTGGCTGGTCCGGCTGCCCGCGCGGTACGCCGCGCGCCGGCACGCCCGGCAGGTGGGCGGGAAGGCCGCCGCCGAGACGGTCGCGGAGTTCCAGGCGACCGCCACCGAGCTGGGCTTCCTGCACGACCGCTACCTGCGCAACGTCGCCCCGGCCGACTTCGCGGCGCGCGGACAGGAGCTGGTCGACCAGCTCCAGGCACTGCGCCCCGCAGTGATCTGGCCCGGACCGACGCCGACCGGCGTCGCCCAGCCCCTGGGAGGGAGCGCGCGATGACGGCGACCAACGCCACCACCGACATGCTCACCGCCCTGGTGCGGCTGCGCGAGGTCCTGCGCAAGGCACCGCTGCCGCTCGAGACGCCTGGGATCGCCGCGCACCGCAGCGTCCGCACCGAGGTGCTCGCTCAGCTCGAGGACTACGTCCTGCCGCGGCTCATCCAGATCGACGCGCCGCTGCTGACCGTCGTCGGCGGCTCCACCGGCGCCGGCAAGTCGACGCTGGTGAACTCCCTCGTCGGCGGTCGGGTGTCACTGCCCGGCGTGCTGCGTCCGACGACGCGTTCCCCGGTGCTGGTCCACCATCCCTCAGATGTGGCGTGGTTCGACCAGTCGCGCATCCTCCCCGACCTCGAGCGCACCCCCGACGCCAGCATGGACACCGGCAGGCTGCAGCTGGTCGCCAGCGACAACGTGCCGCCGGGACTGGCGATCCTCGACGCCCCCGACATCGACTCCGTCGAGGAGCGCAACCGGCTGCTCGCCTCGCAGCTGCTGGCCGCCGCCGACCTGTGGCTGTTCGTCACCTCGGCCGCCCGCTATGCCGACCAGGTGCCGTGGGAGTTCCTCAAGTCGGCCGCCGAGCGCAGCACCGCGGTTGCGGTGGTCCTCGACCGCACCCCGCCCGACGCGCTCGCGGAGGTCAGCGGCCACCTCGCGCGCATGCTGACCGCACGCGGTCTGCGGGACTCCCCGCTCTTCGCCGTCCCGGAGAGCACGGTCGACGACGAGGGCCTGTTGCCCCCCGAGGCCGTTGCCGACATCCGGGCGTGGCTGGAGATGCTCGCCGCCGACGCCGGGGCACGGGCGGCCGTCGTGCGCCAGACCCTCGACGGCGCCATCCGCAGCCTGTCGCGGCGCACCCACCCGCTCGCGGACGCCCTGGCCGAGCAGGCCACGGTCGTCACCCGGCTCCGCGAGGCGGTCGACACGGCGTACGACGCCGCCCAGCGCGACATCGACGAGGCCATCACGAGCGGCAACCTCCTGCGCGGCGAGGTCCTCATGCGCTGGCAGGAGTTCGTCGGCACCGGTGACCTGCTCAAGGCGCTCGAGTCCCGGGTGAGCCAGCTGCGCGACCGCGTCGTCGGTGGCATCCGGGGCCGGACCCAGCAGATCGAGCGCGTCGCGGTCGCGGTCGAGTCCGGGCTCGAGTCGCTGATCCTCGAGCACGCCGAGCGCGCGGCGGAGAACGCCGACCGCGCCTGGCGCGGCAGCGACGCCGGGGTCGCACTGTCGGACTCCGTGCCGTCGGAACTCGGCCGTGCCTCGCGCACGTTGCGTCGCCGGGTCGACGCGGAGGTGCGTGCCTGGCACGAGGGTGTCCTCGAGCTCGTCCGGGCCGAAGGTGCCGGCAAGCGCGGCACCGCACGGTTCCTCGCCTTCGGCGTCAACGGCTTGGGCGTCTCGCTGATGATGGTGGTCTTCGCCAGCACCGGCGGCGTCACCGGCGCCGAGGTCGGGGTCGCCGGAGGCACTGCCGCGGTCGCCCAGAAGGTCCTGGAGGCGGTCTTCGGCGACCAGGCCGTACGCCGCCTCGCCGAGCGCGCCCGCCGCGACCTCGAGCGCCGGGTCGGCGCACTGCTCGACGAGGAGCGCGCCCGGTTCGACACTGTGCTCGACGAGCTCGGCGTGGACACCACCGCGGCCGAGCGGCTGCGCGATGCCACGCGCCGCGTGGACGACGTGCGGTTCGCCGCGCCCGAAGGGGGATATGCGTGACCGGACTGATGGAGCGGGCCAAACGACTGCTGGGCGGGGGCTCGTCCGTCGCCGCCCGGGTCACCGGACTCGACAGTGCCGTCGCCGCAGGGCGCGGGCGACTCGACGGCCCCGAGCTCGACCACGCCGATACCGTCGTGCAGCGCGCCGGACGCCGGCTGCAGCTGTCGTCCGACCACACCGTCGTCGCGTTGGGCGGTGCGACGGGCTCGGGAAAGTCCTCGACCTTCAACGCCCTCACCGGCCTCGACATCGCCGCGGTCGGGGTCCGCCGTCCCACCACCTCGTGGGCGACCGCGTGCGTGTGGGGCGCCTCGGGTGCCGACTCGCTGCTCGACTGGCTGGAGATCCCGCCGCGTCACCGCGTCAGCCGGGACTCCACGCTGGACGTGCGCGGCGACGCGCAGCGCGACCTCCAGGGCCTGGTGCTGCTTGACCTGCCCGACCACGACTCCACCGAGGTGTCCCACCACCTCGAGGTCGAGCGCCTGGTCGCGCTCGCCGACATGCTGGTGTGGGTGCTCGACCCGCAGAAGTACGCCGACGCGGCGATCCACGACCGCTACCTCAAGCCACTCGCGAGCCACCGCGACGTCATGCTGATCGTGCTCAACCACATCGACGAGGTGCCGCTCGCCCGACGCGACGCGATGGTCGCCGACTGCCGGCGCCTGCTCGACGCCGACGGGCTGCACGACGTCCCCCTCGTCGTCGCCTCGGCCAAGGACGGCACCGGGATGGACGAGCTGCGCGACCACATCGCCCGCCGCGTCCGTGACAAGGACTCCGTCAACGCCCGCCTGCTCGCCGACGTGCTGGTCGCAGCCGAGGACCTGTCGCAGGTGAGCGGTCCGGCACCGACTGCGGCGCTGGACGACCGGCGCTCGGCCGAGCTGGTCGACGCGTGTGTCGACGCCGCCGGTGTGCCTGCCCTCGTCGAGGCGGTCGAGGCCTCGGTGCGCCACCGCACACGCCGTACGACGAACTGGCCGCTGTTCTCCGCGTTCACGCGTCGCCGCGACCCGCTCGCGGCCGCCACCCGCGGGGGAGGCCGCGTCACCGCGCTGCACCGCGCGCGCATCGACACCGCCGTACGGGAGACGGTCGACGAGGTGACGGCCGACCTGTCGCCACGGTGGACCGCCGCCGTCCGCGCGGCGTCCGTCGACACCCTCCCCGAGCTGGAGGACGCGCTCGACCGAGCGGTCGCCGGCGTCGACCTGGGAGCCGACCGGCCGCCCGCGTGGTCGCGCCTGCTGCAGCTGCTGCAGGTGCTGGCGTTCACGGCCGCGCTCGCCGGCGTCGGTTGGCTCGGCTACCTGGCCGTCGTACCCATGACCGGTGGTGACGCTCCGGAGCCCCCGCAGGCCGCGGGCATGTCCCTGCCCGTGCTGCTCGCCCTCGGTGGTCTGGTGGCGGGCATCGCCCTGACGGTCCTGGGTGCGTTGAGCGCCGGCCTCGCCGCGCGCTCCGCCGGCAGACGCGCACGGTCGCGGCTCGAGGCCGCGGTGCGCGAGGTTGTCGCCCGGCTGGTGATCGCGCCCGTGGAGGCCGAGCTCGACAGCTGCCGCGCGGCCCGCGCCGGACTCGACACCGCGCTGCGGTAGAGCTGCGGTAGGGAATCGGGCTGGGCCGGCTGCGGTCCCCAGGCGCCCGCTCCTCGCGACTGTCCCCAACGCCGCGGTCGCGGGCTCGGCGGTGGACCGCCGTCGGTGAGGCTCCCTGGGACAACTGTTCCCGTCCCCAGGAGGTTCGCCCGATGTACGACACCTACGTCGTCCTGCAGGGCTGGGTCGGCACCGACCCGGAGACCCACACTGCTGGCACCGCCACCGTGACCAAGTTCCGGGTGGGGTGCACCCCGCGCTATCGCAAGAAGAACGACGAGTACCACGACGGCGAGACCACGTGGTACGACGTCAAGGCCTGGCGCACGCTCGGCGAGAACGTCGCCCGTTCGGTCCGCAAGGGTGACCCGGTCGTCGTGCGCGGTCGGCTCCAGGCCGACCAGTGGCAGCGCGACGACGGTGTGCGCTCCACGACCCTGGTGGTGGAGGCCGGCTTCGTCGGCCACGACCTCAACCGCGGCACCGCGGCGTTCATCCGCACGCCGCGCAAGGAGTACGCCGACGCGGATGCCGGGCCGGCGACCGCGCAGGCCGCCCACGGCGGCGACCCCTGGGCGTCGGCTCCGACGGCCGAGCCCGAGAGCGTGGAGGGCCCGGCGGCGTCGGTCGCCTGATCCCGGTCCG
Organism: Nocardioides massiliensis; assembly: GCF_030811215.1. Lineage (NCBI taxonomy): Bacteria > Bacillati > Actinomycetota > Actinomycetes > Propionibacteriales > Nocardioidaceae > Nocardioides > Nocardioides massiliensis. The sequence goes on from NZ_JAUSQM010000001.1 coordinate 2,127,711, forward strand.
GCGGTCGGCGCGGTCGGCTGACGCTCGGCGGCCGCCGGGCCGGTTCGGTCTCACGGGACCTGCGGCCGTAGGGTTCGGCCCATGGCTGAGTACGTGTTCACGCTGCGCAACGTCCGCAAGGCGCACGGGGAGAAGGTCATCCTCGACAACGTCACCCTCTCGTTCCTCCACGGAGCGAAGATCGGTGTCGTCGGACCCAACGGCATGGGCAAGTCGACCCTGCTGCGGATCATGGCTGGTCTCGACCAGCCGTCCAACGGCGACGCGATCCTCGACCCCGACGCCACGGTCGGCATGCTCCAGCAGGAGCCGCCGCTGACCGAGGGCAAGACGGTGCTGGAGAACGTCGAGGAGGCCGTCGGCGCGATCAAGGGCAAGCTCGACCGGTTCAACGCCATCTCCGAGGAGATGGCCAGCCCCGACGCCGACTTCGACACGTTGCTCGCCGAGATGGGCGACCTGCAGGCCGACCTCGACCACGCTGGCGCCTGGGACCTCGACAGCCGCCTCGACCAGGCGATGGACGCCCTGCGCTGCCCGCCACCGGACGCGCTCGTCGACCACCTGTCCGGTGGTGAGCGACGCCGCGTCGCGCTGTGCAAGCTGCTGCTCCAGCAGCCCGACCTGCTGCTGCTCGACGAGCCCACCAACCACCTGGACGCCGAGTCGGTGCAGTGGCTGGAGGGGCACCTCAAGAACTACCCCGGCGCCGTCCTGGCCGTGACCCACGACCGGTACTTCCTCGACAATGTCGCGGAGTGGATCGCCGAGGTCGACCGCGGGGCGATCCACGGCTACGAGGGCAACTACTCCACCTACCTGGAGACCAAGAAGGAGCGGCTCAAGATCGAGGGCCAGAAGGACGCCAAGCGCGCCCGGTTGCTCGAGAAGGAGCTGGAGTGGGTCCGCTCCAACGCCAAGGCCCGGCAGACCAAGAGCCGCGCCCGTCTCGCTCGCTATGAGGAGCTCGCGGCCGAGGCCGACAAGGCGCGCAAGATCGACACCGCCGACATCAACATCCCGCCCGGCCCGCGCCTCGGCGACGTGGTGCTCGAGGCCCACGGGCTGAGCAAGGGCTTCGGCGACCGCACCCTGATCGACGACCTGAGCTTCACGCTGCCGCGCGCCGGCATCGTGGGCGTGATCGGTCCCAACGGCGTCGGCAAGACGACGCTGTTCCGGATGATCACCGGCAACGAGACGCCCGACTCCGGTGAGCTGAAGATCGGCCAGACGGTCAAGATCTCCTACGTCGACCAGAGCCGCGGCGGCATCGACCCGCAGAAGAACGTCTGGGAGGTCGTCTCCGATGGGCTCGACCACATCAAGGTCGCCAACTTCGAGATGAACTCGCGCGCCTACGTGGCGTCGTTCGGCTTCAAGGGGCCCGACCAGCAGAAGAAGGCCGGCGTGCTCTCCGGCGGTGAGCGCAACCGGCTCAACCTCGCCCTCACGCTGAAGATGGGCGGCAACCTGCTGCTCCTGGACGAGCCCACCAACGACCTGGACGTCGAGACCCTGTCCTCGCTGGAGGACGCGCTCCTCGACTTCCCCGGGTGCGCGGTGGTCACCTCCCACGACCGGTGGTTCCTCGACCGGGTCGCGACCCACATCCTGGCCTGGGAGGGCACCGACGAGAACCCGGCGCAGTGGTTCTGGTTCGAGGGCAACTTCGCGGCCTACGAGGAGAACAAGGTCGAGCGCCTCGGCGCCGACGCCGCCCGGCCGCACCGCGTGACCCACCGCCGGCTCACCCGCGACTGACGGCTCCCCGCAGCGCCCGGCCGCCCGCCTCGCGGATGTCGGCGGCCGGGTGCTCGGCGACCAACGCGTCGGCCGCGGTGCCGAACGCGCGCCCGACCGCGGCCAGGTCGTCGGCGCTGAGGCGATCGACGAAGTGTCGGCGTACGCCGTGGACGTGCACCGGCGCCGCACGCTCCAGCAGCTGACGACCCGCGTCGGTGAGCACCGCCTCGACCCCGCGCCCGTCGTCGCCGTACGCCACCCGTTCGACGACACCGCGGTCCTGCAGGCGCTTGACCGTGTGGGTGATCCGGCTGCGCGAGTGACACATGCTGTCGGCCAGCGCCGACATCCGCATCCGGCCGCCGTCGGACTCGGAGAGCCGCACGAGGATCTCGTACTCCGCCAGTGCCAGCCCGAACTCGTCGCGCAGCTCGCGGTCGAGCTTGGCGAGGAGCAGGGTGCTGCCGACGACGTACGAGCGCCAGGCGTGCTGTTGGTCGCGCTCGAGCCAGCGCGGCGTGGAAGAGCTCACCGGCCCAGGATAAGCACAGGTAGTTGAATCTTCGACCACATTGCCGAACGGCCCGCGACCTGCTTGGGCAGGTCACGGGCCGTTCGTTCGTCCAGTGCGCTGAGGAAGCGGTCTTGGATCAGATCCGCTCGAGGATCAGGGCCATGCCCATGCCGCCGCCGACGCACATCGTGATCAGGCCGGTGGACTTGTCGTGCCAGTCCAGCGAGTTGAGCATCGTCGCCTGCAGGCGCGCACCGGTCATGCCGAACGGGTGACCCACGGCGATCGAGCCGCCGTTGATGTTGAGATTGTCCCAGTCGACACCGAGGTCCTCGGCCGAGGGGACGACCTGCGCGGCGAACGCCTCGTTGATCTCGACCAGGTCGATGTCGTCGATCGTCATGCCGGCGTGCTTCAGCGCGCGTCGGCTGGCCTCGACCGGGCCCATGCCCATGATCTCGGGGGAGAGACCCGAGACACCGGTCGACACGATCCGCGCGAGCGGGGTGAGGCCGAGCTCGGCAGCCTTCGTGTCGGACATGACGATGACCGCGGCCGCGCCGTCGTTGAGCGGGCAGCAGTTGCCGGCCGTGACGACGCCATCGGGACGGAACACCGGGTCGAGCTTGGAGATCGCGTCGTAGGTGACGCCGGCGCGCGGGCCGTCGTCAGCCGAGACGACCGTGCCGTCAGCCAGCGTGACCGGCGTGATCTCTCGGGCCCAGAAGCCGTCCTTGATGCGCTCCTCTGCGAGGTTCTGCGAGCGGACGGCGAACTCGTCGAGCACCTTGCGGTCGAGGCCGCGCGACGAGGCGACGTTCTCGGCCGTCTGGCCCATGGCGATGTAGACGTCGGGCAGCAGGCCCTGGCCGCGCGGGTCGGTCCACACCTGGCCACCGGCCGCCGAGGCCTTGGTGCGCTCCTTGGCCTCGTCGAACTTGGGGTTGTGGGTGTTGGGGATGTGGTCGGAGGTGCCGAACTGGAAGCGCGACACCGTCTCGACACCGGCGGAGATGAACGCGTCACCCTCGCCCGCCTTGATGGCGTGGAACGCCATCCGGGTGGTCTGCACCGACGACGAGCAGTAGCGCGTGATCGTGGTGCCGGGGACGTCGTCGAGCCCGAGCAGGACCGAGACGTTGCGGCCCATGTTGTTGCCCGCCTCGCCGCCGGGCAGGCCGCACCCGAGGATGAGGTCGTCGATGGTGTTCGGGTCCAGTGCGGGGACCTTGTCCAGCGCCGCCTGGACGATCAGCGCGCTGAGGTCGTCCGGACGGAACTCCTTCAGCGAGCCCTTGTTGGCTCGGCCGATGGGGGTGCGGGCCGCGCTGACGATCACTGCCTCGGGCATGGATGTAACTCCGATCTGTGGTGGATGCCACCAGCCTACGAGTCGCAGCCTCTGGGAGGATCGATAGGTGCGTCACACCTACTCCTGCCCGTTGCGCTGGGCCGACATGGACATGCTCGCCCACGTCAACAACGTCACCTACATCGACTATCTCCAAGAGGCCCGCATCGACATGCTGGTCAACCACGCGCCGGTGCGCGGCGGGGAGGACCTGGCCGAGGGTGTGGTGGTGGTGCGGCACGAGGTGGACTACCTCGCGCCGTTGACCTACCGCCCCGACCCGGTCCTGGTCGAGACCTGGGTGACGGAGGTGCGCGCCGCCACGTTCACGATGGCCTACGAGGTGTTCGACCAGCACCCCGACGGCACCCGCACCGTCTACCTGCGGGCGCGATCCGTGCTGACGCCGTACGTCTTCGCCGAGGAGCGCCCGCGCCGGCTCAGCGTGCGTGAGCGTGAGGTGCTGGGGGTCTTCCTCGACGAGCAGACGCCGCCGCTGCGCGCCCCCGACGTACGCCGTTGTGCGCCGCTGCCCGAGGGCGGGCAGTCCCTGAGCTACGACCTGCACGTGCGGTGGTCCGACGTCGACGCCTACGGCCACGTGAACAACGTGAAGTACTTCGAGTACCTCCAGGAGTCGCGGGTCGCGTTCCTCAGCACCCTGCGCGAGCCGGGGGATGCCCCGGTGTGGGTGGTCGTCGCCGGCACCGACGTGGACTACCTGCGCCCGGTGCTGTTCCGCAGTCGGCCCTACCTCGTCACCTCCCGGATCGCCCGGCTCGGCCGCAGCTCGCTGACGATCGCCTCGGAGATCCGCGACGGCCAGGATCCGGACGCCGCCGTGCAGGCGCGCGGCGAGGTCACGATCGTCCGGTTCGACCGCAAGGCGGGGACCGCGGTGCCGTTCGACGACGACCACCGCGCGCGGCTCGCGCCACTGCTGTAGGGCTTCTCGCGGGTCAGTCGCCGCTGCAGGGCTCGGCGAGCCCACGGTGCAGAACGGCCTTGACCTTGTCGGGGGTGACCTTGGCGGCGATGTCCTGCACCCGGGTCTTGAGGCCGCCGCCGGTCACGCGGCTGTCACCGGAGAGCAGTGCCTCGATGCCCTGCCGGGCGACGTCGGCCGGGTCGTCCTTGGGGCCCTGGCCGATCGCGGTGTCGAGCATCCCCGCGCGGGCGAAGAACTCGGTGTCGGTCGGGCCAGGCATCAGGGACGTCAGGGTGACGCCACTGTCACGCAGCTCCTCCTGCAGTGCCTCGGCGAACGACTGCAGGAACGATTTCGAGGCGTTGTAGACCGCGTGGTAGGGGCCGGGCATCTCCGAGACGATCGACGACGTCACCAGCACCCGCCCGGCGCCCTGGGCCGCCATGTCGCGCAGCACCAGCTTCGCCAGACGCACGGTGGAGACGATGTTGAGGTCGATGATCGCGAGCTCGTCGGCGAGCTCGTTGTCGAGGAACGCGCCGCCCGCGCCGATGCCGGCGTTGAGGGCGAGCACGTCGAGCGGACGGCGGTCCGCGGCGATCGCGCCGTACATCTCCGCGACGCCGCGTGCCTCACGCAGGTCGCACTGGACCGTGCGGACCTCGGCGCCGCACTGGCGCACGCGGTCAGCCGCGTCCTGCAGCGCCGTGTCCTCGGCGCCGACGATGACGTCGTAGCCGCGCTCGGCGAGCTGGACGGCGAGCTCGAGACCGATGCCGCTGGAAACGCCGGTGACCGCGGCAAGGGGACGCGAGGAGTGGTGCGTCGAGGATGCGGGTGCCATGGCGGGGAGGTATCCCGCGGCGGCGGCATTCACACGCCGCCGTACTCAGGCTCCAGCGGGCTCAGGCCCGATCCTCCTCACGCAACCGCGGGGGAGTGAAGTTGTCGGGCCGGAACCCGCGCTTGTCGGCGTAGAACGCGCGCACCCGCTCCATGTCGGCGGGGACGTCGCCGCTCGGGTGGAAGGTCGGGCCCCACCCGACCGTGCGCGAGGGCACATCGAGGAACGCCAGGGTGATCGGCAGGCCGCTGGACTCGGCGATGCGGTAGAAGCCGGACTTCCAGTACTCCCCACGGCTGCGGGTGCCTTCGGCGGCGATGCCGAGGAGGAACGGGTGCTCGCCCTCGGCCTGGGCGAGCAGGCTGCGCACCGTGGCGCGGGGGTTGTCGCGGTCCAGCGGGATCGCCCCGGTCGCGCGCAGCACCGGACCCAGCGGTCCGCGGAACCACTCCGCCTTCACGAGCAGGCCGATGCGGATGCCGTAGGACCAGCCGAGGAGCAGCGTCAGCACCCAGTCCCAGTTGGAGGTGTGCGGCGCGCCCACGAGTACGCCGCGCTCGGGGACCTCACCGACCGTCCGCCAGTGGGCGGCGCGCAGGACGAGGCGGGCGAGCGTACGGCGCAGCGGGGGTCGTCTCACGCCGCGACGGTACACAGTGCAGCGTGCCGCCTCAGTCGCGCTGGAGCCCGGTCCCGCCGGCGTCCGGGGCCGCGACGACGTCGCCGCCCTCCTCGAAGGTGTTGACCATGAACTGCGCGGCGTGCTCGGCGTAGTCCCAGAACTGCGCGTCCTGCTCGGGGGTGAGCCCCGCGGCGTCCAGCCCGGCACGGAAGTGGTGCAGCCAGCGGTCCTTGGCCGCGACCGTCACGGCGTACGGCGCGTGCCGCATCCGCAGCCGCGGGTGACCGCGGCGCTCGGAGTAGGTGGTGGGGCCGCCCCAGTACTGGCACAGGAACAGGGTGAAGCGCTCCGCGGCGGGCCCCAGGTCCTCCTCGGGGTACATCGGGCGCAGCAGCTCGTCCTCGGCGACGCCGGCGTAGAACACCTCCACGATCTTGTGGATGGTGTCGTACCCGCCGATCTCCTCGTAGAAGCTCACACCGCCATTGTGCGTGGTGACCGGTTGGCGAGCGTGCCCGGGAGGCAGCGGCGCGTGGCGTGCGAGACTCGCGAGCGGACGGGTCCCCGTCCGTTCCCCGACCGCGAAGGAGCATCCCGCAATGCCCACCACCCGCACCGCGACCACCAACTGGCAGGGCAGCCTCGCCGAGGGTTCCGGCCGTGTCGCCCTCGAGTCGAGCGGCGTCGGCACCTTCGACGTCACCTGGGTCGCCCGCGCCGAGGAGCCCGGGGGCAAGACCAGCCCCGAGGAGCTCATCGCCGCCGCTCACTCATCGTGCTTCTCCATGGCGCTGTCGGCCGCCCTCGGCAAGGCCGGCACCCCGCCGACCTCGCTGAAGACCACCGCCGAGGTCGAGCTGACCCCCGGCACCGGCATCACCGGCATCGTGATCACCGTCGCCGGCGAGGTCGAGGGCATCACCGCCGAGCAGTTCCAGGAGTTCGCCGAGGGCGCGAAGGCCAACTGCCCCGTGAGCAAGGCGCTCGCCGGCGTCGACATCAGCCTGAACGCCAGCCTGGCCTGACGACTCTGTACACGTTCTTGCGCGACACGCCGGCTGGAACGTGTACACAGCGCCAGTTTCACTACACGTGTAGTGAAACTGGCGCGCCCCGTCAGCCCTCGGGGCTGGGGGTGACGGCGTCGACGGTCCCGGCGTCCTTCCCGTCCTTGTCGGCAGGGTCGGGAGTGCGGCTGAACAACAGCTGCTGCATGGGGATCGCGATGTCCTCGTAGTCGAAGCGCGTCTTGATCCGCGCGCGCAGCTCGCGGCCGACGGCCCATTGCTCGAGCGGCTTGGTCTTGACCGCGACCCGCATCGTGATGCCGGAGGCGTCGAGGGTCTGCATGCCCCACACCGAGGGCTCCTCGAGGATGACGTCGCGGAAGTCGTCGTCGTCCCACATGTCGTGGGCGACCTCCTGCAGGACGCGGCGGACCTTGGCGAGGTCGACGTCGTAGTCGACCGGCACGTCGATGACGGCGCGCGCCCAGTTCTGGCTCATGTTGCCCACGCGCAGGATCTCGCCGTTGCGGACGTACCAGACCGTGCCGTCGACGTCGCGCAGCCGCGTCACGCGCAGCGAGACCGCCTCCACCGTGCCGGAGGCGTCGCCGAGGTCGACGACGTCGCCCACGCCGTACTGGTCCTCCACGATCATGAAGATCCCGGCGAGGAAGTCGGAGACGAGGCTCTGGGCCCCGAAGCCGAGGGCGATGCCGACGATGCCGGCGCTGGCGATGATCGGCGCGACGTTGATGCCGACCTCGGCCAGCACCATGACGATGACGATCGCGGCGATGACGCCCGAGGCGATGCTCTTCAGCAGCGTCCCCATGGTCTCCGCGCGCTGCACCCGGCGCTCGGCGGACGCGGGCAGGTCGGCCCGGTGACCGCTGCGCCCGAGCTTGCCCTTCGTGAGGCCGTGGATCGCCCCACCGGGGCCGGTGCCGTTGGCCGCGCGCTGAGTGACGCGGGCGATGAACCGGTGCGCCAGCCAGCGGGCGAGGAAGCCGATGAGGATGATCGCGACGACGGCCAGCGGCTTGCCGATCAGGAAGGTCGCGGCGGAGGCCAGGGCGTCGTCCTCGGTCCAGCGGTAGACGAGGCGGCAGGAGACCGCGTTGTCGGGCTCACAGGCAGTCGCGTCAGGCAGTTCCATGGAACGCGAGGCTACGAGACCGGTGCCGGTCGCCCAACCGACAGCGGTACCCTGGCACGCGTGACGACCATGCGTTTCCTCCCCGCTCCCGCCGCCCGCGCCTGGCGCCGTGCCGGCGTCGTGACCGCGCTCACCCTCACCGGTGTCCTGGCCACGGTCGCCCCGGCGTCCGCCTCGGTCCCCGAGGGCTGGGACACCGCGGAATCGGTGTCCGGGCTGCAGTTCCTGCTGGTCCTGCTCGTGTTCCCGCTGGTGGCGTTCCTCGTCATCTGGGTGCTGGCGCACCTCGCGGCCTCGCGGCCGCCGCGCTACGCCAAGGCGGTCGAGCTGCACCAGGGACAGACCTGGATGGGTGGCCCGCAGAAGGGCGTCCAGGCCGCGACCGGTACCTCCGCGGAGGAGACCGGCGGTGCCAGTGCCCGCTGGTGAGGTGCTGGGTGCCGCCGAGCGGGTCGCTCTCGATCAGGCGATCCGTTCGGCCGAGACCGTCAGCCGGTTCGAGTTCTCCGTGTACCTCGGCCCGGCCGAGGATGACTCCCGCGCCTTCGCAGAGCGTCTGCACGCCGCTCTCGTGGTGCCCGACCGTTCGGTGCTCGTGCTCGTCGACCCGGGAGCGCGGGTCCTGGAGGTGGTGACCGGGGCGGTCGTACGCCGCACCCTCACCGACGAGGACGTCCGCCTCGCCGTCCTGGCGATGCAGGCCGACCTCGCCGACGGCGACCTGGTCGGCGGGATCAGCCGCGGGCTGCGGACGCTGGCCCAGCAGGCCCGCGGCTGACCCTTCGCTCGCTGCGGCTCAGGCGCCGTCGCGCTCCTGCGCGCGGCGCGCCCGCTCGACGTCGTCCAGTCCCTCACGCACATAGCGCTTGGCCGCCGGGTTCGCCGGGGACGACTCGAGCCACGCCCGCACCCGCTCGACCGACGCGTCGTCGGTCAGGGGCCGCGGATACATCGCCGTGAGCGCAGTCGAGGCGCGCTGCACACCCTTGGCCTCCCACAGCGTCTCGGCCGCCTCGAGATAGCGCTCGAGGTACGGCGCCAGCAGCTCCTCCTGGCCTGCTGTCATGAACGCGGTCGCGATACTGCGCTGGGTCTCGTTGGGGACGTCGTCGCGCACGATCGCCAGCTCCCAGGCCTCCTCCTTGGCCTCGGCGAGCGGACGCAGCGTCCGCGCGGCCGCGGCCCGCTCCTGGCCGGAGATGGTGTTGTCGCGTTCGAGCTCGGCGGCGATCCGATCGGCGTCGGCGCGTCCGGCAGCCGCGAGCGCGCCCAGCAGCGTCCAGCGCAGGTCGGTGTCGACGGTGAGGCCCTCGACCGAGGAGCTGCCGTCGAGCAGCCCGGCGACCAGGTCGAGACCCGCGTCGCTGCGCGCCGCCGAGGCGAACGCGCGGGCGAACGCCAGTTGGTGGTCGCTGCCGGGCTCCGCGGCGTGCAGCAGCTCGCGCAGCCCCTCCTCCCACGTCGCGCGCACGCGGTCACGGTTGCGGGGGTGGCTGAAGCTTTCGGTCGCCTCGCGCGCGTAGAGCGGCAGCCGCGTGACTGCCATGACGTCGCTCTCGGTGCCGATGCCCCTCAGGACGAGGGCGACGAAATCGGTGGCGCTCATCTCCGCGTCGCGGGTCATGTCCCAGGCCGCTCCCCAGCACAGGGCGCGCGCCAGCGAGTCGTCGAGGGTGTCGATGCCGTCGACCAGCGTCGCGAGCGAGCGGGGGTCGAGGCGGATCTTGGCGTAGGTGAGGTCGCCGTCGTTGAGCAGCAGGAGGTCGGGCTGACGCTGTCCGTCGAGCTCCGGGATCTCCGTGCGCTCACCGCGGACGTCGACCTCGACCGCCGTACGCCGCACGAGCTGGTCGCCCTCGCGGTCGTAGAGGCCGATGCCGATGCGGTGCCGGCGCAGGGTGGGGAAGTCGGGGTGAGCGCTCTGGCGTACGGCGAACCCGGTGTAGGCGCCGTCGGGGTCGAGCTCGAACTCCGGGCTGAGGGTGTTGACGCCGGAGGTCGTCAGCCACTCGTCTGCCCACGAGCGCAGCTCGCGGCCGGAGGCCTCCTCGAGCGCGCCGAGGAGGTCACCGAGCTCGGTGTTGCCGAACGCGTGGGCCTTGAAGTAGCGGCGCAGCCCGGCGAGGAACTCCTCCTCACCGACCCAGGCCACCAGCTGCTTGAGCGACGAGGCGCCCTTGGCGTAGGTGATGCCGTCGAAGTTCACCTCGACGGCCTCGAGGTCGTAGTTGTCGGCGGCGACCGGGTGGGTGCTGGGCAGCTGGTCCTGGCGGTAGGCCCAGTTCTTGCGGGCGTTGGTGAACCCCGTCCAGGCCTCGGTGTACCGCGTCGCCTTCGTCGAGGCGTGGTGGGAGGCCCACTCGGCGAACGACTCGTTGAGCCACAGGTCGTCCCACCAGCGCATCGTCACGAGGTCGCCGAACCACATGTGCGCCATCTCGTGCAGGATCGTGTTGGCGCGCTGCTCGTAGAACGAGCGGACCTGGCGGCTGCGGGGGAGGTACTCGTCGCGGAAGGTCACGCAGCCGGCGTTCTCCATCGCCCCCATGTTGTATTCCGGCACGAACAGCTGGTCGTACTTGCCGAACGCGTAGGGGTGGTCGAAGGCCTCCTCGAAGAACGCGAAGCCCTGCTTGGTGACCTCGAGGATGTCGTCGGCGTCGAGGTCGGCGATCTTCGACTGCCGGCAGAACAGTCCCAGCGGGATCTCGCCGTGCGCGCCGACGTAGGTGTCGCGCACCTCGTGGTACTCCCCGGCGACCAGCGCGGTGATGTAGGTCGACATCGGGTCCGTGGGCGCGAACCGCCAGGTGGCGCGCGGCGTACCGGAGTCGTCGGTGCCGGCGTCCTCAGGCGCGGGGGTGGGGGAGTTGGAGACGACCGTCCAGTGCGCGGGCGCGGTGACGGTGAAGGTGAAGACCGTCTTGAGATCGGGCTGCTCGAACGTGGTGAACACCCGGCGCGCGTCGGGCACCTCGAACTGCGTGTAGAGGTAGACGCGGTCGTCGGCGGGGTCGACGAAGCGATGCAGCCCCTCGCCGGTGCGGCTGTAGGGCAGCTGGCAGCGGACGACGAGCTCGTTGTCACCGCGCAGGTCGTCGAGCTGGATCCGGTTGTCGCGGTAGACCTGCGTCTCGTCGAGACGCACGCCGTTGAGCGTGATCTCGTCGATGGTCGCGCCGACGAGGTCGGCGAAGGTGGACGCTCCGGGCTCGCGGCAGGTGAAGCGCAGCACGGTGGTGCTGGCGAACACCTTGTCGCCGACGGTGAGATCCAGGTCGATGGTCGAGGACTCGACGGCGAGGAGCTGGGCGCGGGTCTGCGCCTCCTCGCGGGTCAGGTTGGTTCCAGGCATGGGCAGCATCCTGTCACCCGTCGCCTGCTGGTGCCGGCGGTGCCGAAGTCGCCTTCGGGGATGGCGGGGAGGGTGGGGACAACGGTACGGTCGTGACGCACGCGACAGGTGATGCCAAAGTAAAAATTGGGACTCACCGGCGTGTCGCGCTTGCAACCGTGGTCGAATGCTCCCCGTGAGTAGTGCGGGGAAGGTGCTGCGCGCGTCGTCGGCCATGGGGATCGTCGCTGTCATGGTGGCCACGCTGGGCTGGGTCGCGCCGTCGGGAGCCGCCGGTTCGACCGCGTCGCGACCGCAGGAGGACGTCCGCTTCAACGCGATGAGCGCGGCGACACCGAGCGCCTCGACGTACCTGTGCAAGGGGTACGACGCCTGCCAGCGCGCCGGCTACCCGCACGCCGGCTACAAGGCCGTGAGCGCCAAGAAGACGATGTACTGGCAGATGTACGGCGGGCACAACTGCACCAACTACGCCGCCTACCGCCTCGTGCAGAGCGGCATGGCCAACAAGCGCCCGTGGACCGGCGAGGGCAACGCCACCCACTGGGGTGTGGCGATGTCCAAGATCACCGACACCACGCCGATGGTCGGCGCGATCGCCTGGTGGCGCAAGGGCACCTCGGGTGGGGCGAGCGGGCACGTCGCGTACGTCGAGCAGGTCGTGTCGCCGACCGAGATCATCGTCTCCGAGGACAGCTGGGGAGGCGACTTCAGCTGGCGCCGCATCACCAGCGGCCGGGGGTGGCCCGACGGCTTCATCCACTTCAACGACGCCGCGGTCAGCAACGTCGCCGCGCCGAAGGTGATCGGCACCCCGGCGGTGGGCGCGTCCCTGCAGGCCGACCCCGGGGCTTGGCACCCGGCCGGCACCTACAAGTACCGCTGGTTCGTCGACGGCACCCGCCTGCCGAACCAGAACAAGCAGACCTTCGCACCGCGCCCGGCCCACCTGGGCAAGGAGATCGCGGTCCGCATCATCGGCGAGCGGACCGGCTATCGGGCGGCGACCGCCGACTCGGCACCCACGCCCGCAGTCGAGCCCGGCACGCTGACCACCGTCGCGGCACCGACCGTCAGCGGCACGGCCGAGGTCGACCGCACGCTCACCGTCGACCCCGGCGCCGCAGCGTCGCCGTTCAAGGCCGTCACCCCGAGCCCGGCCATCCAGTGGTACGCCGACGGGGCTGCTATCCCCGGTGCCACCGGCACCTCGCTGGCCCTCGGCCAGGCCCAGATCGGCAAGCACGTCACCGCCCGGGTGACCTGGCGTGCCGCCGCGCACCACGACCTCGCTGCGGCCAGCGCCGCCACCGAGCCCGTGCTCGCCGGCACCATCACCGCGTCCGGGTTCGCCGTGACGGGTGACGCGCGCCGCGGACAGGTCCTGCGGGTCGAGCCCGGCACCGTCGAGCCGGCGACCGCCGAGGTGCGCATCGAGTGGCTGCGCAACGGCAAGCCGACCGGCGTCACCGGTGAGACCTACGCGTTGCAGCCCGGTGACGTCGGCGCCCGCATCCGTCCGCGGATCACCATCACGCAGACGCACTTCCGCACCTTCAGCCACACCATGGCGCCCTCGGCCCGGGTCGTCACCGACCCGAGCCTGCGGGTGAAGGCGATCGGCAAGCCGGGCCGTGCGGTGGTGCGGATCCGAGTCGTCGCACCGGGCGTGGCGAACGTCCGGGGTGCGGTGACGGTCCGCGTCGGCAAGCAGACGGCGCAGGCCGACCTGCGCAACGGCCGCGCGCGGGTCGTCGTCCGCGACCTCAAGCCCGGCACGCGTGCCGTGCGGGTGGCCTACGCCGGGCGACCGCTGATCACGCCGGTCCGGTCGCCGCGCTCGACGGTGGTCGTCGCCCGCCCGCGATGAGCCGTGACGCATCATGGACGCATGACCAACGCCGACTTCTGGTTCGACCCCCTGTGCCCGTTCGCCTGGATCACCTCGCGCTGGATCGGCGAGGTCGAGAAGGTTCGTGACATCCAGGTCACCTGGCACGTCATGAGCCTGGCCTACCTCAACGAGGACAAGGACGTCCCCGAGGACTACCGGGAGATGCTGAAGACGGCGTGGGGTCCCGTGCGCGTCTGCGTGGCCGCCGAGCAGCAGCACGGCCAGGAGGCGCTGGGCCGGCTCTACACCGCGCTCGGCAACCGCCGCCACAACTCGGGTCGCGAGTTCGACCGCGCCGTCATCGAGGAGGCGCTGACCGAGGCCGGTCTGCCGACCGAGCTCGCCGACGCAGCGGACTCGACCGACTACGACGAGGCGCTCAAGGCCTCCCACCACCGTGGCATCGACCAGGTGGGCCAGGAGGTCGGCACCCCGATCGTGGCGATCGACGGCGTCGCGTTCTTCGGTCCGGTGCTGACGAAGATCCCGCGCGGCGAGGAGGCCGGCAAGGTCTGGGACGGCGCCGTCGCGATGGCGTCGTATCCCTACTTCTTCGAGCTCAAGCGCACCCGCACCGGGGACCTCGACTTCGACTGATCAGGAGCTCGACGCCGCCGCGCCGCCGGCGGCGATGGCCGCGGTCATCGCCGCGGTGGTGGCGGCCACGGCGTCCTTGACGGCCTTGGCCGCCCAGTCGCCGTCGGCGATCTCCTTGGCGCGCTTCTTCAGCTCACCTCGGCGCATCCCCTCGACCGCGAGCACCTTCGGGACGACATCGACGGCGTGCAGCAGGGCCACGAGCGTCGCGGTGCGCTCGTCGGGGTCGACGCCGCCTCCCAGCGCGGCCTGGAGCTGACGGCGTACGGCGTCCTCGTGCGCGGAGTCACGAGCCGGCCAGGTCGTGGTGGGGAACAGTCCGAGCACCTTGCCGTCGCGGCGCTCGAGCAGGCCGCGCTCGACGAGCCGGTCGGTCAGGCGCGCCTTGAGCCCCTTGCCGAGCCGGTCCACCAGGTCGCCGGGGGAGCGGGGCTTCTCGGCGACCGTCTCCAACGCGGACGCGAGCAGCGGGTCGCTCGGGGCCGTGTCGGCCGTGACGACCACGGCCTGGCGGCCGAAGACCCCGGCACCCTTCTCGACCTCGACCGCCCGGACCAGGCCGAGCTCGGCGAGCAGCGCACCACCGAGGACGGACTTCTCGTACGTCGAGGCCGCCATCTTGCCGGTCTCGTCGTCGAGCAGGAGCAGCAGCAGGTCCTCGGCGATCAAGTGGGGTGCGGAGGTCATGTCCCAGGTGTACCCCATCGCGGCCGGCGGTCGGGAGGGCGTCGCGCGCGCCCTAGGATCGACCCCCATGAGCAAGGTTCTCTCCGCAGTCGCCTGGCCGTACGCCAACGGTCCCCGTCACATCGGCCACGTCGCCGGATTCGGGGTGCCCTCGGACGTGTTCAGCCGCTACATGCGGATGGCGGGGCACGACGTGCTCATGGTCTCGGGCACCGACGAGCACGGCACCCCGATCCTGGTGGCCGCCGACGCCGCCGGGGTCAGCCCGCGCGAGCTCGCGGACCGCAACAACCGGCTCATCGTCGAGGACCTGGTCGCACTCGGCCTGTCCTACGACCTGTTCACGCGCACCACGACGGGCAACCACTACGAGGTCGCCCAGCGGCTGTTCGCCGCCGTGCACCGCAACGGCTACATGGTCGAGCAGACCACCAAGGGCGCGATCTCGCCCTCGACCGGTCGCACGCTGCCGGACCGCTACATCGAGGGCACGTGCCCGATCTGCAAGGCCGACGGCGCCCGCGGCGACCAGTGCGACAACTGCGGCAACCAGCTCGACCCGACCGACCTGATCGACCCGCGCAGCCGGATCAACGGGGAGGTGCCGGAGTTCGTCGAGACCCAGCACTTCTTCCTCGACCTGCCGGCGCTGGCCGAGGCGTTGGGGGAGTGGCTCGACGAGCGCGAGGCGTCGGGCACCTGGCGCCCCAACGTCATCCGCTTCAGCAAGAACATCCTCGCCGACATCCGTCCGCGGGCGATGACGCGCGACATCGACTGGGGCATCCCGGTGCCGCTGGACGGCTGGCGCGACAACCCGTCGAAGCGGCTCTACGTCTGGTTCGACGCGGTCATCGGCTACCTGTCGGCCTCCATCGAGTGGGCGCGGCGCACCGGTGACCCGGACGCGTGGCGTGCCTGGTGGAACGACCCAGAATCCCTGTCCTACTACTTCATGGGCAAGGACAACATCACCTTCCACTCCCAGATCTGGCCCGCCGAGCTGCTCGCGTACGCCGGCAAGGGCGAGCGTGGCGGGCACCCCGGGGAGTACGGCGAGCTCAACCTCCCGACCGAGGTCGTGTCCTCGGAGTTCCTCACGATGGAGGGCAAGAAGTTCAGCTCCTCGAAGTCGATCGTGATCTACGTCCGCGACGTCCTGGAGCGCTACCAGCCCGACGCGCTGCGCTACTTCATCAGCGCCGCCGGTCCGGAGAACCAGGACAGCGACTTCACCTGGGCGGAGTTCGTCCGGCGCACCAACGACGAGCTCGTCGCCGGCTGGGGCAACCTGGTCAACCGCACGGCGACGCTCGTCGCCAAGAACTTCGGCGAGATCCCCGCGGCCGCCGAGCTTACCGACGCCGACCGCGCGATCCTCGACCTCGTCGAGCGCGGGTTCGACGTCGTGGGCGACCTGATCCGCCACCACCGGCAGCGGCAGGCGATCGGTGAGGCGATGCGGGTCGTCACCGAGGTCAACCGCTACGTCACCGAGTGCGAGCCGTGGAAGCTCAAGGGCGACGACCAGCGCGAGCGGCTCGCCACCGTGCTGCACGTGATGGCGCAGTGCGTGGCCGACTGCAACCTCCTTCTCGCGCCGTTCCTGCCCCACAGCGCCAACGACGTCGACCGGGTGCTCGGCGGCGCCGGCGACGTCGCACCGATGCCGCGCATCGAGGAGGTCACCGACCTCGACGACGGCGCGGCGTACCCGATCATCACCGGTGACTACACGACCGCACCCGCGTGGGAGCGGCGTCCGGTCGTGCCCGGGACGACGGTCGAGAAGCCGACGCCCGTCTTCACCAAGCTCGACCCGTCGATCGCCGAGGAGGAGCTCGCGCGCCTCGGCGTCGAGGCGCAGGACAGCTGAGGTGGTGCTCTTCGCGCAGGCACGCGCGGCCGTCGCCGCAGCGGCCGGCGACCCGCCCGTATGGGAGAGCGACATCGCGGCCGCGCGCCAGCAGGCGCGCGACCTGGCGGTCCGTCAGCCGCGCGAGGACGTCGAGGAGGTCACCGACGTCGACGCCGACGGCGTGCGCTGTCGGCTCTACGTGCCCGCCGACCGGCGTCCCGGCGTCGTGGTCCACCTGCACGGTGGCGGCTTCGTCTTCCACGACATCGACGTCCACGACGCGGCCACGCGCCGACTGGCGAACGCCTCCGGCACGGCCGTGCTGTCGGTCGACTACCGACGTCCGCCCGAGCACCGCTTCCCGGCGGCGCCCGACGACGTCGACACCGTCCTGCGCTGGCTCGCTGCGGGTGCGGGCGGACGGACGATCGGTCCGGCAGCGGGGGAGCCGGCGTACGCCCACGGTGACAGCGCGGGCGGCAACCTCGCCCTGGTGGCCGGGCTGCGCAACCCCGGCTACTTCGCCGCCGTCGCGCTGATCTACCCGTTCCTCGACCCGTCGGCAGGCTTCGACTCCTACCGCACCGCCGCCGACGGCTTCGACCCGCGCGAGGCCGCCTGGTACTGGGAGCAGTACGCCGCCACACCCGCCGACCTCACCCACCCCGACCTGGCACCGCTGCGGTCGGAGGCGTTCGGGACCCTGCCGCCGACGCTCGTGGTCACCGCCGAGCACGACCCGCTGCGCGACGAGGGCGAGGAGCTCGCCCGCCGGTTGGACGATGCCGGTGTCGCCGTGACCGCGACCCGCTACCTCGGCCAGATCCACGGGTTCTGGCGCCACGACACCGTCTTCGACGCCGCCGGTCCGCTCCTGCACCAGGTGGCCGGATTCCTCCGCCTGCACCCGGGTCTGGGAGACTGAGCGCATGCGCGTTCACCTCGGTTCCGACCATGCAGGCCTCGAGCTGAAGAACCACCTGATGACCCACCTGGTCGACGCCGGGCACGAGGTCGTCGACCACGGTCCGTTCGTCTACGACGCCCTCGACGACTACCCGGTCTTCTGCCTGCGGGCGGCCGAGGCCGTCGCCGACGAGTTCGACACCCAGGGCAGCCTCGGTGTGGTGATCGGTGGCTCGGGCAACGGCGAGCAGATCGCCGCCAACAAGGTGAAGGGCGTCCGTGCCGCGCTGGTGTGGAGCCAGGAGACCGCGGTGCTCGCGCGCGAGCACAACAACGCCAACGTGATCTCCGTCGGCGGCCGGCTGCACAGCCTCGAGGACATGACGGCGTTCGTCGACACCTTCCTCGCCACGCCGTACTCCGACGAGGAGCGTCACACCCGCCGCATCGGCATGCTCGCCGACTACGAGACCACCGGCGACCTCCCGCCGCTCCCGGCGTCGGCGCTCACCGGGCCTACGGACACCAGCACGGACCAGTGACGTGCCCGAGGGACACACCCTCCACCGGCTCGCACGTGATCTGACCGACGCCTTCGCCGCGCGCGGGGTGCGCGTGAGCAGTCCGCAGGGCCGGTTCGCCGACGAGGCGGCGCTGCTCGACGCCAGCACCGTCGAGTCCGCGGAGGCGTGGGGCAAGCACCTGTTCGTCACCTTCACCGGTGAGCGGGTCGTGCACGTCCACCTGGGTCTCTACGGCTCCTTCGCGATCACTGCCGGTGTGGAGTCGGTGCCCGCGCCCGTCGGCCAGGTCCGGCTCCGGCTCGTGGCTGCTGACGACGAGCGCGCGACGTACGCCGACCTGCGAGGTCCGACCGCCTGCACCCTCATGACGCCGGCCGAGCAGGGCGCGATCGTCGACCGGCTCGGTCCGGACCCGCTGCGCCCCGACGCCGATCCCGAGCGGATGGTCGAGCGCGTACGCCGCAGCCGCGCACCGATCGGCACGCTGCTGATGGACCAGTCCGTGCTGGCCGGCGTCGGCAACGTCTACCGCGCCGAAGTCCTGTTCCGCCATCGGGTGCACCCGCTGCGCCCCGGCACCGCCGTGCGCCGCAGGACCCTCGAGGCGATGTGGGACGACCTGGTGGGGCTGATGGAGGAGGGCGTGCGCACCGGTCGCATCGACACGGTCCGCCCCGAGCACACCCCCGAAGCCATGGGACGGCCGCCGCGCCAGGACGACCACGGCGGCGAGGTCTACGTCTACCGCCGCACCGGTCAGCCGTGCTTCGTCTGCGAGCGGCCTGTGCGCACAGATGTGCTCGCAACACGCAACGTCTTCTGGTGTGCGCGATGTCAGCCGGCATACCGCCCCCGGGCCGTACAGTGACCACGACCCTCACCGGTGGCGACCCGTTCGCGGTGCCCCCCGATCCCTCAAGGACTCAGCAATGACCGCACCCGCCACGGTGCAGCGGCGCGTCGTGAGCACCAGCCGCTCGGCCCGGCTGCGTCGTACGGTGCATGCGGAGTCGCTGTGGCTGACGCTGCTGATGGTGAGCACCGTCGTCCTGTCGTGGGCCGTGATCACGTTCCAGCAGTCCGTGCCGATGACGACCATGGTGCTCCCGCTGGCGGTCGGCACGTTGCTGCTCGGGCCGGGACGGCTGCCGTGGTTCGTGGTCTTCGTCCTGCTCGCGCTATCGCTGTGCGTGTGGCTGCAGGACGTCTTCGACCTGCGCCGGGGCGTCTCCGTCGCGGTGATCTTCCTCTACGGCCTGGTCGTGCTGCTGTCGTCGTTCCGCCGCACCCGCTTGGGCGTCTCGGGGTTCCGGGGGGAGTCGATGCTGGTCGACCTGCGTGACCAGATCACCGACCAGGGGCGTCTGCCGCGGCTGCC
This sequence comes from Nocardioides massiliensis, assembly GCF_030811215.1. Taxonomy (NCBI): domain Bacteria; kingdom Bacillati; phylum Actinomycetota; class Actinomycetes; order Propionibacteriales; family Nocardioidaceae; genus Nocardioides; species Nocardioides massiliensis. Next base: position 2,147,078 of record NZ_JAUSQM010000001.1, read on the forward strand.
GGAGAGCTGGTACGCCGAGTCGGTGCTGCGCTCGGCCGGCGGGACGCCGTTCGCCGGTGACTTCACCGTCGCCAACCTCGCCGACGAGGGGCGTCGCCTCGACCTCGTCGTAGTGGACGTGTCCGGCAAGGGCGAGGAGGCCGGCACCCGTGCGCTCATGCTCTCGGGTGCGTTGAGCGGTCTGCTGGGTGCGCTGCCCCCGGCGTACTTCCTGCCCTCGGCCAACCGCTACCTCCTGCGCCAGGACTGGCCGGAGGGCTTCGCCACGGCCGTGCACCTCTCGGTCGATCTCGACAGCGGGGAGTACGAGCTGCGGACGGCCGGCCACCCACCGGCGCTGCAGCTCTCGGCCGGCTCCGGGCGGTGGTCGACGCTCGAGACCGAGGGGCCGGTGCTCGGCCTGATGGCCGACGCGACGTACGAGGTCCTGCGCGGCAAGCTGCAGCGTGGTGACAGCGTGCTGCTCTACACCGACGGCCTCGTCGAGACCGCGCTGCGTGACTACTCCCAGGGCATCGACCGCCTGCGCGGGCGCGCCGAGCGACTGCTGACCAAGGGCGTCGAGGGTGCGGCCGAGCGGCTCGTCGCCCAGCTCGGGGCGAGTGACGACGACCGCGCGCTGGTCCTGCTGCACCGACGTTGAGCGCGCCGAGTGCCTGAGGTCACACGGCGTAAACGCGGAACCTGCCCCAGCGGTGTAATGCACCGTGTCAAGATCCCGGCGTGCCCCCATCCGCCACCCGCGCGCAGGTCTGCGCCGGGCGCTGCAGGGCTGATGCCGAACCGTCGCGCGCAGGGGATCGTCGTACGGTCCTACAGCGTCGACGAAGAGCTGCACGCGGCGGCTGCCGCGAAGGCTGCGGCAGAGGGCAGGACCCTCACCGAGGTCATTCGCCAGGCGTTGGCGCACTACCTGGCCGAAGATCGGGTCGAACCGGGCGGTGAACCCGGTCAGGTGGAGCGGGTGACGGGAATCGAACCCGCGTAGCCAGTTTGGAAGACTGGGGCTCTACCATTGAGCTACACCCGCGCGGTCGTCTCGCGACGACCGGAGACAGGATGCCATGCCGCTGGGCCCGCCCGCGATTCGGGGCGGCGTACCCGCGTGCCCTAGACTCCCGGGGGTCGTCCGACGGGGCGTAGCGTAGTGGCTAGCGCGCCTGCTTTGGGAGCAGGAGATCGCAGGTTCGAGTCCTGTCGCCCCGACCAACGTCCCCTGTTGCTCGCGCGAACCGAAGCCGCGAGAAATCAATCGAAGTCTGCAAGGAGTAGATCTGTGAAGAGCGCCGTCGAGACCGTGGGTCCGACCCGGGCCAAGCTCACCGTCGAGGTGGACTTCGAGGAGCTGAAGCCCAGTCTTGATGCTGCCTACAAGCGCATCGCTCAGCAGATCACGATCCCGGGCTTCCGCCGGGGCAAGGTGCCGCCGGCGATCATCGACCGTCAGGTCGGTCGCGGCGCGGTCCTCGACGAGGCCATCAACGACGCGCTCCCGCGCCTCTACACCGAGGCCCTGCGCGAGAACGAGCTCGAGCCGGTCGCCCAGCCCGAGATCGACATCACCAAGCTCGACGACAACAAGTCGCTGGAGTTCACCGCCGAGGTCGACGTCAAGCCCGAGGTCACGGTGCCGGACTACACCGGCCTCGAGGTCACCGTCGACGACGTGGTCGTCACCGACGAGGACGTCGACACCCAGGTCGAGGCGCTGCGCGAGCGGTTCGCCTCCCTCACGACCGTCGAGCGCGCTGCCGGCGACGACGACTTCGTGACCATCGACCTGCTGGCCAAGCAGGACGGCGAGCCCGTCGAGGGTGGCGAGGTCAGCCAGATGAACTACCAGGTCGGCAAGGGCGGGATGATCGATGGCCTCGACGAGGCCCTGCGCGGTCTCTCCGCCGGCGAGTCCGCGACGTTCACGTCCCAGCTCGTCGGTGGCGACCTGGTCGGCCAGGACGTCGAGGTCGAGGTCACCGTCACCGAGGTCAAGGAGCAGGAGCTCCCCGAGCTCGACGACGACTTCGCCCAGACCGCCTCGGAGTTCGACACCGTCGCCGAGCTGCGTGAGGACGTCCGCGTCCGCCTGGAGCGGGGCAAGCGTCTCGAGCAGGCGGCGGTCGCCCGTGACGCGGCCCTGGAGAAGCTGCTCGACCAGGTCGAGATCCCGCTGCCGGAGACGATGGTCACCGACGAGCTCAACGCCCGGCGCCAGAGCATCGAGCAGCAGCTGATGTTCGCCGGCATGACGATGGAGGCTTACCTCGACTCCGAGGAGCAGACCATCGACGAGTTCGAGGCCGACCTGGAGAAGCGCGTCCGCGACGCGGTCGCCGCCCAGTTCCTCCTCGACGCCGTGGCGAAGAAGGAGGAGATCGGTGTCGACCAACAGGAGCTGTCCGACCACCTGATGCGCCGTGCGCAGCAGTCCGGGCAGAACCCGCAGGAGTTCATCAACCACATGGTCGAGCACAACCACCTGCCCGACATGGTGGCCGAGGTGCTGCGTGGCAAGGCGCTGGCCGTCATCGTCGAGTCGGCGAAGGTGACCGACGAGTCCGGCAACGAGGTCGACCTGAAGAACCTCCAGCCCGACGGCACGATCGGCGAGCCGGTCGACGAGACCGCCGAGACCGACGAGGCTGCGGAGAGCGACGAGGGCTGAGGCCCCCGCTGGGCCGGACCGACGAGGTCGGGTACGGCGCGGTGAGTGAACAGTCGTCCACCGGCGGGTCTACGCTCCCGCCATGACGACCGTTCCCGTGCCGCCCGGCCCGACCGTGCTCGACGCGCTGGCGCTGGCTGCGGAGGCGGTCGACGAGCTGGTCGTCGGGATCGCACGCGACACCCACCTCGCGGTGGCCCGTCGGATCGACCGGACCGTGACGCGCGTGCTCGGCCGGACCGCTGCTGTGCCGACCGCCCTGCACACCGGGATCGCCCGGACGGTGTACGGCGGACTCGGGCTCGGTCTGCGTGCCACGGCCCGCGGGCTGGGCAGGTGGGCGCGCACGGGTGCAGGCACGCCGTTGGAGGCCAGCGCGGGCGGCCGGTTCGTGCGCTCCGCGGTCAACGGGCTGATCGGTGACCAGCTGGTCGACGACCACCCGCGGTTGGCGCTGACCATGACCGTGCGCGCACCCGGCGTCGGTGACGTGGACGTGCGCGACGCCGCCGCGGTGGCGGTCGCCTATCCCGCCGCCACCGGACGGGTCGCCGTCCTGCTGCACGGGTTGTGTGAGAACGAGTCGTACTGGGAGCGCGCCCGCGACGTCGTGGGCACCACCTACCCCGCCGCGTTCGCAGCGAAGGGATGGACGCCGGTCCTGCTGCGCGCCAACACCGGGCTCGGTGTGCGCGCCAACGGCGTCGCGCTGTCCTCCCTGCTCCAAGACCTTGTGGACCACTGGCCGGTCCCGGTCGAGCGGATCACCCTGGTCGGGCACTCGATGGGCGGGCTGGTGATGCGCGCGGCCGGAGCTGTGGCCACCGACGCCGCCGACCCGTGGACCCAGCGCGTCAGCGACGTCGTCACCCTGGGCACGCCGCACCTCGGCGCGCCGATCGCGCGCGGGATCGGGCACGGCAGCACCGGCCTCGGGTGGCTACCCGAGACCGCGCCCTTCGGGCGCTTCCTCGATCGGCGATCCGCCGGGGTGCGCGACCTCGTCGCCGGACTGACCGCGGACGTCGCGCCGTTGCCGTCCGCCCGCTACCGGCTGGTGTCCGCGACCGTGACCCGCTCCCCGCGGCACCCGGTCGGGTGGCTGGCGGGGGACCTGCTGGTGCGCGAGCGGTCGGCGTACGGCGTCGAGCCCGGCGGGCGCACGCTGTTCCCCGGGGCGGAGCGACTGCACCTCGGGCAGGCGCACCACTTCCACCTGCTCAACGATCCGCGCCTGCACGCCGCCTTCGACCGCTGGCTCGACTGAACTGCTGGTGTGGGGCTGTCTCCGCTGTGGGCGAACACGGGCAGGTTGCCCGTGGGTGCGTCGGTCCCGGCGGCTAGTGTCGGATCCGTGAACAGCTTCCCGCAGACCCCGCAGATGAACGCGGCCGGCGGCTACGGCCTCGACGACCACATCTACCAGCGCTTGCTGCGCGAGCGGATCATCTTCCTCGGCTCCGAGGTGCGCGACCAGAACGCCAACGCGATCTGTGCGCAGATGCTGCTGCTGAGCGCGGAGGACCCCGAATCCGACATCTTCCTCCACATCAACTCCCCCGGAGGATCGGTCGACTCGGGGATGGCGATCTACGACACGATGAACTACATCCCCAACGACGTCGCCACGGTGGCGATGGGCCTCGCGGCCTCGATGGGGCAGTTCCTCCTGTGCGCCGGCGCCCCCGGCAAGCGCTACGCCCTGCCGCACGCGCGGATCATGATGCACCAGCCACTCGGCGGCATGGGTGGCTCGGCCTCCGACATCAAGATCCAGGCCGAGCAGTCGCTGCACATCAAGCGCGTCATGCAGGAGCTGATCGCCCAGCACACCGGCCAGACCTTGGAGCAGATCGAGCGCGACTCCGACCGCGACCGCTGGTTCACCGCCCAGCAGGCCCTCGAGTACGGCTTCATCGACAAGGTCATCGGCAGCGCGAAGGAAGTCGCTGACGAAGGCCGCCCGGCCCGGATTAAGGACTGACGCATGAACTACTACATCCCGCAGTGGGAGGAGCGGACGTCCTACGGCATCCGCCGCATCGACCCCTACGCCAAGCTGTTCGAGGACCGCATCATCTTCCTCGGCACGCCGATCTCCGACGACATCGCCAACGCCGTGATGGCGCAGCTGCTGTGCCTGGAGTCGATGGACCCCGACCGCGACATCTCCATCTACATCAACTCGCCCGGCGGCTCGTTCACGGCGCTGACGGCGATCTACGACACGATGCGCTTCATCAAGCCCGACGTGTCGACGGTGTGCCTGGGGCAGGCCGCCTCGGCTGCGGCGATCCTGCTCGCGGCCGGCGCCCCCGGCAAGCGGATGGCGCTGCCCAACAGCCGGATCCTGATCCACCAGCCCTACACCGAGGGCACCTACGGCCAGGCCTCCGACATCGAGATCCAGGCCAACGAGATCCTGCGGATGCGCGAGCTGCTCGAGAAGATGATCAGCGAGCACTCCGGCAAGGATCTCGAGACGGTCAGCCGCGACATCGAGCGCGACAAGATCCTCACCGCCGACGCGGCGGTCGAGTACGGCCTCGTCGACTCGATCCTCGAGTCGCGCAAGGCCACCGCCGCGCTGGTCTGACCGGCGCCGACCCCGTGCGAGCGGGGACACCGCAACTCGTGTGTCCCCGCCACGCGGCGGGGTCATCCGGGGTACCGTCGAACTGATCTCGGCCAGGACGGGCCGGCCACGACCGAAGGGAAGAGTCACAGATGGCACGCATCGGTGACGGTGGCGACCTGCTGAAGTGCTCCTTCTGCGGGAAGAGCCAGAAGCAGGTCAAGAAGCTCATCGCAGGACCTGGGGTCTACATCTGCGACGAGTGCATCGACCTGTGCAACGAGATCATCGAGGAGGAGCTCAGCGAGGGCAGCGAGCTCGGCCTCGAGGAGCTGCCCAAGCCGCGCGAGATCTTCGACTTCCTCAACACCTACGTCATCGGCCAGGAGCAGGCGAAGAAGTCGCTGGCCGTCGCGGTCTACAACCACTACAAGCGCGTTCAGGCCGGCGCGACCGCCGCGGCCAAGCACTCCAAGGAGGAGCAGGTCGAGGTCGCCAAGTCCAACATCCTGGTCGTCGGTCCGACCGGTTGCGGCAAGACCTATCTCGCGCAGACGCTCGCCCGCATGCTCAACGTCCCGTTCGCGATCGCCGACGCGACCGCGCTCACGGAGGCCGGCTACGTCGGTGAGGACGTCGAGAACATCCTCCTCAAGCTGATCCAGGCGGCCGACTACGACGTCAAGAAGGCCGAGACCGGCATCATCTACATCGACGAGATCGACAAGGTCGCGCGCAAGGCGGAGAATCCCTCCATCACCCGCGACGTCTCGGGCGAGGGTGTGCAGCAGGCGCTGCTGAAGATCCTGGAGGGCACGACGGCCTCGGTGCCGCCGCAGGGAGGCCGCAAGCACCCCCACCAGGAGTTCATCCAGATCGACACCACCAACATCTTGTTCATCGTCGGTGGGGCCTTCGCCGGGCTCGAGCACATCATCGAGCAGCGCGTCGGCAAGAAGACCCTGGGCTTCGCCGCCGAGGTGCGGTCCGCGGCCGAGCGCGACGCCGAGGAGCTGCTCGCCCAGGTGCGGCCCGAGGACCTCGTGAAGTTCGGGCTCATCCCCGAGTTCATCGGCCGACTGCCGCTGATCGCCTCGGTCAACAAGCTCGACGAGCCGGCGCTGGTGCAGATCCTCACCGAGCCCCGCAACGCGCTGGTCAAGCAGTACCAGCGCCTCTTCGAGCTCGACGGCGTCGAGCTGGAGTTCACCGAGGACGCGGTCCTCGCCGTCGCCGGCAAGGCGATGGAGCGGGGCACCGGTGCTCGCGGCCTGCGCGCCATCATCGAGGAGGTCCTCCTCAACGTGATGTACGACGTCCCCTCCCGCGAGGACGTCGCGAAGGTCGTCGTCACTGCCGAGGTGGTCAACGACCACGCCGTGCCCACCCTGGTGCCGCGCGAGGCCGAGCCGAAGAAGAAGAAGTCGGCCTGACGCGGCATCGGTTCTCCCCGGTTTGTCCGGGGTCTGGAGCGTGACGCAGGTCCCGCTTCCGTCATCGAGGAGACAACCCCCTCCTGACGAGGCACAATGGGGATCCGGGCACGACCGGATGGGGTGAGCAGATGCGCGCAGCACACGCGGCGCCGCTGGCGGCGTTCACTGCCGTCGCCACGCTCTGCGCCTCCTTCGTGGTCTCCTCGCTCGACTCGTCCGAGCCCGCGCGAGCCCCGGTGGCCGTTGCCCCGACCACGACCCCCACGCCGAGTGTGAGCTCCTCACCGTTCTCCGCGCGGCACACTGCCGGCCGCGCGACCCTGCCCGAGCCCCGCCCGCCGGCTGCTCCGGCGGCCCCGGCCGTGGAGCCGACCCCGCGCACCGGCCCGGTGGTCATCACCGTGCCCGGACCGCAGGGCGACGAGCGTCCCGCGCTGGTGGTGCCCGGCAGGCTCGGTGGCGTTGATGACGAAGGCCGGGAGCTTGAGCCGAAGCACGTCGAGGCGCGTCCCGCACCGCCGGCTCCGCCGTCCGATCCGACGACTCCGCCCGTCGCGCCGTCGCCCACCCCGGCGCCGGACGAGGGCGACGCCCCGGCTCCGACGCCCACTACTCCCACGCCGTCCGCGACGCCGACCCCCGGTGACGAGGACGCAGCGGAGGATGAAGACGCGGAGAGCGCCGGCAGCGCGGTCGCCCCGGGACCCGGCCCGACCGACTGAGCGGTCGGCCGGCCGGGCTCAGCCCTCGGGGTTGTCAGCCACCACGGCGACGACGGTGATCTCCGGGTCGTCGGTCGCCACGAACGTCACCGGTCCTTCGACCCGTCCGACCGCACGCAGGTCCTCAGCCGCCTGCTCGGCGAGCGCGACCTGAGCTGCCGGACCACGGACCTCGGCGGAGGCCAGCGGCGTACGCATCGAGACCTTGGCCTGCGACTTCGCACCGCGCAGGCCGTGCAGGGTCGCCTCGACCGCCGCGATCAGGTCGGGGCTGGTGGCGCCAGCGGCACCGAGGTCGGCCTGGGTCGGCCAGGACGCCCGGTGCACCGATCCCTCCTGCCACCACGACCAGACCTCCTCGGTCACGTAGGGCAGGAACGGTGCGAGCAGGCGCAGCTGCACGTGCAGGGCGAGCGCCAGGGCGGCCTTGGCCGAGGTGGCGCCGTCGTCACCGGTCTCGCCGTACGCCCGCTGCTTGACCAGCTCGAGGTAGTCGTCGCAGAACTCCCAGAAGAACTTCTCGGTGACCTCGAGTGCGCCCGTGTAGTCGTAGGCCTCGAACGAGTCGGTCGCGGTCTCGATGACGCGGCTGAGCGCACCCAGCATCGCGAGGTCCACCGGCTGCGTGACCGCCGCGGGGCTGGTGGTGTGGGCACCGACGCCGCCGAGGACGAACTTCGAGGCGTTGAGCACCTTCATGGCCAGGCGGCGCCCGACCTTCATCTGGGTCTCGTCGAAGGGGGAGTCGAGTCCCGGGCGCGCCATCGCGGCGCGCCAGCGCACGGCGTCGGCGCCGTACTTGTCGAGGATCTCGGTGGGGACGACGACGTTGCCCTTGGACTTCGACATCTTCTTGCGGTCGGGGTCGACCACGAAGCCCGAGATCGCGGCATGCGACCACGGGACGACGCCGTTCTCGTGGTGGGCGCGCACGACGCTGGAGAACAGCCAGGTGCGGATGATGTCGTGGGCCTGGGGCCGCACGTCCATCGGGAAGGTGCGCGCGAAGAGGTCCTCGTCGCGCTCCCACCCGCAGACCAGCTGGGGGGTCAGCGAGGACGTCGCCCAGGTGTCCATGACGTCGGGGTCGCCGATGAAGCCGCCCGGCTTGCCGCGCTGGGACTCGTCGTAGCCGCGGGGCGCCTGGGTGGAGGGGTCCACCGGGAGCTCGGCCTCTGACGGCATGAGCGGGTGCGCGTAGTCGGGCTCACCGTCGGAGTCGAGGGGGTACCAGACCGGGAACGGGATGCCGAAGAACCGCTGGCGCGAGATCAGCCAGTCGCCGTTGAGGCCGCTGACCCAGTTCTCGTAGCGGTGCAGCATGTGCGACGGCACCCAGGTGATCTCCGAGCCGCGGGCGACGAGCTCGGCGTTGAGATCGGCGTCGCGGCCACCGTTGCGCAGGTACCACTGGCGCGTGGCGACGATCTCGAGGGGCTTGTCGCCCTTCTCGTAGAAGTTCGTCATGCGCTGGGTCGGGCTGGGGTCGCCGACCAGGTCTCCGGTCTCGCGCAGCTTCGCGACCATGGCCTCGCGTGCGCTGAAGACGGTCTTGCCGGCCAGGTCGGCGTACGCCGCAGCGGCTGCGTCGGCCTCGAGCCACGGCGGGGTCTCGCGGGCGAACCGCCCGTCGCGGCCGATCACGGTGCGCACCGGGAGCTGCAGCTCGCGCCACCACTGCACGTCAGTGAGGTCGCCGAAGGTGCAGCACATCGCGATGCCGGCGCCCTTGTCGGGCTCCGCCGCGGGGTGGGGGAGCACCGGGATCTCGACGCCGAAGATCGGTGAGGTGACCGTCGTGCCGAACAGCGGCTGGTAGCGCTCGTCGTCAGGGTGCGCGATGAGCGCGACCACCGAGGCGATGAGCTCGGGGCGGGTGGTCTCGATGTGGACCGGGCCGTCGGCGCCGTGGAACGCGACGCGGTGGTAGGCACCGGCGTACTCACGGGCCTCGAGCTCGGCCTGGGCGACGGCCGTCTGGAACGTGACGTCCCACAGGGTCGGCGCCTCCTGCAGGTAGGCCTCGCCGCGCGCGAAGTTGCGCAGGAACGCGCGCTGCGACACGGTCTGCGCGTCGGCGCCGATGGTCGTGTAGGTGTGGCTCCAGTCCACCGACAGCCCGAGGGTGCGCCAGAGGTCCTCGAAGACCTGCTCGTCCTGCTCGACGAGCTGCTCGCACAGCTCGACGAAGTTGGGGCGGCTGATCGGGATCTGCTTCTTGGGGTCCGGCTTGGCCGGTGGGGTGAAGTCGGGGTCGTAGGGCAGCGACGGGTCGCAGCGCACGCCGAAGTAGTTCTGGACCCGGCGCTCGGTGGGCAGACCGTTGTCGTCCCAACCCATCGGGTAGAAGACCGCCATGCCGCGCATGCGCTTGTAGCGCGCGAGCAGATCGGTGTGGGTGTAGGAGAAGACGTGCCCGACGTGCAGCGAGCCCGACACGGTCGGTGGCGGGGTGTCGATGGAGAAGACGTTCTCGCGCGGCTGGGTGCGGTCGAAGGCGTAGGTGTCGTCGGCCTTCCAGCGCTGCGACCAGGTGGCCTCGAGACCCTCGAGGGCAGGCTTGTCCGGTACGACGAGGCCCGGGGCGTCCGGGGTCGTCGTGGTCGGGGGCGTGCCAGGGGTCTCGGTCATGCGCCGCATGTTACGGCGATCAGGCGCCCCGCGCCGCGTCGGCCCCACCCGCCCGGCGCCTAGACTCGCCCTGACATGGACACCCCCGACGCGCGCCCGGCCGCGACCCTCGCCGAAGCCGAGGAAGCCCTGCTCTCCCGTTGGCCGGAGACGCGGCTCGAACCCTCCCTCGACCGGATCCAGGCGTTCGTCGAGCTGCTCGGCGACCCCCAGCACGCCGCGCCCCTGATCCACCTCACCGGCACCAACGGCAAGACCAGCACCAGCCGGATGATCGACACCGTGCTGCGCACGTTGGGGTTGCGCACGGGACGGTTCACCAGCCCGCACCTGGAGTCGATCACCGAGCGGATCTCCCTCGACGGGGAGCCGTTGAGTCCGGAGCGGTTCGTCGAGGTGTTCAACGACGTCGCGCCCTACACCCACCTGGTCGACGGCTCCGAGGACCACCCGCTCAGCTTCTTCGAGACCGTGGTGGGCATGGCGTACGCCGCCTTCGCCGACGCGCCGGTCGACGCGGCGATCGTCGAGGTCGGCATGGGTGGTTCCTGGGACGCGACCAACGTGGCCGACGCTCGGGTCGCGGTGATCACGCCGATCGACGTCGACCACGCGCAGTACCTGGGGGAGCGGCCGGCCGACATCGCCGTCGAGAAGTCCGGGATCATCAAGCCGGGCACGGTCGTCGTGAGCGCGGCGCAAGCTCCCGAGGTGCTTGCGGTGCTCCATGACCGCGTGCAGGAGGTCGGGGCGTCGCTGCTGGTGGCGGGACGGGACTTCGGTCTCGAGCAGCGCGTCGTGGCGCATGGCGGACAGATGATCCGCATCGCCGGGTTGCGGGCGACGTACGACGAGCTGTTCCTCCCGTTGTACGGCGCCCACCAGGCCGAGAACGCGGCGCTCGCGCTGGCCGCCGTCGAGGCGTTCACCGGCGGGGCCGCACTCGGGGGAGAGGTGGTCGAGCAGGCGTTCGCCGAGTTCACCTCTCCCGGGCGCCTGGAGGTCGTGCGCCGGAGCCCCTCGATCGTGCTCGACTCCGCCCATAACCCGCACGGGGCGCGGGCGCTGGCGGCCGCGCTTGAGGACGCCTTCACGTTCCACCCGCTGGTCGCGGTGGTCGGGGTGATGGGCGACAAGGACGCCTCCGGCATGCTCGACGAGCTCACCTCGGTCGTGCACCACGTCGTCTGCACGCAGAACTCCACCGACCGTGCGATGCCGGCCGAGGAGCTCGCGGAGACGGCGCGCGGGATTTTCGGCAGTGACCGCGTCGACGTCGATCGTGACCTGGCGTCGGCCATCGAGCGGGCGGCGACGCTGTCGGAGACCGGAACGGCCATCGGGGAGTCGGTCGGCTCCGGCGGGGTGCTGGTCACGGGCTCGGTGGTCACGGTCGGCGAGGCGCGGCGGATGCTGCGCCGGACGAGAGGCGGCACGGATGCGTGACCCGAAGCGGGCGATGGCAGCGGCCATCCTCGCCCTGCAGGCGGTTGTCCTCGGCTTGACGACGCCGGTGATGATCGCGGTCGAGGACATCTCCACGCCGGTGGCGATGCTGATCGGCCTCGGCATGTGCGTGCTGTGCATCCTCACCGCCGGGATGCTCGGGCGCCGGTGGGGGTACGCCGTCGGCTGGGCGATCCAGGTGGTGTCGATCGCGCTGGGGTTCGTCGTCATCACGATGCTCGCGCTCGGCGTGATCTTCGCGTCGCTGTGGGCGGGGGCGATCTTCCTCGGCGACAAGATCATCCGTGAACGGGCTGAGTGGGAAGCAGCGGCCGCGGCCGGCGAGGACCCACCGGCTCCTCCTCAATCCGGGTGACGTGAATTCGAGTGACACCACGGCCGGCGCCCGGCAGGGTTGCCTCGTGACCGCGCCCCTGACAACACCCCTGACAACACCTCTGAGCCCGACCGATCGCACCACCGTCCGGCGGGGTCGCATCCGTGCGGTCGAGGAGCGCCGGGCGCTGTTCGACCTGCTCGGCGAGGCGCTGGTCTGCCACCTCGGCGTCGTCGTCGGCGAGGGAGCCGAGGCGCACCCCGTCGTGCTCCCGACGGTCTGCGCCGCGGACGCCGAGGGCCCGGACGAGGGCGGCACGCTGTACCTCCACGGCTCCGTCGCTGCTCGGTCCTTGGTCGCCGCGCCGGACCGGACGATCTGCGTGACCGTCACGCTCCTGGACGGGATCGTCGCCGCACGCTCGGCGTTCCACCACTCGATGAACTACCGCTCCGCCGTCGTCATCGGCCGCCCGCGCGTGGTGACCGACGAAGCCGAGCGGGCACGCGCCCTGGACCTCATCGTCGACCAGGTCGTCCCCGGCCGTGCCGCGACGCTGCGTCCGCACACCCGCAAGGAGCTGGCTGCCACGGTCGTCCTCGCGCTGCCGCTGCTCGAGGCATCGGTGAAGATCCGCGCAGGTGGCCCGGGTGACGACGCGGCCGACATCGAGGCCGGCACGTGGGGTGGCCACATCCCGCTCCGGCTCGTCGCCGATGCCGCTGTCCCTGCACCCGAGTGTGGGGACGGGCCGGTGCCGGACGACATCCGCACGCTGGTTGACCGGCTGGACGGACCAGACTGACATGGAGTGCTTCCCGAGGAAGCCGGCGCGCGCGCTCGTACCGGCCCGGCCGCGACCCCGTCCGGTCTGGTTGACCTCCATCGACAGCATCGAAGACTGGCGTTCGGTCATCGAAGACCTCGACTGGCAGCGACTGATCGAACGCCGGCGGAGACCGTTCGGGCTGTTCACGGTGAGTTCCGATCCCCAACCGGACGTCGAGGCGTGGTCCAGGTTCGCGGACTACTGCGTCGAGCGCGAGCTGATGCTGACCTGCTCGTGGGGGCCCAACAGTACGGTGCTCGATGACGTCGTCGACTTCGCCTCTTTGGGGCGATCGATCAAGGGGCTCCCTGCTGCTGAGCCGTTGACCACGTGGCACGACAACGAGCCGTTAGAGGACGCGCTGGAGTTCTTCTTGGGAATGGACGGCGGCGACCTCCGGGTGGGGACCGACCACGGAGGCACCGACTGGGTACGGATCGTGCTGGTCGTGGGAGATCCCGATCGGGCGGACGAGATCCGCCGCACGTTGACTGCGCTCGGTCCCCAGAGCTTCGAGCAACGGATCTCGGTGGAGGAGGAGCGGGAGATCAGGCGGGATTGCCTGCGTCGTGTCATCCAGCGCGACGGCGATCTCGATGAGCTCTTGGCCGACATGTCGGTGACGACGATGTGGGGCGATCTCGAGGTCCCCCTCCGCAGCGCCGACCTCATCGGCCTCTTGGAGGACTACTTGGCAGGAGCTGTCAGCGCCGAACAGGTAGGCGAGTGGGCCGAGGTCCTGGAGATGCGGGACGAGCTTGAGCCCGAGGACAACACCTTCTGGCTCCTCTCGGAGTTGGCTCCTCCCGTGGGCCTGTCCTATCCCATGACGCGCGAACGGGCGCTCTCGATCATCGAGCGGCTCCGGTAGCGGTCATGCCGGGTGTGTGGGCATGCCGATGCGCCCGCGCGGGTCGTTCTGGGTCGCGCGGGCGTCGGGGCGCGGTCGTTAGGTGGGTGGGTCGGTACCGCTGGGGCCGGCGTACTCGATCAAGAAGTCGTGCAGATACATCTCGATGGCTGACGTCTTCGTCGATCGAGCGGAAGCGGGGTCACAAGCATCTGATTGGTCGAGGTCATGGCTGTCCCTGACCGGTCGTCCCCACCGGTCCCACCATCGATAGGTCCCATCGCGAAGGCGCTCATAGCTCCACCCCATGTGGGTCTTCAGCCGATGGTGGCTCCGGCACAGCGGGGCCAGATTGCCGAGGTGGGTCTGGGCGGGTGGGCCGCCTTCGTCGATTGGGACGTAGGGGTCGATGTGGTCCGCATCGCAACGGCGCGCCGTGATGGTGCAACCGGGGAACACGCAGACCTCGTCGCGCAGGATCATCGCCTCGCGCATCCACGCGGGCGGGTCGTGCTGATCCACTGCTTGGTCGGTGTTGGTGTCGATCACCGGCCGCACGTCGATCCGTCCGGATCCGACCCCTCCGGGGCGGGTCAACCATTCGCTGAGCCGGGTGAGGGTGATGGGTCCGAGCTTCTCGATGCTCGCGCCGTGGTCGACGCCGGCACTGGTCATTGTCGCGAGGTCGCTGAGGGCGCAGTGGACGTAGATGTTCGCCACCCGGCTCGGCGCCCCCGGCGCCTTGGTCTTCGTTGTGCCGTCCGAGCTGGTGTCGGGGAGGGTGCCGTTGAGGAAGTCCATCGCGAGCTGCGGATCGAGCAGGGTCCCGACCGCTTTGGCGCGGCGGGCCTGGTGGTCGCTGGTGTCGCCCGCGGCCTTCAACCCTGCGGCGATGGTGTCGAGGGTCTGGTCAAACAGTTCGGCGTCGGGGGTGTCGAGGTTCATGTGCACCCCACGCAACAGGCCCTGGCACGTGTCGGGGTCCAACCAGACACCGCGGCCGTCTTGGCGGCGTTCCTCGCGCTGGGCGAACAGGTCGGCGTCGAACCGTCGGATCGCTTCGTCCACCAACGTGGGGGCGGCGTTGTTGGGCTTGCGCTTCTGTTGAGAGTGCACGAGCTGGACGTCCACCCACGACGCTGCTTCGAAGCTCAGCGCGCGGGTCTCCTTGGCGACGGCCCGGACCCGCCAGGCTTCGGTCTTCCCGTCGACCATGTGCTGCCACAGGCGTGGGAGACGGTGGGCGATCTCGATCGCATCCCCGAGCAGCTGTCGCGCGGCCTGCAGCGGCATCCGCAGGTGCCCGGAGAGCTCGCTGGCGGCGTACTCGCTCAGGATCGGTGCGCCCTCACCGGCCAGCGCCACCATGCGCTCGGGCTCGTGCTTGAACGCGGCGTGGTCGGCCACGATCTGGTGGCCTTCATAGAGCCCGGCCAGGTGGTTGGCGATCAGCAGGTCGTCGACCTCGAGGCGATCGCGCATGGCGCGGTTCGAGCGCAGCGTTTCCCACGCTTCGGCCTTGCCGAAGTCGGGGAGATCGTCGCGATCGAGCATGCTCATATCGTCCCAGGGCCTACCGACAGTGCCCGGTCGCGCATGGCGCGGTTCGAGCGCAGCGTCTCCCAGGCTTCGGCCTTGCCGAAGTTCTCCAGGTCGCCTCGATCGAGCATGGTCATAGTCTCCCAGGGCCTACCGACAGTGCCCGGGTCTCGAACCCTTCGACCCCGCTCAGGACATCGCTTCGCTCGACCGGCGTTCATGGTTCGTCGAGGGCTCTCCACGACATGCGATGCCCGTGGTTGACAGCGAAAGTCGCGGTTCGGGTCTCGTTACACCGGCCGGTAGCGCAGGGCGACGGCGCCGCAGCGGAAGTCGGTGCGACCGAGGAGTTGCAGGTCGAGGTGGTGGGGGAGGCCGGCGAAGAGGGTGGGACCACGACCGACGATGCGCGGCTGGATGATGAACTCGTACTCGTCGATGAGTCCCAGCTGGGCGAGGGCCAAGGGCAGCTGGGCGCCCCCGACGTACAACCCCTCGCCGGGTTCGTCCTTGAGTCGCTGCACCTCCTCGCGGAGGTCCCCGCGCAGGAGCTCGGCGTTCCCGTCGACATCGGTGAGGGTGTGAGACACGACGTACTTCTTGGCTGCGTCGATCGCTCGCGCGAAAGGCTCGGTCCAAGCCGCCGTGAGCGCCGGCGGATCGGGATAGCGCCAAGCGGACTCCATCATCGCGTAGGTGACCCGCCCGAGGATCAGAGCGTCGGCGCGCGCGATGGTGGCAGCCGCGTGCTGGTGCAGCTCCTCGTCGGGGACACCCACGGTGTGGTCGTAGCAGCCGTCGATGGTCAGATTGATGGAGTAGCACAGCGGCCTCATCGACCCACGGTACGTCCGTCTCACTCGCGCTCGAGCCAGAACCAGTACAGCTCGGCGGAGCCGAAGTAGCGCTCCAGCTTGCCGTTCATGACCCCCAGGAGGGCGTTGTCGTCGACCGCCTTGAACTGGTCCAGGACCGGCAGACGGTCGTAGACCATGGTCGCGGTGACCTCGCCGCGGAAGCCCACCTCCCACAGGGATGCGTAGCCGCCACCCCCCATCGTCTTCTCCGAGTAGAGCTCGCCGTGCTCGTCACGGCAGATCAACGGGTGCGCCTCGGTGGGAGAGTCGAAGCGCTTGCCGTGCCAGCGGGCGGAGGTGAGCAGATTGCTGACGGGGTGGCCGACCGCGAAGTCGCCGCCGCGCCACGCACCCAGGACCTCCTCGACGCCGACGGTGCGGCAGCGCGCCCACAGCGCTTCCACGTCGGCGACCTCGACATGTGTCGCTGAGCGCAGGTTCTCGAACCTCAACCGCAGATCCTCCTCAACCACGGGATTCATCGCACCCTCAGGGACCGGAGCAGCTTGAGTTGCTTGTTGCTGATCTTGACGAAGGTCTCCACCGCCAGCTGCTGCGGCGGACCGAGCGGCATCAGGCGCTGGGTCGCGATCGTCTGGGACTCGGTGTATTTCCGGATGCCTTCAGCGCCGTGCCGGCGACCCAGACCAGAGTCGCCCATCCCGCCCATGCCCGCCTCGATGGAGCCCGCCGCAGCAGCCGCACCGTCGTTCACGTTGACCGAACCCGACCGGATCTTCGACGCCATCTTCTCCGCGGTCGTCGTGTCGGCCGACCAGATCGACGCGGACAGGCCGTAGCTGCCCTCGTTGGCACGCGTGATCGCCTCGTGGTCGGACCCCACGCGGTAGAGGGAGATCACGGGCCCGAACGTCTCCTCGCCGCACACGGTCATGTCGGGGGTGACGCCCTCGAGCACCGTGGGCTCATAGACGAGCGGGCCCAGGTCGGGACGGTGGCGCCCGCCGGTGAGCACCGTCGCGCCGGCCTCGCGGGCCTGCTCGACGTGCGCGACGACCGTCTCCAGCTGCGCCTGCGACGCGAGCGGTCCGACGTCGGCGGTGTAGTCGTAGGTCTGGCCCAGGCTCAACGCCCCGACACCAGCGACGAGGGCGTCGCGGAACGCGTCGTACACGGCGTCGTGGACCAGCACCCGCTCGATGTGGATGCACATCTGGCCGGTGTTGGCGAACGCCGCAGCAATGCACCCCGCGGCCGCCTTGGCGACGTCGGCGTCGGCGCGCACGATCAGCGGGTTCTTGCCGCCGAGCTCGAGCGAGGCGGCGATCAGCCGCTCACCGGCGCGCGCGCCGACGGTGCGTCCGGTCGCGGTCGAGCCGGTGAAGCAGATGTGGTCGACGTGGTCGATCAACGCCTCGCCGACGACGCGACCGGGACCCACGGCGACCTGCCACAGGTCCGTCGGCAGTCCGGCCTCGGCCATCAACGCTCGCGCCCACAACAGGGTCAACGGCGTCTGCGAGTCGGCCTTGCTGACCACGCCGTTCCCGCTCAACAGAGCGGGAATCACGTCGCCGACCGCAAGGTAGAGCGGGTAGTTCCACGGCGAGATCATCCCGACCACGCCCTTCGGGATGCGCACCTCCTTCACCTTCGTCAGGCCCGGGATCGCGCCACGCACCTTGTTGACCCCGAGGTACGACGCCCCGTGCCGCGCGTAGTGCCGGGAGATGTTGGCGACCTGCAGGATCTCCTGCCACGCGCTGAACCGGTTCTTGCCCATCTCCCACTGGATGAGGTCGAGGACCTCGTCCTGGCGCTCAACGAGCAGGTCGTGGAACCGCAGCACGACCTCGGCCCGCGCGCCGTACGGCACCTGCGCCCAGGCGCGCTGGGCATGGCGCGCAGTGGCGACCGCGGCGTCGACGTCGGCGGCCGTGCTGGCCGGCACCTCGGCGGTGACCTGACCGTCGTACGGCGCGACGGCGCTGCTGGTCTGCGTGCCGTTCGGGTCGCGGAAGACCCAGCGGGTCCAGGTGTCGAGGTGATGCTGCTCCACCCACGTGGGTCGGGCGGAGTCGGTGGTGGTCGGGGGACGCTCAGCGGTGGCGGTCATCGGTGCTCCTCAGGGATAGCGGACGGGTTCGGGGCCGAGGCGCGGGTCGGCAGCGGTGCGCGCGGCGGTGCGCCAGGTCAGCGGGTTGTGCCTGACCCGCTCGGGCAGGCCGTTGCCGAGCCGCATCAGGCGCATCGTGCGCTGCACGCGCCGGCGCACCCGGTCGGTGGGCTCCGGCAGTCCGATGCGTGCGCGCAACGCCGGGTCGAGCGTCACGGCCATCACTTCGCGCTGGCGGCGCAGCACCGGTGCGGAGGCGAGATCGACCAGCTTCTGCGGGACGTACGGCGGAGCGGTCGGCGCGGACCACAGCAGGTCCTGGACGACCGGGTTGTTCTCCAGCTGCGGCAGCGTGCGGTCCCACAGCTCCCAGAACTCAGCCCTGGTGCGCGGCAGTGCCGAGTCGCGCACGCCGATGAGCAGCCCGAGCCGGCGCCACTCGGTGAACAGCTGCTCGTCCTGCGCGTCGGTAAGACCCGGCCCGGCCTCGAGCAGGAAGAGCCGGGTCCCTTCGTACGCCGTGGCGTGCACCCACGCGTAGGCGTCGGGGTCGAGCGCGTGGTAGCGCCGGCCGGCCGCGTCCACGCCCTTGATCTGTGCGTGCATCCGCAGCAGCCGCTGGCCCTCGACGGCCGCGTCGACCCCGCCGTACACCGACGACACGACCGAGTTCGTCGTGCGCAGCAGACGGCCCCACGGGTCGGTCTTGTAGACCGAGTGCTCGCCGACCCCCGCCCCGACCATGGGGTGGGCAACCTGGTGGACCAGGAGCCGGATGACGGCGACGAGGGCGCGGACGTCGGCGGCGGCGTACCAGATGACGCCCTGGGGTCCGAGCGGTCGGGCGGGGAGGTCGGCGAGCTGTGTGGACATCGGTGGCGGTCTCCTCTCAGGCGTAGAGCCGCTCGAGCACGTCGGCGTACTTCTCGTGCACGACGCGCCGCTTGAGCTTCAGGGTCGGGGTGAGCTCCTCGGACTCCGCGGTCCACTCGACCGGCAGCAGCTCGAACGCCTTGACCTGCTCCGGACGCGACAGGCGCGCGTTGGCGGCGTCGACGGCCTGCTGCACCATCGCCTGGATGGCGGGCTTCGTGGCGAGGTCGGCGAGGTCGGTGAACTCGATGCCGGCTTGTGCGGCGATCAACGGCGCGATCTCGGCGTCGAGCGTCAGCACCGCGACGACGTACGGCCGGCCCTCACCGAACACCAGTGCGTGCCCGATGAGCGGGCTCTCCTTGAGGTAGTTCTCGATGTTGGAGGGGGCGATGTTCTTGCCCGACGAGGTGATGATCATCTCCTTCTTGCGGTCGACCACCGTGAGGAAGCCGTCCTCGTCGATCTCGCCGATGTCGCCGGTGTGCACCCAGCCGTCCGCGTCGAGCAGCGTGGCGGTGGCCTCCTCGGTGCGGAAGTAGCCCGGCGTCGTCACCGGTCCGCGCGCGAGGATCTCCCCATCCTCGGCGAGGGCGATCTCGATGCCGGCGAGCGGGCGACCCACGGTGCCGAGCCGGAACTGCGCCGGCCCGCACGCGGTCACCGCGGCGGCGGTCTCGGTCATCCCGTAGACGTCGTAGATGCGCATGCCCAGGCCGGCGAAGAAGCGCGCGACCTCCAGCGGCATCGGCGCCGCAGCCGACGCCGCCCACTCGCAGCGGTCCAGACCGAGCAGCATCCGCAGCAGGCCGAGGACCTGGGCGTCGACCGCTTCGTACTTCGCGGTCAGCTCGGGCGACGGCGTGTTGCCGAACTGCAGCGCCTCGACGTACTCGAGCCCGACCGCCATCGCCGCCTCGATCCCCGCACGCTTGGCCTCGTCGGGCTCCGCGGCGAGTTTGGCCGAGATGCCGGTCTTGATCTTCTCCCACACCCGCGGGACGCCGAAGAACCGCGTCGGCCGCACCTCCCCGAGGGCGCCCAGCAGCAGCGACGGGTCGCTGATCAGGTGGACCTGTGCGCCGTTGATCTGGGGGATGTAGATCCCCAGCATCCGCTCGGCGATGTGGGCGAAGGGCAGGTAGGAGATCCAGATGTTCTCGCCCTCGGGCGCCGCGATGTGCAGCGAGCACTCGGCCTCGAACAAGATGTTGTGGTGCGTCAGCACCACGCCCTTCGGGTTGCCGGTCGTGCCGGAGGTGAACAGCACCGTGGCCGGATCGTCAGGGGTGACCGCCGACGCGCGTGCGACCAGCTCGTCGGCGTGATCGGCCCGCGCCGCAGCCCCGTCAGCGAGCGCCTGGTCCCAGGTGATCGCGGCGCCGTGCGCGGGCAGGGCGTCGGGCTCGATCACGATGACCGACCGCACCGACCCGCTGGCGTCCAGGGCAGCGCTCCACCGGCCGACGTGGTCGGCGTTCTCGAGGATGACCGCGGCCGGTTCGGCCAGTCCCGCGACGTAGGCGACCTGCTCGGGCGCGAGGGTGTTGTAGATCGACATCGGCACCGCGCCCGCGTGCAGGGCGGCGAGGTCGGCCACGACGTGCTCGTTGCGGTTGCCCGCCATGATCGCGACGGTGTCCCCCGGTTGCACGCCCGCGGCGACTAATGCGGTGGCGAGGTCGTTGACCTGCGCGGCGAGGGCGGTCCAGCTCAGGGTGCGCCACCCCGTGCCGTCAGCGCTGGTCACCCCCACCTTGTCGGAGTACGCCGGAGTGTCCCCGCGCGCCGCGACGGTGGCCGCGAACGCGCCCAGCAGGGTGCGGCCGGCGATCGCCTCCTCGATCTCGGCGCGGGTGGCGAGGACGTCGGGGGTAGGGCTGGGCGAGAGCGTGGTCATCGGGTGCCTTCCTTGGGTGGGGGTGGGTCAGTAGCTGCGGGGGAGCCCGAGCATCTGGGTGCCGATGTGGGCGAGGATCAGCTCCTCGGCGACGGGGATGTTCTTGGCGATGCGGGCGTCGCGGAAGATCCGCTCGACCGGGTACTCCTTGGAGTAGGCCATGCCGCCGAGCGTCTGAAAGGCCTGGTTGGCGGCCTCCCAGCCGACCTGCGCGCCGGTGAGCTTGGCGACGTTGGCCTCGTTGCCGCACGGGCGTCCCTGGTCGAAGAGCCACGCCGCCTTGTAGGTCATCAGCCGGCCCAGTTCGGTCTTCGCCTTCAATTGGGCCAGCGGGAACTGCAACCCCTGGTTGGCGCCGATCGGACGGCCGAACACCTCACGGGTCCGCGCGTAGTCGCTGGCGATCCGCAGCGCCGCCTCCGCCGTGCCGATCCCGCCGGCGGCGGCCAGGATCCGCTCCGGGTTGAGCACGTCCCACAGCACGGCGAACCCGGCGTCGACCTCGCCGATGACGTTGCTCGCCGGCAACCGCACGTCGTCGAAGAACACCTGGCTGGAATGCAAGATATTGCTGCCCATCTTGGGGATCGGCTGGTAGCTGAGCGTCCCCGCTGCCAACGCCTCCTTGACGTCGACGAGGAACAGCGTGAAGCCGGCGGTGCGCGGCAGGCCCCGGTCGGCGGTCTCCGCAGCCGGGATCGTGCGGGTGACGGCAACCATCCAGTCGGCGTTCTCGACGTTGGAGATCCACACCTTCTGGCCCTTGATGAGGAAGTCGTCCCCCTCCGGTGTGGCCTGGGTCGTGATCGCGATGGCATTGGAGCCCGCATCGGGCTCGGTCAACGCCAGGCAGAACTGCACGGAGCCGTCGGCCAAGCCGGGCAGGATCCGCTGCTTCTGCTCGTCGGTGCCGTGCCGGGTCAGCGTCATCGCCCCGAAGCCCGGGGTGGTGACGTAGAAGAACGTGCCGGCCACACCGCCCGAGGCGCACAGCGTCTCGTTGGCGATTGCCAGCTCGAGCAGACCCTGACCACCCCCGCCGTACTCCTCGGGGACGCACAACCCGAACCAACCACCGCGCCCGAGGTCGTCGAAGACCTCCTGCGGGAAGCGGTGCTCCTCCTCGCAGCGCGACCAGTACGCGTGGTCGTACTTCGCGGCGACGGCCGCGACGCCCTCGCGCACGGCGATCGCCGACTCGGGAAGGTCGAAGTCCATGGTGGTCTGGCTCCTCACTGGTCCGGGACGTTGCGCGATCCGCGCGCCTGGACCTTCGGGTTGGGGTCGGTGCACTGGGCGTCGGTGGAGAGTCGTCGGTCGCTGATGTCGTAGAGGTCGCGCTGTCGGTTGGGCTCGTAGATGCAGTTCTTCAGGAACCGCGGGACGAGCAGGACGCGCCCGCTGCCGTCGCGCGTGCTCCCGGCCATCGCGTCCGCCTGCAGGGGCGCCCAGTCGAGCCATTCGTGCAGACCCCGCAGGTGATCGGCCGACATCTCGGCGGGGGAGACGGCCGTGCGCAGGAGCCGGCGCAGGTCGGGGTCGAGCTCGCGCCACCACGCGTCGAGCCGGGGCAGCAGGTCCGTGCCGCGCACGAGCAGGCGGCGTATGTCGGGCTCCGCGGCGCGCAGCGTGGCGCTGACGGCCGCGAGGTCGCGGGTCAGCGTGCGCAGCTGGGGCCCCAGGTCGTCGAGGGCGCGCAGGGGTACGGCGCCACGGGTGACGATGCGGTCGAAGTCGGCCTCGAGCGCCACGAAGAGGTCGAGCGCGTCCTCCAAGCCGATGGCGAGGGCTCGCAGGTCGACGGCGTCACCACCGAACGCGGCCTGCACCTCGCGTCCGATCGTGGTGATGTCGGCGGTGTCGATCCCGTCCATGAGCGACTGCGCCCGCGCGAGGATCGTGTCGATCGACAGCGGCAGCGACGTCTGGTTGACCGCCACCACCGTGCCGTCCTCGACGTACGGACCGTCGACGGTGCGGGGCCGCACGTCGAGGTACTGCTCCCCGACGGCCGACAGGTTGCGCACCCAGAAGTCGCTCGCCAGCGGCACCCGCGCGTCCTCGTCGAGCGCCAGCTCGGCGACGACCGGGGCCTCGCCGCCCTCCCCGGGGGCGACGAGGCGGACCGAGGTGACCTCGCCGATGCGCTGCCCGCGGTAGGTGACGACCGACTTCGGATGCAGGCCGCTGGCGCCCTGCAGGTGCACCGTCACCCGCATGGGGTCGCGGAACAGCGACCCGCCGACGACGGAGTCGGTCACGTAGACCACCCCGCCGACCAGGATCAGCAGGAGCAGCACCTGGGCCAGCACGATGCGGCGCTGCCACCGGCGTGCGCCGGCGACGGCGCGGTCCGCAGCGGTCGTGATCATGGGCGGATCCCTCCGATCGCGCCGAGCAGTCCGCCGAGCACCCGGTCGAGGACCTGTGGCAACTCGTCGGGCGGTCCGTCGGGTCGGCGCGGCGCGCCGGGGAGGTCGACGGGGTCGTCGTCGGCCCGGAAGCGCGTCAGTGCCTCGGGGTCGAGCAGGAACGTCAGGTCGAAGTTCGCGAAGTCGCCGGGGCTCGCCCTGCCGGATCCCTCGGCGAAGGCGATCAGCCCCTCCATCACCCCGGTGAGGTCGGTGGTGGTCCGCTGCAGGCTCGCCAGCACCGTCCGCAGCGACGTGCTCGTGCCGACGAGGTCACCGCGCACCTGCTGCACCACCGGGGTCGCGGTCGCGTCGAATGCACGGAGCTCGCCGAGCAACGTCATCACCGACTCCCGCTGCCGGTTGAGCGTGGCGACCGCGGGCCCGAGCGTGTCCAGGGCCTCGGTGAGCACGGAGCGGTCGCGCGCCAGGGCGGCTGTCAGGCGGTCGGCGTCGCGGATCAGCTCGTCGACGGTGTCGAAACGCGCGTTGACGCTCGTCGCGGTGCTCTCCAGGCGTCGCAGCAGCCGGCGCGCGCCGCCGGTGCCGTCCGCGAGCGCGACGTTGAGCTCGTCGACGATGGTGGAGATGTCGCCGAAGCTGCCGCCGGTCACCAGCGTCGACAGCGCGCTGAGCAGGTCACTGACGTCCGGAGCGGTGGAGGTGGCGCTCAGCGGGATCAGCGCACCGTCGTCCAGCACGCCACCGGTGGTGTCCTGGCCGCGCGGCGTGGTGAGGTCGACGAACGCGACACCCATCGGGGAGGTGAGGCGGATCTCCGCGGTCACGCCCTCGGGGAGCGCGACGTCGTCGGCGATGGCCATCGCCACCCGGGCATGCCAGTCGGTGGCGGTGATCGCACTGACCTGTCCGACGGTCGCGCCGTCGAGCTTCACCGGCGCGTCCAGGGGGAGGTTCAGCGCCGACGCGAACTCCGCGGTGACCTCGTAGGTCGGGCCGGAGACCAGCCGCGGCATCGGCACGTCCTGCAGCTCGAGGCCACAACCTCCCAGGAGCAGGACTGCGCTGGCGGCGAGAGCGGTGAGACGCCCGGGGCGGGTCACGGGATCTCCCCCGGGAGCGCGCCGAACAGCCCGTCCAGCAGGGGGTCGAGCAGCCCGGTGCCGTCGGGCCGGAGCAGGGCCTGACACATCGGGAGCCCGTAGGCCTTGCAGAAGTGCGAGCGGAACATCGCCGAGAACGGGCCGACGGCGAAGGAGAACTGCACCCGCAACCGACCGAGGTCCCAGTCGTAGGCGCGGGCGTAGTTCTGCGCCAGCGTCGGCATCACGTCGAAGGCCTCCTCCAGGGACCCCTCGTGCTCGGCCACGGTCCGCGTCACCCGCAGCGCTCGGCGCAGGTCCTCGGAGACGACGTCGGAGTTGTCGCGCAGGAAGTCGCCGACCTCACCCGTGAGTCGGGTGAGTGCCCGGAGTGCCCGGGTCGCCTCGTGGCGCTGCTCGGCCAGGACGCCGCTCGCCTGGCCCGTGGCCCTGACGAATCGGCGGATGCGGCGGTCCCGGTCGGCGAGCAGGTCGACCACGGCGGCGAGGTCGGCGACCAGCCCGCGCAGGTCGTCCCCGTTGTCGGTGACGGTCGCGACCGCGTCCTCGCCGGCCACCAACGCCGTACGCAGCTTGTCACCGGTGCCCTCGAGGGTCTGCGCGGTAGCGGCCAGCAGGTCGCCGAGGTCCGCGCCGTCGCGCCCGGTCGTGGCGAGCGCCCGCACGAGACCGTCGATCGTCTCGCCGATCTCGTCGATCGTCGCGGGGGAGCGGGTGCGGTCCGCGGGCACGTGGTCGCCGGAGACCAGGGTCGCCCCGCCGGTGTAGGCCGGCCCGAGCTCCACGTAGCGATCGGTGACGAGCGCGGACTGCAAGATCTCGGCGCCCGCCTCGGCCGGGACCCGGGTGCCCGGCTCCAGTCGGAGGTGGACCCGCATCGAGGTGCCGCGTGGCTCGACCTCGACCACCTCGCCGACCGCGACACCGAGGTAGGTCACCTCGTTGCCGACGTACAACCCGGTGGTGTCCTCGAAGTCGGCGGTGACCTCGATCGCCGTACCCCCACGCAGGCCGAGCACGACGCCGGTCACGGCAAGGAGCACCACGACCAGCGCCGCGCCGACGAAGGTGACGCGCCGGCCCGTCATTCGCAGTCTCCCGACGGGAGCGCGCACAGGAGGTTGTCGGGCAGGATCGCGTACGGCGCGTTGACGCCGAGCCACGGCCCGTCGCCGGCGGCATTGGTGAAGACCCGCATCGTCGGGCCGGCCAGTCGCAGTGTCCTGCCCAGGTGCTTCTCCTGGCGGTTGAGGGTGCGCAGCACGGTGCGCAGGTGGCGCAGGGTCGGGCGCAGCTCGGGCGCGGTGGTGCGGGCGAGCTCGTCGAGCGCGACCACGAACCGCCGCGAGTCGCGCAGCATCGCGCGCAGCAGCTCGCGTCGCTCGTGGACCATCGTCATGAGCTGCGTGCCGTGGTCGAGCACCCCGTCGAGCTCCTCGGTCTGGTCGAGCACGAGCCGCGTCACCGCGCGTGCGGAGGAGAGGAGCCGTTCGAGCTCGGCGTCGCGGTCGGCCACCATCCGGGCGACCCCGGCCACGCCGTCCAGCGCCGCTCGGAGCTCGTCGGGTCCGCT
This sequence comes from Nocardioides massiliensis, assembly GCF_030811215.1. Classification (NCBI taxonomy): domain Bacteria; kingdom Bacillati; phylum Actinomycetota; class Actinomycetes; order Propionibacteriales; family Nocardioidaceae; genus Nocardioides; species Nocardioides massiliensis. The sequence goes on from NZ_JAUSQM010000001.1 coordinate 2,172,860, forward strand.
GAGCAGGTCCTGGGTCAGCACGTCGACCGCGTCGTCGAGTGCCGCCGGGTCGAGGTCCTGCACCTGCGCGACGCCCTCGAGCCAGAACCGCTCCATCGTGTAGGTGTCCTGCGCGCGCGAGCGCGGGATCGTGTCGCCGGCCCGCAGGGGCGCCCCGCGGCCCGGGGTCAGCGACAGGTAGCGCTGACCGAGCAACGACAGCATCTTGACCTCCGTCGCGGTGTCGACGGTGAGCGCGGCGTCCTCGACCGCACCGGCGTCGAGTCGGAACGAGACCCGCACGGTGTCGCCCTCGGCGGCGACGTCGCTCACCCGGCCCACGGTCAGGCCCGCGACGCGCACGGCGTCACCCGCCTCGAGGCCGGCGGCGTGCACGAGCTCGGCGTGGTAGCCGTCGCCGGTCGGGATCAGCCGGGCAGCAGCGACCACCGCGACGAGCGCGACCAGCACGACGACGACGCGGCGGATCATCGGCACCGCTCCGCGAACCTGCTCGCGCCGAGGCCGAGGTCGACCTCGCCGGGCACCCCGGCGACCCGCATGGTCAGCGTGCAGACGTAGACGTTGAGGAAGCTGCCGTACGACAGCGTCTTGAGGTACGTCGTGAGCTGCTCGGGGACGGCGAGCATCGTCCGCGCCATCAACGGCGTACGCCGTGCGAGGTAGCCCGTGAACGGGGTTGCGGCCTCCAAGGTGGCGACCAGGTCGGGGGAGACCTCCTCGACGAGCCCGGCGGCGATGCTCGACATCCGCGCCACGCTCTGCATGCTCGAGACGATCTCCCCGCGGTCGTCGGCGAGCTCGGTCGTCAGGTCGTCCAGCCCGGAGACGAGCGCGGAGATCTCGGTGCGGTGGTCGTCGGTCGTCTCCAGGACGAGCGTGAGGTTGTCGACGACCCGGTCGAGCACGTCCTCGCGCTCCAGCACGTTGCCGGTGAGCTCCACCGTCTGCTCGAGGAGTCCGCGCAACGTCCCGCCCTGGCCCTGCAGCACGCCGACGAGGTTGCTCGCCAGCAGGTTGACGTCCTCGGGCTGGAGCAGGTCGAAGATCGGGCGGAACGCGTTGAACATCGTCGTGAGGTCGAGCGCCGGCCGGGTGCGGTCCAGCGGGATGCGTGCCCCGTCCTCGAGCGGTGCTGCACCCTCGCCCGCACCGGTGTCGCCGTCCGGCTCGGCCAGCGCGACGTAGCGCTGGCCCATGAGGTTGAGGTAGTCCAGGCTCGCGGTCGTGGCCTCGGTGAGGGGCTGATCGGACTCGACGTCGAAGGTGACCTCGGCGCGACCCTCCACCAGGCGCGCCTCGATGATGCGCCCGACCTTGACGCCGGCAACGCGGACGTCGTCACCGGGGCGCACCCCGGTGGCGTCGGCGAAGACCGCGGTCACCCGGATCGTGTCGTCCCCGACCGCACGTCCGAGCGTGCCGGCGACGAGCGAGGTGAGCAGCACCGCTCCCACGGCGAAGGCGACGACGCCCGCGAGGGCCCCGGGGTGGCGCCGGACGATCGTGCGGACGCTCATCGCCCACCCCCGGCACGGCAGTTCTTGCCCGGGAGGTCGCGGTAGCGAGGGCAGTCGTCGGCGTCGTAGGGGTCGAGCAGCTGCGGCCCCAGGACGCCCTCCATCTGGATGCGCCCGTTGCTGACCGCCTTCGCGCCGTTGTCGAGCAGCGCGGGGACCTTCGAGAGCAGCAGCTCGAACGACGGGTGCCGCTGCGCGAACACGGCGAACGTCGCCGCGCTCGCGCGCAGGAACCGCACGAGCCGCTGGCTCTCGGCAGCCAGCGTGTCGCCCACGGCCGCGACGAGACGGCGCCCGTTGGTGAGGCTGGTGGCGAGCGCCTCCTCCTGCGCCGCCAGCGTGCGCGCCACCCGGATCGAGTCCCGCACCGCGTCGACGAGCACCGGCTCGAGGTCCGCGAGCAGGCGGCTGTCGGCCGCCAGGAGCTCGAGATCCGCGTAGAGCGCCGGCTCGCGCTGCTGCCAGCGGGTGAGCACGGCGTCGGCCTGCGCCACGAAGTCACCGAGGTCGGTGCCGCGCCCGTCGAGGGCACGCGCCAGCTGGGCCAGGGCGCCCTGCAGCTGCGCGGGATCCACGGCCGCGAGCAGGCGCTGGGTGTCGCTGAACGTGTCCATGAGCCGCACGGTGCGCGCCGAGTCGTCGACCGCGATGACGGTGCCGTCCTCCCACCCACCGGTGCGGGTGACCGGATGCTGCGGCGGCACGAGGTCGACGTACTCGTTGCCGAAGAGCGTGGCGGGCAGGACCCGCGCGCGGACGTCGGTCGGGAGCGCATCGAGGTGCTCCCGCATGAGGACCACCTCGGCCTCCGGTGTCGTGCCGGGACGCACCCGCAGGACCCGCCCCACGCGCAGACCGCGGTACTTCACGTCGGAGCCGACGCCGAGGGAGTCGCCGGTGGTGAGCAGCTGGGCGCGCGCGTGCACGTCGCTCGTCAGGACACCGACGTACGAGAGTCCCAACAGGCCACCCAGCACGCCGAGCACCGCGAGACCACACGCGCCGATCAGCAGCAGGCGCAGTCGCAGTCGCGCGGGGGAGGCCGCGGAACGGGTGAAGAGCAAGGAGGTCACGGCAGCGCTACCCCGAGATCTGCACGTGCTGGTCGGGACCCCACAGCGCCAGCGTCATGAGGATGTCGAGGACGGTGATCGCGATGATGCTGGTGCGGATGGCCCGGCCGGTGGCGCGTCCGACGCCCTCCGGGCCGCCGCTGGCGGTGAAGCCGTGGAAGCAGTGGACGATCGTCACCACGATGGTCAGCACGACCACCTTGATCCCGGCGTACACGACGTCGATGGGCGCCACGAACGTGCGGAAGTAGTGGTCGTAGGTGCCGGCCGACTGGCCGAAGAAGTGCGTGACCATGAAGTCGGTCGCCAGATAGGTGCCGACGAGGCCGATGAGGAACAGCGGCAGCACGATGATCATCGAGGCGACGATGCGGGTGCTCACGAGGTAGGGCACGGGCCGGATCGCCATCGACTCCAGCGCGTCCACCTCCTCGCTGATCCGTTGCGCGCCCAGGCGCGAGGTGAACCCGCAGCCGATGCGGGCGGCGAACCCCAGGGCCGCGACGATCGGGGCGAGCTCGCGGGTGTTGGCGTAGCCGGAGATGAACCCGGTCAGCGGCGCGAGACCGATGACGTCGAGGCCGTTGTAGCCCTCCAGGCCGACCTCGGTGCCGGTGAGCGTCGAGAGCAGCAGCACCACACCGACGACCCCACCGCCGACGACGAAGATCCCGGAGCCGAGGGTCACCTCCGCCAGCACGCGGCCGATCTCGCCGCGGTAGTGGCGCAGCGCGACGGGGATCCCGGCGAGTGCGCGCCAGGCGAAGACCATCAGCTCACCGGTGGAGACGAGCGGTGCGCTCATGCGGGTCGCGGCCCGGCTGTCGAGGACGCTCATCCCAACGGACCCCCGACGAGGCTGGTGTGCACCTGCGAGATGACGAAGTTGGCCGCGAAGAGGAGCACGAAGTTGATGACCACGGCGCTGGTGACTGCATCACCCACGCCGGTGGGGCCGCGAGAGGCGGTCATCCCCTTGTGGGACGCGACGACGGCGCAGAGGACCGCGAAGACGGCCGCCTTGGTCAGGGACAGGTAGAGGTCCGAGGGCTGGGCGAGGGTGGTGACCGAGGCCAGGTAGCTGCCCGGTGGCAGGTCCTGGACGACGACGCTGACCAGCAGCGTGGTCATGATCGTGAAGAACATGACCACCCCGTTGAGCAGGACGGCGACGAACACGATGGCCAGCACGCGCGGGACGACCAGTCGCTCGATGACGGGGATGCCCATCACCTCCAGGGCGTCGAGCTCCTCACGGATCCGCCGCGCGCCGAGGTCGGCGCAGATCGCCGAGCCGGCGACGCCGGCCAGCATGAGCGCGGTGATGATCGGTGCGGCCTGCCGCACCACCGCGAGGGTGTTGCCGGCGCCGGTGAAGGCGACTGCGCCGACCTCCTGCGCCAGCACGCCGACCTGCAGGGCGAGGATGATGCCGAACGGCACCGAGACCGCGAGTGCCGGCAGCGTGCAGACGCGGATCGCGTACCACGTCTGCAGCAGCACCTCCTCCAGCGGGAACCGACGGTGCACGACGCTGCGGACCAGCCCGCTGACCACCTGCTCGCCCAGCCGGAGCACCGCGAGCACCTGCGCGACCAGCGCGGTGCCGGGCCGGCCGGAGGCCCGTGCCGAGATCGTGGACACCGGTCCTCCTCTCGGGCAGACGGCATCCTCCTCGTCGCAGGAGGGAGGACGACGATGACAGCAGACGATGACAGCAGAACTGTTACAGCAAGAGGTACTGTGCTGCGTCGGTGTGATCCACGTCAACCCCCGGATTTCCCGCTCAACACGGCAGTTGCGGCACTCTGGTCACAGTTCTACTGTGACAGTCATGACCGCAGACCAGCGCGCGCCGGAGGTCGACGACCCCACCGGTGACGACGCCTTGATGACCGTCGACGAGCTGGCTGCGTCCGTCGGGCTGACCGTCCGCACGACCCGCTACTACGCGAGCCGCGGGCTGCTCCCGCCACCCACCCGGCGGGGGCGGTTCGCGATGTACGACGCCCAGCACCGCGCGCGCCTGGAGATGGTCCGGGCACTGCAGGGGCACGGGTTCACGCTGCAGGCGATCGAGGGGTACCTCGCGTCGCTGCCGGCCGACGCCGGGGTCGAGGACCTCGCCCTGCAACGGGCGATGCTGACCTCGTGGACCCCGCGCGAGCGCGAGTCGCTCACCCGGCGCCAGCTCGAGAAGCGGGCCGAGCGCCGGCTCTCCGACGACGACCTCGACACGCTCGAGGCCTTCGGTCACCTCACCCGGGAGGGGGAGAGGTTCGTCGTCCACACCGGCTTCGACGTCGGCGTACGCGTCCTGGGCCTGCCGATCCCCACCGCCGGCATGGTGCGCGCCGGCGAGGTCATCACCCGCCACATGGAGGCACTCGCGCTGGAGCTGACCGAGGTGCTCCGCGAGGAGGTCGTCGAGCCGTTCCGCAGCGCACCCCGCACCCCGGAGCAGGCCGAGCGCTTCGAGCAGACCCTCGTCGAGACCCGTCGGCTGACCCTGGAGTCGGTCGTCGCCGGCTTCCAGCGTGCAGCCAACAACATCATCACGCGGTCACTGACGCGGCGCTGACGGTGGGGTTGGCCGCAACACCATCGGCACGACCACGTCGAGGGCGTACGCGCGGCAGCGTGCGTCGGTGTCGAGCGTCGGGGGCCCGTCGGGGGTCAGCACGAGTGACTGCGTCAGCCGCGCCAGGGTCACCGCGAGCGCCGGGACGTCGTCGTCGTCCTCCGGCGGGGCCTGGCCCGACCACAGCCGGAGCGCCCGCACCCGCTCCTCCACCAGCCCGGCCGACAGCGCCAACACCGGCCCGGCCCGCTCGGTGAGCCCGACCAGCGTCTCGTCGCGGTCGACCTCACGCAGCCGCTGCAGGAGAGCGTTCTCGCGGACGGCCCGCAGGGTGGTCGTGAAGAACCCGACGACGTACGCCGCGGGGTCGAAGTCCGGCGCGGTCCCCGGCGCCGGCACGTCGCCGATGGCCCGCTCGATGTCGGCCAGGACGCGGCCGGTCTCGTGCAGCATCGCGGCTCGGGTGATCTGCTCCATCGTGCCGAGGCGGCGGTAGAGCGTCGCCCGGTTGACCCCCGCCCGCCGCGCGATGTCGTCGGCGGTGCTGCGCCGGACGCCGGTCTGGGCGAACTGCGCGAGCGCGGCGTCGAGGAGCGCAGCGTCCTTCGCGGCGGGGTCGATGGACTCGTGGGGGTGGGCGGGCACGAGCCGATTCTGGACGAGCTCTTGCAACGATGCAACACGATCTGTTGTCATGTTGCACATGAGCGCCCTCCGCACCTCGCCCGCTCCCGCGCCCCCCACCGACCGGTTCGCCGGACCAGCCCCGGTCCCCGGCGCGCGCGTGCGGCTGGAGGACTTCATCGCCGAACAGGCCCTGATGCTGGGTGCCGGCTCGACGGTGATGTATCAGCTCGCGATGAAGGGCGTCGGTCTCGGCGTCGCCGAGCACAGCACCACGCTCCAGCGCCCGGTCGACCGGCTGCGCACGACGCTGAGCTACGTCTACGTGATGACCCTCGGGACGCTCGAGGAGCGGCAGGCGATCGCCCGCATGGTCAACAAGGCGCACGGCCCGGTGCGCTCGACCGGGCGCTACTCCGCCTTCGACCCCGACCTGCAGCTGTGGGTCGCCGCGACGCTGGCCCGCAACGGCGAGGTCATCCACGAGCGGGTGTTCGGCCCGCTCGACGAGGCGTCGCGCGAGCAGGTCTACCGCGACGCGCAGATCTTCGGCAACGCCCTGCAGGTGCGCCCCGACATGTGGCCCGCCACGCGCGCGGAGTTCGAGGACTACTGGGAGGCCAGCCTCGCGCGCCTCGAGCCCGACCCGGCCGTGCAGTGCTTCGCCAAGCAGCTGCTCTCGACCCATGGCCAGGGACCGCTGATTCGCCTGGTCCTGCCGCTGCAGAGTCTGATGACCCGCGGCAACCTCGACCCCCACACGCGCACAGTGCTCGCGTTGCCGTGGTCCCGGCGCGACCAGCGGCTCTATGACCTGTTCTGGCGGTTCTTCGTCCCGGCCTACCGACTCCTCCCGCGGCGCCTGCGCCACCTGCACGCCCACCTCGTCCTGCGCGACATGCGTCGACGGATGCGGCGCGGCAAGCGCGTGATCTGAGCCAGTAGGGTGCGGCTCATGGCTGCCGTGACCACCGAACGCACCTTCGTCCTGCTCAAGCCCGACACCGTTCGTCGGGGACTCGTCGGCGAGGTGCTGTCCCGCTACGAGGCGAAGGGGCTGCGGGTCGTCGCGCTCCAGCAGCGCACCATCGACGCCGCGCTGGCCGACCAGCACTATGTCGAGCACGTCGAGCGCGACTTCTACCCGCCGCTGCGCGACTTCGTGACCTCCGGCCCGCTGGTGGCGGTCGTCCTCGAGGGCGACCAGGCGATCGAGGTCGTCCGCGCGCTCAACGGCGCCACCGACGGCCGGGTCGCCGCGCCCGGCACGATCCGCGGCGACTTCTCGCTGTCCAACCGCGAGAACCTCGTCCACGGCTCCGACTCGCCCGAGTCCGCCGCCCGCGAGATCGCCCTCTGGTTCCCCGAGCTCGCCCGGTAGTCCCGGGGTCCTACGGCGTGCCTCCCGGAACCACGCCGCAGCGCTCCTTAGTCTCGGTCCGGGCAGGTCGCGCGTCCTGCCTCCTTCCCCCGGCACGAGCGGACCTGCGAGGCATCCGGCATGGCGAACAGCATCATCGGCCGCGACATGGCGGTCGACCTCGGCACCGCCAACACCCTTGTCTATGTGCGTGGCAAGGGGGTGCTGCTCGACGAGCCGTCAGTCGTCGCGATGAGCTCCACGACCGGTGAGGTCCTCGCGGTCGGTCACGAGGCGAAGCGGATGATCGGGCGCACGCCCGACTCGATCTCCGCGATCCGCCCCCTCAAGGACGGTGTCATCGCCGACTTCGACGCCTGTGAGCAGATGCTGCGCTGGTTCATCCAGCAGGTCCACCGGCGTCGCTACTTCGCCAAGCCCCGGCTGGTGATCTGCGTCCCCAGCGGCATCACCGCCGTCGAGCAGCGGGCCGTGAAGGAGGCCGGCTACCAGGCCGGCGCGCGCCGGGTCTACATCATCGAGGAGCCGATGGCCGCCGCCATCGGCGCCAACCTGCCGGTGCACGAGGCGACCGGCAACATGGTCGTCGACATCGGTGGCGGCACGACCGAGGTCGCCGTGATCTCGCTGGGCGGTGTGGTCACCAGCCTCTCGATCCGCACCGCCGGTGACGACCTCGACCAGGCGATCGTGGGGTGGATGAAGAAGGAGTACTCCCTCATGCTGGGGGAGCGCACCGCCGAGGAGGTCAAGACCACGCTGGGCTCGGCCTTCCCGCTGCCCCACGAGCCGATGGCCGAGGTCCGCGGCCGCGACATGGTCAGCGGCCTGCCGCGCACGGTCGAGGTCTCCACCGCCGAGATCCGCCAGGCGCTCGAGGAGCCGGTGCACGCGATCGTCGACGCGGTGCGCGCGACCCTCGACCAGACCCCGCCGGAGCTCGCCGGCGACATCATGGACCGCGGGCTCGTGCTCACCGGCGGCGGCGCGCTCCTGCGCGGCCTCGACGAGCGCATCCGCCACGAGACCGGCATGCCGGTCCACCTCGCCGAGGATCCGCTGACGTCCGTCGCGCTGGGCGCCGGCAAGTGCGTCGAGGAGTTCGAGGCGCTCCAGCAGGTGCTGGTCGCGGACCGGCGACGGTAGGCCCGCCCATGCGTCCCCGCCCTCGCCGTACGCCGTCCCCGGCCCAGGACGGCAGTCCCCGTCGCGCGACGCCGCCGTCGCGCCGGCTCCTGGCCGTGCTCGTCCTCGCGTGCGTCACGGTCATGGTCCTCGACGTGAGCACCAAGGGGTCGCCGATCGACCCGGCGCGCTCCGCGGTCGCCGCGGTGCTGGGGCCCGTCGAGTCCGGGGCCAGCACGCTGGTCCGGCCGTTCACCGACCTCCCCGACACCTTCCGCACCCACCGCGCGCTGCGCACGGAGGTGCGCGACCTCGAGCAGACCAACGCCGAGCTGCAGCGCGAGCTCGCCCGCACCGCGCTGGACCGCAACCGCGCCGCCGAGCTCGACGGGCTGCTCCAGACCGCCGAGGACACCGGCTACTCCGTCGTGCCGGCGCGGGTCGTCGGCATGGGACCCGCCCAGACATTCACCCGCACCGTCACGATCGACGCCGGCACCGACGCGGGGATCCGCGCCGACCAGACCGTGCTCAACGCCTCCGGTCTCGTCGGACGGGTGTTGCGTGTGGACCGCCGCACCGCCACCGTCCTGCTCATCGCCGACGCGAACTCCGTCGTCGGCGGCCGGCTCGCCACGAGCATGGAGCTCGGCTTCGTCCGCGGGCGCGGGGAGGTCGGCGGCTCCGGGCTGCTCGACCTCGACCTGGCCGACGGCTCGGTCGTCCCCGCGCGCGGTGACGTGGTCGTCACCTGGGGCTCGCGCACCGGTGCGCCGTACGTCGCCGGCATCCCGCTCGGCACCGTGCAGTCCGTCCAGAGCAACCCGCGCGACCTGACCCGCAGCGCGGTCATCGAGCCGCTGGTCGACTTCACCTCTCTCGACCTCGTCGGCGTCGTCGTGCCGGCCGGGACCACGTCGAACCGCACGCTCCTCGGCGCCGAGGAGGAGGCCCGATGACGCTGGTGCGCAGCGCGGCCTTCACGGCGCTGGTGGTCGTCGCCCTGGTCCTGCAGACCAGCGTCTTCTCCCACCTGGCGTTCGCGGGAGTGGTGCCCAACCTGGTCCTGCTGCTGGTCGTCGCCATGGCCATCGCCCGTGGCCCCGAGGCGGCGGCGGTGCTCGGCCTGCTCGCCGGGCTCGCGCTCGACCTCGCCCCACCGGCCGACCACGTCGCCGGACGCTGGGCGCTGGCCCTGGTCGTGGTCGGCTACCTCGCCGGCCGCGTGCGCAGCGACGCCGGCTCCTCCGCCTTCGCCGCCGTGGTCACCGTGGCAGCGTGCTCGTTCGTCGGCACCTCGGTCTTCGCGCTCAGCGGCATGATCCTCGGTGACGGCGGCGTGAGCGTCGGAGCGGTGCTGCAGGTCGTCCCGATCTCGCTGGTCTACGACGTCCTGGTCACGCCGCTGGTCCTCCCGCTCGCGCTCACGGTGCTGCGACGCCTCGAGCAGACCCGGGTGGCGTGGTGAGCACACCGCTGCGCACCCCGGCCGCCGACCCCGCGCGGCGCAGCCGGCTCCGGCTGATCGTCGTGCAGGCCCTGGTGCTGAGCCTGTTCCTCACGCTCTTCGGCCGGTTGTGGTATCTCCAGGTCTTCACCGGCGAGTCCTACCAGGCCGCCGCTGCCGAGCAGTCCGTGCGCGAGCTCGTCGTCCAGCCGCCGCGCGGCCTGATCGTCGACGCGCAGGGTCGACCCCTCGTCGCCAACCGCACGTCCTGGGTCGTGTCCGTCGACCGCACCCTGCTCGGCAAGCTCGAGCTCGAGGAGCGCGAGACGCTGCTGCGCCGGGTCGCGCGCACCGTGGGGTCGTCGTACGACGACGTCCTCGCCCGCACCCGGCTCTGTGGCGAGGAGGGCGCGGTCGTCGGCGTGTGCTGGAACGGCTCTCCCTTCCAGCCCGTCCCGATCGCCGAGGACATCGAGCAGACGGTCGCCGTCCGCATCCTCGAGCAGCCCGAGGACTACCCGGCGGTGCTCGCCGAGAAGCAGCACGTGCGGGCCTACCCCGAGCCGTTCGGCATCAACGCCGCACACCTGCTCGGCTACCTCAGCCCGATCACCGCCGAGGAGCTCGAGGAGGCCGAGACCGAGGGCGACACCTCGGTGCACGGTGCCTCCGACGTCGGCCGTGCCGGGCTCGAGCGGGAGTACGACCGGGTGCTGCGCGGACAACCCGGCTACAAGCGCGTCGCAGTCGACTCGCGCGGTCGCGTGCTGGGAGACAGCGGCGAGGTCGAGGGCATCGCCGGTGACACCCTCGTGACCTCCATCGACGCGCGGGTGCAGGCGGTCGTCGAGCAGCAGCTGGCGCGCACCATCCGCGAGGCCCGCCAGACCCGTGACTCCGTCACCGGCCGCAACTACGTCGCCGACTCCGGCGCCGCCGTCGTGCTCGACGCGCGCAACGGCCGGGTCGTCGCGATGGCGAGCGAGCCGACCTACGACCCGGGCGTCTGGGTGGGTGGCATCAGCGCCAAGCAGCTGGAGCGGCTCTACTCCGAGAAGGCCGGGACCCCGCTGCTGTCGCGCGCGACCCAGGGGCAGTTCGCACCGGGCTCCACCTGGAAGCCGTTCATCACCGCGGCGGCACTGGGCGCGGGCTATCGCCAGGACACCCGGCTCAACTGCTCGTCGGCGTTCCGGGTCGGCAACCGCGACTTCAAGAACTACGAGTCCGGCGCCTACGGCTCCATCGGCTTCGACCGTGCGCTCGAGGTCTCGTGCAACACCTTCTTCTACCGGATCGGCTACGACTACTGGCAGAAGTTCGGCAGCGACATCGCCGATGTCGATGCCAAGGACCCGCTGGTCGCGGGCGCCAAGGACTTCGGCTTCGGCGAGCGCACCGGCATCGACCTCCCCGGCGAGGCGAGCGGCCGGATCGCCGACCGGTCCTGGAAGCGGGAGTACTACGAGGCCAACAAGCAGTACTACTGCCGGATCGCCAAGAAGAACCCCACCGGCAACGACTTCCTGCCGAAGTTCGCCCGCGAGTTCTGCGCCGAGGGCTTCGCCTACCGCGCCGGTGACGCGGTGAACTTCTCGATCGGGCAGGGCGACACGCTCGTCACGCCGCTGCAGCTCGCCCGTGCGTACGCCGCGCTGGCCAACGGCGGCACCCTCTACGAGCCGCGCGTCGCCAAGGCGGTCGTCGATGCCGACGGCAACGTCGTACGCCGGATCAAGGCGAAGAAGGCCGGTGGCGTGAAGACCGCCAAGCGCGACCTCGCCTACATCGACCGGGCGCTCGGTGGGGTCACCCGCACCGGCACGATGTCGTGGCGGATGCAGGGCTTCCCGCTCGAACGCGTCCAGGTGCGGGCGAAGACCGGATCGGCCGAGGTCCACGGCAAGCAGAGCACCTCGTGGCTGGCGACCTACGACGACACCTACGTCGTCGTGATGATGGTGAGCCAGGGTGGCACCGGCTCCGGCACGTCGGGTCCGGCCGTGCGCACCATCTGGGAGACGTTGTACGGCGTCCGCGGTGAGGACGTCGTGCCGGCGCGCGCGGCGATGCCGGGCGCGACGCCGCCCAAGGGACTGCCGACGTTCGCCGCCGACGGCGAGATCCTGCCGCCGGCGCGGGAGGAGGACTGATGCTGCAAGCACCCGCAGGCGCCGGTCCCCGGCCCGGCGTCGACCGGCTCCTGGTGATCGCGGTCGCCGCACTGCTCGTGATCGGCACCCTCGCCGTGTGGTCGGCGACCTCGGGACGCGACGACCTCACCGGCGGCGACCCGACACTCTATCTCAAGAAGCAGCTGATGAACATCGCCATCGGCACGGTCCTCGGGGTGCTGGTGCTGGCCACCGACTACCGGTGGGTGCGCCTGCTCGCGCCGCTGGTCTACGTCGCCTCCGTCGTGGGGCTTGCGCTGGTGCTCGCCATCGGCACGACCATCAACGGCTCGCGTTCGTGGCTCTTCGTCGCGGGCATGTCGCTGCAACCGGCCGAGTTCGCCAAGCTCGCGGTGATCGTCGCGATGGCGTTGTTCGTCGCGGAGCGCAGTGAGAACGCCTGGCGTCGCCGGGTGGGGCCCATCGACGTGATCGGGATGCTCGCGATCGCGGCGCTGCCGGCCGCGCTGATCCTGCTCCAGCCCGACCTCGGCACCATGCTGGTGCTGGCCGCCACCGTCGCCGGCGTCCTCACGATCGCCGGGGCGTCGCGCCGCTGGCTGTTCGGCCTGGCCGGGGCAGCGGTGCTGGCCGCCGTCGTCGCCGTCCAGGTCGGCTTCCTCGCCGACTACCAGGTCAACCGGTTCCTGGCCTTCACCGACCCGACGCTCGACCCGCGCGGCGCCGGCTACAACACCACCCAGGCCCGCATCGCGATCGGCAACGGGGGAGTGTTCGGCCAGGGGCTCTTCCAGGGGTCGCAGACCCGCTCCGGCTTCGTGCCCGAGCAGCACACCGACTTCATCTTCACCGTCATCGGCGAGGAGCTCGGCCTGGTCGGCGCCGGCGTGGTCATCGCGCTGCTGGCGGTGCTGATCTGGCGGGCGCTGGTCATCGCCGTCCACGCCCACGATCTCTTCGGCCGCGTCACCGCCGCCGGCATCGCCTGCTGGTTCGGCTTCCAGTCGTTCCAGAACATCGGCATGTGCCTGGGCATCATGCCCGTCACCGGCGTCCCCCTGCCGCTGGTCTCCTCGGGCGGCTCGTCGATGTTCGCCGGCCTCATGGCCGTCGGGCTGTTGCTCAACATCGCCCACCGATCGGGCCAGGCACGCGTGTTCGGCTCCGAGGCGACCCGGTGGACGGCCACCCCCAGCGGGCGCGGAGTCCTGGTGCGGAGCTGAGGTCGGGCCCGACGCCGTACCCTGGTGGGGTCCTGCCGGCGCCTGCCGGCTGCCCGTCGTCTCTCTGTCTGTCGAGGTGTGTCGTCTTGCTCGGTCCCGTCGCCCCGGGAACCTCGGTCTTCCCCCGGCTGGAGCCGCTGCTCGCGTCGGTCCAGAAGCCCATCCAGTACGTCGGGGGCGAGCTCAACGCCACCCTCAAGGACTGGGACTGTGGCGAGGCCGCTGAGCCGGCCGGTCCGACCGTGCGCTGGGCGTTGATGTATCCCGACGCCTACGAGGTCGGCCTGCCCAACCAGGGCGTGCAGATCCTCTACGAGGTGCTCAACGAGGTCGACTGGATCCTCGCCGAGCGCACGTACGCCGTGTGGTCCGACATGGAGGCGGTGCTGCGTCAGCACGCCATCCCGCAGTTCACGGTCGACAACCACCGCCCCGTGGGCGACTTCGACCTGTTGGGCGTCTCGTTCTCGACCGAGCTCGGCTACACCAACCTGCTGACCGCGCTCGACCTCGCGGGCGTGCCGCTGCACGCGGTCGACCGCACCGACGACCACCCGATCGTGCTCGCCGGCGGGCACGCGGCGTTCAACCCCGAGCCGGTCGCGGACTTCATCGACGCCGCCGTGCTGGGCGACGGCGAGGAGGTCGTGCTCAAGATCTCCGAGGTCGTGCGCGAGTGGAAGGCCGAGGGTCTGCCCGGCGGCCGCGACGGGGTGCTGCTGCGACTGGCCGCCTCCGGCGCGGTCTACGTCCCGAAGTTCTACGACGTCAGCTACCGCCCCGACGGAACGATCGAGCGGGTCGCGCCCAACCGGCCAGGCGTCCCGTGGCGGGTGGTGAAGCACACGCTGATGGACCTCGACGCGTGGCCCTACCCCAAGAACCCCCTGGTGCCGCTGGCCGAGACGGTCCACGAGCGCTTCAGCGTGGAGATCTTCCGCGGCTGCACCCGCGGCTGCCGCTTCTGCCAGGCCGGGATGATCACCCGCCCCGTGCGCGAGCGGTCGATCACCACCATCGGCGACATGGTCGAGAACGGCATCAAGAAGACCGGCTTCGAGGAGGTCGGGCTGCTCTCGCTCTCCAGCGCCGACCACACCGAGATCGGCGAGGTCGCGACGGGCCTGGCGGACCGCTACGAGGGGTCCCACGTCTCGCTCTCGCTGCCCTCGACGCGGGTCGACGCCTTCAACATCACGCTCGCCAACGAGTTCTCCCGCAACGGGCGCCGCTCCGGTCTGACGTTCGCCCCCGAGGGCGGCTCCGAGCGGATGCGGAAGGTGATCAACAAGATGGTCACCGAGGAGGACCTGATCCGCACCGTCGCGACGGCGTACTCCCACGGCTGGCGCCAGGTGAAGCTCTACTTCATGTGCGGCCTGCCCACGGAGACCGACGAGGACGTCCTCGAGATCGCCGACCTCGCCAAGAAGGTCATCGCCAAGGGCCGCGAGGTCTCCGGCCACAACGACATCCGCTGCACCGTCTCCATCGGTGGGTTCGTGCCCAAGCCGCACACGCCGTTCCAGTGGGCCGCCCAGCTCGACTGGGAGAGCACCGACCGGCGCCTGCAGCAGCTGCGCGACAACGTCCGCGCCGACAAGAAGTTCGGGCGCGCGATCGGCTTCCGCTACCACGACGGGCGCCCCGGCATCATCGAGGGACTGCTCTCCCGTGGCGACCGGCGCGTCGGCGCGGTCATCGAGGAGGTCTGGCGTCAGGGTGGCCGCTTCGACGGCTGGAGCGAGCACTTCTCCTACGACCGCTGGGTCGCCGCGTGCGAGACCGCGCTCGCCGGCACCGGGGTCGACCTCGACTGGTTCACCACCCGCGAGCGCGACTTCGACGAGGTGCTGCCCTGGGACCACCTCGACTCCGGGCTCGACCGCGACTGGCTGTGGGAGGACTGGCAGGACGCCATCGACCCCGACTCGACCGTCGAGGTCGAGGACTGCCGCTGGACGCCGTGCTACGACTGCGGCGTGTGCCCGGAGATGGGCACCGAGATCCAGATCGGGCCCACCGGCCAGAAGCTGCTCCCGCTCAGCGTGGTCTGAGCTCGAGCTCGTCCTCGATCGTGCCGGGCCGCGCCGCGACCAGTCCGGAGACGAGCAGGGGGACGAGCATCCCGAGCAGGACGATCAGCGGCCAGTCCCACGAGCCGGTCAGGTCGTGCAGCACGCCCATGCCGATCGGGCCGACGGCGGCGATCAGGTAGCCGGCCGACTGCGTGAACCCCGACAGGGCCGCGGTCGTGGCGGCCGTGCGGGCGCGCAGGCCGATGAGTGTGAGCACCATGGGGAAGATCGACAGCCCCGTGCCGAGGAGGACGGCCCACAGCCACGCGCCATCGGCGGGCGCGAGCAGCAGACCGAGGTACGCCGCGGCGACGCAGAACACCAGACCGACGAGCAGCGGCCGCGGGTCGACGAGGCGCGCGGTGAGCACGGGGATGACGATCGACAGCGGGATCCCCACGCCGGTGATCACTCCGAGCAGAATTCCTGCGGTGGTCGGGTCGAACCCGGCGTCGCGGTAGAGCTGCGCGAACCAGCCGAAGACGACGTAGGCCTGCAGCGACTGCGTGCCGAACAAGATGGCCATCGCCCACCCGAGCCGGGTCCCGGCGATCGCCCGCATGCGCACCACGGACGGCGCCGGCCCGGTGCGGCGAGCGGCGACCCGGTCGGCGCGCAGCATCAGCAACCAGGGCACGAGCGCGGCGCCTGCGGCGATGGCCCAGACGACCAGACCCGTGCGCCAGCCGTCCTCGACCGACCCGGCGAACGCCTCGGCGAGCGGGACCGTCAACGCGGACGCCGCGGTGAGCCCGAGCGCGAGCGAGGTGGTGTAGGCCGCGGTCATCATCCCGATGCGGCGCGGGAAGTGCAGCCGCACCAGCGACGGCAGGACGACGTTGCCGGTGGCCATGCCGGCCAGCGCGAGCAGCGACAGCAGGAGGAACGAGACCGGGTCGGAGACCAGCACACGCGCGCCCTGGCCGACGATGACGCACGCGAGCGCAAGCACGGCGATCCGGTGGGGGCCGATCCGGCCCGCCGCGGTCGGTGCCAGCGCGCCGAAGACGGCGAAGGCCAGGACGGGCAGTGTGGTGAGCACCCCGGCGATCGTGGGACCGACGCCGAGCGCGCTGGTCAGCTCGTCGAGGACCGGGCCGACGCTGGCCGCAGCCGGGCGCAGGTTGAAGGCCAAGCCGATGATCGCCACGGCGGCCAGCCCGGCTCCGACGAGCGGCGCGGAGGGACGGGCGGTCGTCGGGTCTGTCACCGCCCCATGATCCGTCCGCCGCTGCTTCCGATCCGCACCGGGGTGTCGGTCCGCTGCGGCAGCATGGGCACATGAGCCCCCGCGCGTCGACGCCCGCCCCCGTTCGCCACGTCGACGACGCCGAGCGCCGGGCGCGGCTCGCCCGGCGCCACGCCGTCGCACCGGGGCTCCGGGTCTCCTCGGCGGGGGAGGCCGCAGCCGTCACCGTGTGCCTGCACGCGACCGAGCCGCCCACGCCGTACCTCTCGGTCTTCGCCCGGGTCGAGGAGGTCGACCGTCCCGCCATCGCCCGCGCGCTCTACGACGAGCGCAGCATCGTCAAGCACCTCGCGATGCGCCGGACTCTGTTCGGCTTCCCGCCCGAGCTGCTGCCCGCAGCCATCGGGAGCGCTTCGGCGCGGGTGGCGGCGCAGCAGCGCGGGCAGCTGCCGCGCGACCTGGCCCGGTTCGGCCAGGTCGCGGACCCGGAGACGGTCGTCGCGGAGGTCGAGGCCGAGGTGCTGCGCGTCCTCGCCGAGCACGGCCCGGCGACCACCGCGGAGCTCGCCGAGGCGTCGCCGACGCTCGCCCAGCGCTTCGACGGCACCCCGCTGACCCCGCGGGTCCTCACCATCCTCAGTGCCGAGGGCCGGGTCTACCGCGGCACCCAGACGACCGGGTGGCGCAGCTCGCGGCCGCGCTGGACCCTGGCCGACCAGTGGCTGCCCGACCTGCCCCCGCCGCTCACCTCCGAGGAGGGGTACGCCGTCCTGGTCGCGGCGTGGCTGCGCGCGTTCGGTCCCGGCACCGAGACCGACCTGGTCTGGTGGCTGGGCGCCACGAAGTCCGCCGTCCGCGCCGCGCTGGGCGCCCTCGGCGCGGTCCCGGTGTCGCTCGACGGCACCACCGAGGCGGGCTGGCTGCTCCCCGACGACCTCGCGCCCGAGCCGACCGTCGAGCCGTGGGTCGCGCTGCTGCCGGTGCTCGACGCGACCACGATGGGGTGGAAGCAGCGCGACTTCTATCTCGGCCCGCACGCGCCGCTGCTCTTCGACAGCGCGGGCAACGCCGGCACGACCGCGTGGTACGACGGGCGCGTCGTCGGTGGCTGGCACCAGGATGCCGACGGCGCCGTCGTGGTGAGCGTGCTCGAGGACGTGCCGGCCGGTGCGCGGCAGGCGCTCGACGCCGAGGCGCGCCGCTTGACCGCCTGGCTCGACGGCGAGCGGGTCGGCACGGTCTATCCCTCCCCGCTCATGCGTGAGCGCACCGGCCTGAGCGCGACCACCCGCGGGGTGCTCGCCTAGGGTGCCGTCCGTGCGAGCCCAACCCGAGCAGCAAGCGCCCCCCGTCCAGCGGATCCGGCTGCGCTACGCCAAGCGCGGGCGGCTGCGGTTCACCAGCCACCGCGACTTCAGCCGGGCCTTCGAGCGTGCCGTGGTCCGGGCCGGCGTACCGATGGCCTACTCCTCGGGCTTCCACCCCCACCCGCGCATCTCCTACGCCGGCGCGGCGCCGACCGGCTCGGCGAGCGAGGCGGAGTACGTCGAGCTGGGCCTGGCGCGGCCGGTCGACCCCGAGGAGGTCCGCGCGGCCCTCGACGCTGCCCTCCCCGACGGTCTCGACGTCCTGGCGGCGGCCGAGAGCCCCGGCGGGTCGCTGGCCGACCTGCTCGAGGTGAGCCGGTGGCAGCTGGCGGTGACCGGTGCCGAGCTCGGCACCGTGCAGGACGCAGCCGCCGCCTTCCTGGCCACCGACGAGGTGACCGTGGAGCGGATGACGAAGAAGGGGATGCGCAGCTTCGACTGCCGCGCGGCGGTCATCGAGCTGAGCGTCGAGGACCCCGGGCCCGGGATCCCCGGAGCGATCGTCGACGTCCTGCTGCGCCACGGCACGCCCGCGGTGCGTCCCGACGACGTGCTCCGCGGCCTGCGCGAGGTGGGTGACCTCCCCGAGGACGTCCAGGCGCTGCAGCGCCGTATCGCCCAGGGGACCTATGACGAGACCACCGGTGCGGTGGTCGACCCGCTGGGCTCGACCGACGCGCCCTGAGCGTCGCGACGCCCGATCGCCGCGGCGCAGCGGCACTCGTGTGCGATACTCGCCGCAAGACGTCTGAGATTGACGCCGGACCGCGACGCGGCCGATCGACGAGGGTGACAGGCTCGGAGATCGCCAGGCCAGCGACCGCGGCGGGTGTGCGGACGTCACGACACGTTGGCTTGCGTCGTCCCGGGTGAGACCGGAGGCGGCGAATGACCGCCACTGAGGCGGGTGAGGGCGTTCGGCGTACCTGCCGGAGGCTGCCCGCCGGTGGCAGAGGAGAGCGCATGCTCGACACCGAAGACACCAGCTCCACGCTCGCAGGCGAGGACAACCCCGGCGCGCAACCCGCCGCCGAGGCGGGCGCGGAGCAGACCACCGCCAAGAAGACCGCTGCGAAGACGGCGAAGAAGGCACCCGCCAAGAAGGCCGCTGCCAAGAAGACGACGGCGAAGAAGGCCGTTGCGAAGAAGACGCCGGCGAAGAAGGCCGCCGAGGCCCCGGACCCGGACTCCGCTGCTGACTCCGGCGCCGATCAGCCCGCCCTGGGCTTCGACGAGCCGGCCGCACCGGCTCCCGCGAAGCGCACGACCAAGAAGGCCGCGGCCGAACCCGCCGCCAAGAAGGCCGCGGCGAAGAAGACCGCCGCGAAGCGCACGACCAAGAAGGCCGCCGCAGCGCCCGCGCCCGCGGACGAGGCTCCGGCCGACACCCCGACCACCGAGGAGGCCGCCGCACCGAGCGGCCCCGTGGTCGCGCCCGGCGTGAGCGCGCCGCTGTTCCAGGCCCCCACGACTCCCGCGCGCCGGCGTACGCGCAAGGCCGCCGCTCCGGCCCCCGCCGAAACTGACGTTGCTGCGGAGAGCACGGCCGACAGCGCTCCCGAGAGTGCTCCTGAGAGGGCTGCCGAGCCCGCGACGACGCCCGCCGCCAAGCGCGCGGCCCGCAAGAGCGCTGCCAAGAAGGCGGCGGCCGCCCCCGAGGAAGCTGCCGCCGACGAGGCCACGCCAGCGCAGGACTCGGCCGACGGGGCCGCTCCCCCCGCGAAGAAGGCCACTCGCACCCGCAGCCGCGCCCGCAAGCCGGTCGAGATCACCGAAGCGGCTGCTGAGGAGTCCGAGGAGCCGACCGACGAGGCCACCGACGAGGCCACCGACGAGGCTGTTGTCTCGCAGGTGCCGGCGGAGACCACGGCCGGCGACACCGACACGGACGGTGACGACTCCGACGACGACGGCGACGGCTCCGACGACGAGCAGAGCGAGGGCAGCGGCGGCACGCGCCGCCGCCGCCGACGTGGGGGCCGGCGCCGGCGCCGCTCCGGTGGCGGCGGGGGTGACAGCTCCGCCAACGACACCGACGACAACGACGACACCGACGGCCCCGACAGCAGCGACGACGAGAGCGGTTCGGGCGCCGACGCCTCTGCCACGAAGACCGGTGACGCGTCCGGTGACACGGCGGGTGACTCCGACCAGGACTCCGGTGACGGGTCGGGCGAGGGCGGCTCCGGATCGGGCTCGCGGCGCCGCCGGCGCCGGCGTCGCTCCGGTGAGGACGCCGACAACGGGGGGTCCTCCGACGACCCCGAGAAGACCGTCACCCGGGTCCGCCGCCAGCGCAGCGCCGAGGACGAGATCACCTCGGTGTCGGGCTCGACCCGGCTGGAGGCCAAGAAGCAGCGTCGCCGCGAGGGTCGCGAGGCCGGTCGCCGGCGCGCGCCCATCGTCAGCGAGGCCGAGTTCCTCGCGCGCCGCGAGTCGGTCGACCGCAAGATGGTTATCCGCCAGCACAAGGACCTCACGCAGATCGCGGTGCTCGAGGACGACGTCCTGGTCGAGCACTACGTCGCCCGCGAGTCCCAGACGTCGCTGATCGGCAACATCTACCTCGGCCGGGTGCAGAACGTGCTCCCGTCGATGGAGGCGGCGTTCGTCGACATCGGCAAGGGCCGCAATGCGGTGATCTATGCCGGTGAGGTCAACTGGACCGCGCTCGGGGCCAAGGACGGGCCGCGCAAGATCGAGAGCGTGCTGAAGTCCGGCCAGCAGGTGCTGGTGCAGGTCAGCAAGGACCCGGTCGGCCACAAGGGTGCGCGGCTCACCAGCCAGATCAGCCTGCCGGGCCGCTTCCTGGTCTATGTCCCCGACGGGACCACCAGCGGGATCTCCCGCAAGCTCCCCGACACCGAGCGCACCCGGCTGAAGAACCTCCTGAAGGAGATCGTCCCCGACGGCGCGGGCGTGATCGTGCGCACGGCTGCCGAGGGCGCGACCGAGGAGGAGCTGCGCCGCGACGTCGAGCGGCTCACCGCTCGGTGGGAGGACATCCAGTCCAAGATCGAGAAGGGCAACGCCCCGACCCTGCTCTACGGCGAGCCCGACCTGACGCTGAAGGTCGTGCGTGACCTCTTCACCGAGGACTTCGCGAGCCTGGTCGTCTCCGGCGACGAGGCGTGGGACCTTGTGAGCACGTACGTCGAGCACGTCGCGCCCGAGCTGATGGAGCGGGTGTCGCGCTACGACGCCGGCGACGGCAAGGACGTCTTCGCCGACCTGCGGATCGACGAGCAGATCGCCAAGGGTCTCGACCGCAAGGTCTACCTGCCCTCCGGCGGGTCCCTGGTCATCGACCGCACCGAGGCGATGACGGTCGTCGACGTCAACACCGGGAAGTTCACCGGTTCCGGGGGCAACCTCGAGGAGACGGTCACCAAGAACAACCTCGAGGCCGCCGAGGAGATGGTCCGCCAGCTCCGGCTGCGCGACATCGGCGGCATCATCGTCATCGACTTCATCGACATGGTGCTGGAGAGCAACCGCGACCTGGTGCTGCGCCGGCTGGTCGAGTGCCTCGGTCGTGACCGCACCCGGCACCAGGTCGCCGAGGTGACGTCGCTCGGGCTGGTCCAGATGACGCGCAAGCGCATCGGCACCGGCCTGCTCGAGGCTTTCAGCGAGGATTGCGAGCACTGTGCCGGCCGCGGTCTGGTCCTGCACGACATGCCCGTCGAGCAGAAGCAGAAGCGTGAGGACGAGCCGCGCCGCAACCGCCGTGGTGGCGGTGGTGGTGGATCCGGCAACGGCTCCGGCGGTGCTGGCGGCTCCGGCGGATCGGGCGGCGGCGGTCGCAACCGCGGCCGCGACGGTGACGACGGACAGAAGGCCGACAGCCGGCCCGTGCCCTCGCCGAAGGTGGTCGCCGCCATGGCGCGCCCGGAGAACGCCGAGCGGGTCGCTTCGGACGAGTCGGACACCGTTGCAGCGCCGGACACCGTTGCGGCGAGCCAGCCGGAAGCCTCGCCCGAGGTCACGCAGCCCGAGGTTCCCGTGATGGAGACGCCGCAGGTCGGGACCACGCAGACCCGCACCGGGCGTGCCCGGGCCGGGCGGAAGGCGACCGCTCCCGCCGCGACCCAGGCGTTGGAGCCGACCCCGGCGCCCACCCCGGAACCCACTCCGGAGCCGACGCCGGAACCCACTCCGGAGCCGGCCACCGACGTGGCTGGTGACGTGGAGTCGGCCGTCCCCACGGTAACCGAGCCCAAGCTCACCAGCACCGTGCGTCGTCGCGGTGCGCGTCGGGCCGCCGGCCCGCCGCCGGTGGTCCCGGCGCCCGAGGTCGACGCCGACGCGATCGCCCCGGTCGGCGCGGGGGAGTCCTCGACGTCCGAAGACGAGGCGCCCGTGCACGTCCCCGTGAAGCGCAAGGGCGCGCGCAAGCGCTGAATCGGGCCACAGCCCCCAGCAACGCGACGGGCCGCCTCCGAGTCGGAGGCGGCCCGTCGTCGTACGCGCGAGGGGAACGGGTCAGGCGGACTTGAACCAGGCGCTGGACTCGGACTTGAACAACAACACGATCGCCGCGATGGTCAAGATGACCTGCACGAGCGAGAGGATCAGCAGGATCACCGGGCCGCTCGGGTTGGTCAGGGTCAGCAGGACCCCGAGGACGCTGAGGACACCCAGGACCGTGAAGACGATCCGAGCCCAGTTGGCGCCCTTGCCGATGAAGACGGCGACCAGCACCATGAGCCCGACCCCGACGACGAGGCCGAAGATCACGCTGGCGATGGCACCGCCGCGGGCCGCGCTCTCACTGAGCTCCATGGTCGCATCAGCGTTCTCGAGCGCGGCGTCGACGAGGTCGTCGAGGTAGACGAAGGTGAGCAGGGCACTGATGACACCCAGCGCGATGCCGGCCCAGATCAGCTTGAGGGCGGTGTCCACAGCGGAGGGTCGCGGGCCACGGTTGCTGCCCGGTTGGTAGACGGGCTCGGGGCCCTCGGACGGATACGGCTGGTACTCGGTCATGGTGCGACCCTAGACTCTTCGCGCCCCGTGGAACGCTCGTCCCCAGGTCGTTTTGCGATCTGTGCCGGTGGTTGCGTAGACTCGTCCCTCGGTGCGTTGACACGTGCCTGCACCTTCGCGCCTCCCGCATCAGCGGGGTGAGTCACGCGGAGGCCGAACTACCCGACGAAGAGAGTGAGCACGCGGTGTACGCGATCGTGCGCAGTGGCGGTACGCAGCAGAAGGTTGCTGTTGGCGACGTCATCGAGATCGACAAGGTGGCAACCCCGGTTGGGGAGAAGGTCACCCTGCCCGTGGTGCTCCTCGTCGACGGTGAGTCGGTGACCAGCGGAGCCGACAAGCTGGGCAAGGCGGCTGTGACCGCCGAGGTCCTCGGTGGCACCAAGGGCCCCAAGATCATCATCCAGAAGTACAAGAACAAGACCGGCTACAAGAAGCGCCAGGGTCACCGCCAGAAGTACACCCAGGTCAAGGTCACCGACATCTCCGCCTGAGTCCCCCCGGACCGGCGACCCCACCAGCGCGAGCGAGGACGGATCCCCCATGGCACACAAGAAGGGCGCGGCGTCGACCAAGAACGGTCGCGACTCCAACGCGCAGCGGCTCGGCGTCAAGCGCTTCGGCGGACAGCTCGTCAACGCGGGCGAGATCATCGTCCGTCAGCGCGGCACGCACTTCCACCCCGGTAGCGGCGTCGGTCGCGGTGGCGACGACACCCTGTTCGCCCTCGTGGGCGGCGCGGTGCAGTTCGGCACCAAGCGCGGCCGTCGCGTCGTCAACATCGTCCCGGGCGAGTGATCTGACGCTCACCGGCACACTGCGTACTTCCCACGAGGGCGTCCCGACCACGGGGCGCCCTCGTGCTGTTCCCACCTGATCCACGCACCTGATCCACGCAGCTGATCCCATCGCCTGACCCATCCCGACCCCCAGGAGTCCCCATGGCCGTCCCGACGTTCGTCGACCGGGTGACCCTCCGGGTCAGCGCCGGCAACGGAGGCAACGGGGTCGCGTCCGTCCACCGGGAGAAGTTCAAGCCCCTCGGTGGGCCCGACGGCGGCAACGGCGGCCGCGGCGGCTCGGTCATCCTGCGCGTCGACCCCGACGTGACCACCCTGATCGACTACCACCACTCCTCGCACCGCAAGGCCGAGCACGGCCGCCAGGGCGCCGGCGCCCACCGCAACGGTGGGCACGGCGAGGACCTGGTCCTCGCGGTGCCGGACGGCACGGTCGTCAGCACCGCCGACGGCACGGTGCTCGGCGACCTCGTCGGACCGGGCAGCGAGATGATCGTCGCCGAGGGCGGCCGCGGGGGTCTCGGCAACGCCGCGCTGGCCTCGGCCAAGCGCAAGGCGCCCGGGTTCGCGCTGCTCGGCGAGCCCGGTGAGGAGCGCGACATCGTGCTCGAGCTCAAGGTGGTGGCCGACGTCGGTCTCGTCGGCTTTCCCAGCGCCGGCAAGTCAAGCCTCATCGCCGCGCTGAGCCGGGCTCGGCCCAAGATCGCCGACTACCCCTTCACGACGCTCGTGCCCAACCTCGGTGTCGTCAGCGCCGGCGACGTCACCTTCACCGTCGCCGACGTACCCGGCCTGATCGAGGGCGCGAGCGAGGGGCGCGGCCTGGGCCACGACTTCCTGCGCCACGTCGAGCGGTGCGCCGCGCTGGTGCACGTCATCGACACCGCCACCATGGAGCCCGGCCGGGAGCCGATCGCCGACCTCGACGTCATCGAGAACGAGCTCGCCCGCTACGGCGGGCTCGAGGACCGTCCGCGGCTGGTCGCGCTCAACAAGATCGACGTCCCCGACGGCCAGGAGATCGCCGACATGGTCGTCGCCGACCTGCGCGAGCGGGGCTTGCGGGTCTTCCCGGTCAGCGCGGCCTCCCGCGCCGGCCTGCGCGAGCTGTCGTTCGCGATGGCGGAGATCGTCTCGGCCGCCCGGGCCGAGCGTCCCGCCGCACCGCCCACCCGGATCGTGATCCGTCCGCAGGCCGCGACCGGCAGCGGCGAGGAGTTCACGGTGAAGGAGACCGCCGAGGGGTGGCGCGTGCGCGGCGAGAAGCCGGAGCGCTGGGTGCGCCAGACCGACTTCAGCAACGACGAGGCCGTCGGGTTCCTGGCCGACCGGCTCAACCGGCTGGGCGTCGAGGACGCCCTGGTCAAGGCGGGTGCGGTCGAGGGCGACGCCGTCCTCATCGGACACCCCGACAACGCCGTGGTCTTCGACTTCAAGCCGGGTCTCGACGCGGGCGGCGAGATCCTCGGACGCCGCGGCGAGGACAACCGGTTCGAGGAGTCGCGGCCCGCAGCGCGGCGCCGCCGCGCCATCGACGAGGCGTTCACCGAGCGCGCGCCGGGGGAGACCCGGGCCGACGTCGCGCGCCGGCTCGCCGAGGAGGGCGTGCCCGCCGACATGATCGAGCAGGTCGCTCGCGACCGGGGCGAGGAGCTGGCCGAGGACTGGTGGCAGGCTGGATGGGACGACTACGACCCCGACGCGCGCGGCGGCGCCGCCGACCCGGACGATGACTGAGCTGACGATGACTGAGCGTCCGGAGGTCCTCGCGGCCAAGCGGGTCGTCGTCAAGGTCGGCTCGTCCTCCCTCACGACCGCCGCCGGCGGGTTGGACACCGAGCGGCTGAGCGCACTGGTCGAGGCCGTGGCCGGCGTACGCCGTGGGGGTGCCGAGGTCGTGCTGGTGTCGTCCGGTGCCATCGCTGCGGGCCTCGCCCCGCTGGAGATGCCGCGTCGGCCCCGCGACCTCGCGCGCCAGCAGGCAGCGGCCGCCGTCGGCCAGGGCCTGTTGGTGCACCGCTACACCGAGGAGCTGGCGCGCTTCGACCTGATCGCCGGCCAGGTGCTGCTCACCGTCGACGACGTCACCCGTCGCAGCCACTACCGCAACGCCTCGCGCACCTTCGAGACACTGCTCGACCTCGGCGTGATCCCGATCGTCAACGAGAACGACACCGTCGCCACCTCGGAGATCCGCTTCGGCGACAACGACCGGCTGGCGGCACTGGTCGCTCACCTCGTCCGGGCGGACCTGCTCGTGCTGCTGTCCGACGTCGACGGCCTCTACGACGCCAACCCGGCCTCCGGATCCGCCTCGCTGATCCCCGAGGTCGCCGGGGCCGACGACCTCGCGGGCGTGCAGGTCGGCAAGACGGGTGCGGCCGGACTGGGCACCGGCGGGATGCAGACCAAGGTGGAGGCCGCCCGGATCGCCACCGGTGCCGGCATCCCGGTCGTGCTGACGTCCGCGCCGCAGGCAGGTGCCGCCCTCGCCGGCGAGCCCGTGGGCACGCTCTTCCGTCCGACGGGGCGCCGCCGCCCGGCGCGGTTGCTGTGGTTGGCCCACGCCACCGAGCCGGCCGGCACCCTGCAGCTCGACGCCGGCGCAGTGCGGGCCGTCGTCGAGCGCCGTGCCTCGCTGCTGCCCGCCGGGATCACCGGCGTCCGGGGCAGCTTCGTCGCCGGTGACCCCGTCGACCTCGTGGACCCCGATGGCACTCCCGTGGCGCGCGGCCTGGTCAACTACGACGCCGCCGAGCTGCCCGAGCTGCTGGGCCGGTCCACCCGCGAGCTGTCGGCGAGCCTGGGATCGGCGTACGAGCGCGAGGTCGTCCACCGCGACGCGCTGGCGGTCCTCGCCCGGGCATCCCGCTGAGCGTCGGCGACGCATCACGACCTTGGGAAAACCCGCCCTGGCAGGCACCCGAGGGTGCACACTCGAGCAGACGGGGTGGAGGCACGAACGCGAAGGGGTGAGCAGGGTGATCACGCCCAGGCTCTGGCATGTGACGCTCAGTGTGAGCGGCCAGCCGATGGAGGAGCCGATGGTGGCGCGCGCACTCCAGCGTCTCAGCGAGCAGCGTCCCATCGTGCACGGCCTGCGCTGCTCCGGCGACCACGCCGAGATCCAGTTCTGGGAGGAGGGCGAGAGCCTCCTCGACGTCGCCTCCCTGGCACTGCGCGTGTGGATGGAGCACCGGTCGTCGGCCGGCCTCCCGCGCTGGGAGCTGGTCGGGCTCGAGATCGTCGAGCGTGACCTGCACGCCTCGCGCGCGCCGGAGGCCACGGGGGCCGACGTCGTCCAGCTGCACGAGGTCCGGCCGACGTCGTTCTGACCTCGTCGGACCCAAGACCTAGGCTGGAGGCATGAGCACGGCAGTCGCCCCCCCATCCGGTCATCAGCCCGACCGCCAGTCCGACGAGCAGTCCGACCAGCAGTCCGACCAGCAGGTCGCCGACCTCGCGCGCCGGGCGCGGGTGGCGGCCAACGAGCTGGCCACGGCGACCCGGGCCACCAAGGACGCCGCCCTGCACGCGATGGCAGCCGCCCTGCTCGAGCACGCCGAGGAGATCCTGACAGCCAACGCCGAGGACGTCGCCGCTGCGCGCGCCGACGGGACGCCCGAGCACATCATCGACCGGCTCAGCCTCGACCACGCCCGCCTCGCCGGGATGGCCGACGGCCTGCGCGAGGTCGCCGGTCTGGCCGATCCGGTCGGGGAGGTCGTGCGCGGCTCCGTCCTGGCCAACGGGCTGGAGATGCGCCAGGTCCGCGTGCCGTTCGGCGTGGTCGGCATCATCTACGAAGCCCGTCCCAACGTCACCGCGGACGCCGCCGGCATCTGCCTCAAGAGCGGCAACGCCGTCCTGCTGCGGGGGTCCTCGAGCGCGAAGCGGTCCAACCTGGCGATCGTCGAGGCCCTGCGGGCGGCGGCCGTCGCGTCGGGTCTGCCTGCTGACGTCGTCCAACGGGTCCCGGCGGAGAGCCGGGCCAGCGCGCAGCAGCTGATGCGCGCCCGCGGCCTCGTCGATCTGCTGATCCCGCGCGGCGGCGCCGGCCTGATCCGGTCGGTCGTGGAGGAGTCCACGGTGCCGGTGATCGAGACGGGCACCGGCAACTGCCACGTCTACGTCGACGCCGAGGCCGACCTCGACATGGCGTTGCGGATCGTGCTCAACGCCAAGACCCACCGTCCCTCCGTCTGCAACGCGGCGGAGTCGCTGCTCGTGCACGCCGACGTCGCAGACGCGTTCCTGCCGCGCGTCGTCACCGCGCTGCAGGAGGCCGGCGTGACGATCCACGGCGACGAGCGGTTCGCGGCGTACGACGGCGTGGTCCCCGCGACCGACGCCGACTGGGCCGAGGAGTACCTCGGCCTGCACATCTCCGCAGCCGTCGTGGCGGACCTCGAGGCCGCGGTCGCCCACATCCGGCAGTGGTCGTCGGGCCACAGCGAGGCGATCGTCACCGGCTCGCAGGCCGCAGCGCGCCGGTTCACCGCCGCCGTCGACTCGGCTGCCGTGATGGTCAACGCCTCGACCCGCTTCACCGACGGTGGCGAGTTCGGCTTCGGCGCGGAGATCGGGATCTCGACCCAGAAGCTGCACGCGCGCGGCCCGATGGGCCTGCCGGAGCTGACCTCGACGAAGTACGTCGTGGTCGGTGACGGTCAGGTCCGCTGAGGACGCTAGGCTGTGCCCATGCTCCAGTCGCTCCTGCTCGCAGCCGAGACCGCCTCCGAGGGTGGCATCAACCCGATCGTCGTCGGCGCCCTGTCCCTCGGTTTCCTGCTCCTGCTGCTCTTCGGCCTGCTCGCCTTCGCCGCGGGGCGCGACCACTCCTGAGGTCCCGCTGAGCGGCTCGCGCGACTCCACGCCCCCGGCCCCCCGACGTCGCGTCGGGGTCATGGGCGGCACGTTCGACCCCGTCCACAACGGGCACCTGGTCGCGGCGAGCGAGGCGCAGTACCTCCTCGACCTCGACGAGGTCATCTTCGTCCCCACCGGCCGGCCCTGGCAGAAGGCCGACCGCGACGTCTCCTCGCCCGAGCACCGCTACCTCATGACGGTCATCGCGACCGCAGCCAACCCGCGCTTCACCGTCTCCCGCGTCGACATCGACCGGCCGGGTCCGACGTACACGATCGACACGCTGCGCGACCTGCACGCCCAGCTGCCCGACGACGACCTCTACTTCATCACCGGTGTCGACGCGCTCGGCGACATCCTCGGCTGGCGTGACGCCGAGGAGCTGTTCGCGCTGGCGCACTTCGTCGGCTGCACGCGGCCCGGACACGAGCTCGATGACGACGTCCTGAAGCGGGTGCCTGCCGAGCGGGTGACGGTGCTGGAGATCCCCGCCCTGGCGATCTCCTCGACCGACGTACGCCGGCGCACGGCTGCGGGCAAGCAGGCGTGGTACCTCGTCCCCGACGGGATCGTGCAGTACCTCACCAAGCACCACCTCTACCAGGCCACCCCACCGACCGCACCTCCCCAGGGAGTCAAGTGACCGCCACCGACCGCGCCCTCACCCTGGTCCACGCCGCCGCGCGTGCGGCCTCGGACAAGCTCGCCGAGGACATCCTCGTCTTCGACGTCTCCGAGCAGCTCTTCATCACCGACTGCTTCCTGCTCTGCTCTGCTCCCAACGACCGGCAGGTGCGCGCGATCGTCGACGCCGTCGAGGAGGCGCTGCGCGAGCTCGACGCCAAGCCGATCCGGCGCGAGGGGGAGCGACAGGGTCGCTGGGTCCTGCTCGACTACGCCGAGGTCGTCGTCCACGTGCAGCACGCCGAGGAGCGCGAGTTCTACGCCCTCGAGCGGCTGTGGCGCGACTGCCCGCTGGTGGAGCTGCCGGCCGACGTCGTCAGTGAGCGCTGAGACTGTCGTCGACAGTGGGCGCTGAGCATCCGGTCGAGGTCCACCTCCTCCGGCACGGTCGCACGGTCTGGAACCTCGAGGGGCGCGCCCAGGGGCACACCGACGTCGAGCTCGACGAGGTGGGCCACCGCCAGGCCAAGGCTGCGGCGGCGACCCTCGCCCGCCTCGAGCCGAGCCGCATCCTCACCTCGGACCTGCGGCGCGCGACCCAGACCGCGGCGTACGTCGAGCAGGAGACCGGCCTGCGTGCCGTCCTGGAGCCGCGGCTGCGCGAGACCTCCTGGGGCGTGCGCGAGGGCCTGACGCTGGCGGAGTTCGCCGCGCAGCACCCCGCCGAGCATGCCGCCTGGGAGGCGTCGGGCCGCACCGTCGCGATCGCCGGCGGCGAGGCCGAGGCGGACGTCCTCGTGCGCGTCCGTGCCGCGATGCGCGACCTCGTCGCCGGTGCGACGCCGGGGGAGCGGGTCGTGGTGATCTCCCACGGTGGCGCCCTGAAGAGCGCGGTGGCTGCACTCCTCGACTGGCCCGATGCCGACCCCACCCGCCTGCGGGGCATGGCCAACTGTGCCCTGACGCGGGTCGACGTGCACCGCGGACGCGGCACGCTGGTGAGCTACAACGTGCCGACGAGCGTTCATTAGGTCGTCGAGTGCCCCGAACGGAGTGAGGGGTGTATCGAGACGTCGTGGGTCGCACAGGACCCCGATTTCCCCTGGCCCGAGGGGCCTTGTATTGTTCACGCGTTGCCCGGAGACGGGCGGCGGGGCTGTGGCGCAGCTGGTAGCGCACCTCCATGGCATGGAGGGGGTCAGGGGTTCGAGTCCCCTCAGCTCCACCGAAGGTCTTCCTCACGACGCCGCGGCGTCGAACTCCTCGGTCACCAGGGCCATGTTGACCACGCTGCCGGTCATCGTGCCGGCCCCGATCGCGAGCGGCACGTTGGCGCCGGGGTTCACGACGTTGCCCGCCGCCCAGATCCGCGGGTGGCTGGTCTGGCCGACACCGTCGACGGCGAGGTAGCTGCCCATCGGGTTCTCGGCGCGCTCGAGCCCGAGTTCCTCCAGGAACCCGTCGTGGGGGAGCAGGGCGCCGCCGGTGAAGATCGCGTCCAGCTCGACGACGGACCCGTCCGTCAGGCGGACGCCGGAGATCGCCGTGCCCTCGCCGAGGACCTCGACGACAGCCTCACGGACCAGGCGCACGCCGCGGCTGCGCAGCCGTGCCCCGACGTCCGTCTCGAGCGGCTCGATGGCGGCGGTGAACAGCGTCACGTCGGCGCTCCACTGCCGCACGAGCTGGGCCTGGTGGAGGTTGAGCGGGCTGGTCGCCAGCACGCCCAGACGCTGACCGCGGACCTCCCACCCGTGGCAGTACGGGCAGTGGAGGACGCTGGCGCCCCACCGCTCCGCCAGCCCGGGGATGTCCGGGAGCCGGTCGGTGAGCCCGGTGGCGACGACCAGGGCGCGCGTGGAGGCCTCCTCGCCGGTGGCCAGGGCGACCCGAAGCCCGCCGGTGAGCTCCTCGACGCGCTCGACCGACCCGTCGCGCACCTCGACGCCGTACTCCACGACCTCCTTGCGCCCGCGGCGCAGGAGCTCGGCGGGGTCCAGGCCCTCGTGCCCGAGCACGCCGTGCATGTGTGCCGCGTAGCGGTTGCGCGGCTGGCCGGCGTCGATCACCAGCGTGCGGCGCCGCGCCCGTCCCAGCATCAGTGCGGTCGCGAGCCCGGCGGCCCCGCCGCCGACCACGATCGCGTCCCAGTCGGATGTCTGTTTCATCGTGTCCATGCGACTAGGGGACGCCCGCCATGGCAAGATGGGCAAACAATCTTGCAGAATCAGCAAGGGGGCGCGATGGAGGAGCTGCGTCGAGTCGGCCCGCGGCTGCGCGTGCTGCGTCAGGACCGCGGGTGGACCCTCGACGACCTCGCGGAGCGGGCCGGGATGTCTCCGAGCACGTTGTCGCGGCTGGAGTCCGGCAAACGGCAGGCGAGCCTGGAGCTGTTGGTCCCGCTGACGCGGGAGTTGGGCGTGCGGCTCGACGACCTCGTGCAACCCGCGCAGCACGACCCGCGCGTACGCCGGTCGACGATCCGCCGCGGCGGGCTGGTGATCGTGCCGCTGTCGCCGGAGGGCGCGCCCTTCGCGACGTACCGGATCACCTATCCGCCGCGGGCCGACCCGCCGCCGTCACGGACCCATGAGGGCTACGAGTGGGTCTACGTGCTCAGCGGCCGGCTGCGCCTGGTGCTGGGGGAGCAGGACCTCGTGCTGACCCGGGGCGAAGCCGCGGAGTTCGACACCCGGACGCCTCACAGCCTCTCAGCGACGGGTGGCCGGCCGGCGCACGTGCTGAGCATCTTCAGCCACGACGGCGAGCGGATCCACCTGCGGACGGGCGCCGACTGAGACGAACCATGGCGAGAACGCGTTCTCGTTTGGCACAGTGGCACCTGTGACCGAGACCACAGCTCCCGCGCCCCAGTCCAGCTCGACCGCCGCTCGGCCGCTCAACCTGGCCGACGTGTTCGAGGTGATCGCGGATGCCGTGCCCGACCGGGCCGCGATCATCACGATGGACGGCACCTATACCTATCGCGACATCGACACCCGCGCCTCGCGGCTGGCCAACCACCTGTTGTCGCTCGGCGTGCAGCCGGGCGACCACGTCGCCGTGCACTCGAAGAACCGGATCGAGTGGGTCGAGGCGTTCTACGGCTGCTTCAAGGCGCGCGTCGTGCCGATCAACATCAACTACAAGTACCTGCGCGAGGAGCTGCAGTATCTCTACAGCAACTCCGACTCCGTGGTGGCGCTGATCGCTCCCGAGCACGTCGCCGCGGTCGCCGAGCTCGACGTGCCGAAGCTGCGGCACACGCTCGTCTTCGGCGACGACTACGAGGCGGCCCTCGCGGCCGCTTCGCCCGAGCGGCCCACGGGGAACGGGCGCTGCGGTGACGACCACTACGTGCTCTACACCGGCGGCACCACCGGCAACCCCAAGGGCGTGGTCTGGCGCCATGAGGACTGGATCCTCGCCGCGCTGAACGCGGGGCGTTTCGGTGCTCCCATCGAGTCGGTCGAGCAGCTCGGGCAGGAGGCGGCCGCCAACGAGAGCCCCATGGTGCTGCTCGCACTCGGACCGATGATGCATGGGGGCAGCCAGTGGACGATGGCCAACGGCCACGTCGCCGGCCAGTCGATGGCGCTCTACACCGAGGCGTCGTTCTCGGCCGAGACCGCGATGGAGCTCGTGCAGCACGCCGGCGTCACGTCGCTGACCTTCCTCGGCGACGCGATGGGACGTCCCGTCGCCGACGCGATCCTCGCCGAGCCCGACCGGTGGGACCTGTCCAAGCTCATCTCGATCTCCAACGGCGCGGCGCCGCTGTCGGACGGCGTGCGGGCCCAGCTGCGCGAGGCGCTGCCGGGCCGCTTCATCCTCGACACGTACGGCGCCTCGGAGTCCGGCGCCACCGCGTCGCGGATCGACGACGGCAAGGACGGCCCGGTCGGCCCGCCGCGCTTCGGCGCGAGCGACGACGTCGAGGTCTTCGACCCGGTCGACTTCACCCCGTGTCCGGTGGGCGTCGACGGGATGTTGGGACGCACGGGGCCGATCCCGCTGGGCTACTACAACGACCCGGTCAAGACCGCGGCGACCTTCAAGGAGATCGGTGGCAAGCGGTGGTCGATCCCGGGTGACTTCGCGCGCCGCGAGGAGGACGGGACGATCGCGGTCCTGGGTCGTGGATCGGTCTGCATCAACACCGGCGGTGAGAAGGTCCATCCCGAGGAGGTGGAGTCCGCCCTGTTGCGCCACGCCGACGTCTTCGACGCGGTCGTGGTCGGCACCCCGCACGACCGTTGGGGCCAGCAGGTGACCGCGCTCGTGCAGCTGCGTGATGGCGCGGAGGCCACCGCCGAGCAGATCCGCGAGCACGTGAAGTCCCTGCTGGCGAACTACAAGGCGCCCAAGGAAGTGCTCTTCGTGTCCCACGTCCCGCGGACCCCGGTCAGCAAGGTCGACTACCCGGCCAGCACCAAGCTCGCCCTGGATCTCCTGAGCGACTGAGCGACTGAGCGACTGAGCGACTGAGCGGCGATCCCTGACACCTTGTCTTGACTCGTTCAAGACAAGGTGTCAGGCTTGGCGCCATGACCACGCCCGCCCTCGAGCACCTCCTGCGCGAGACCGGACTGCGGGTCACGCGACCCCGGCTGGCGGTGCTCCGCGCCGTCCACGCCCACCCGCACGCCGACACCGAGTCGGTGATCGCCGCGGTCCGCCGTGACCTGCCGGCCGTGTCTCACCAGGCTGTCTACGACTCCCTGAGCGCGCTGACCGCCGCGGGCGTCGTACGCCGCATCCAGCCGGCCGGGTCGGTGGCGCGCTACGAGGCGCGGGTCGGCGACAACCACCACCACGTGGTCTGTCGCTCGTGCGGCGCCATCGCCGACGTCGACTGCTCCGTCGGCGAGGCCCCTTGTCTCACCGCCTCCCACGACCACGGGTTCGTGATCGAGGAGGCGGAGGTCGTGTACTGGGGTACCTGCCCCACGTGCGCGACGGCAGCATCCGCAGCATCCGCAGCACCCACCCAGTGACCGCGAGTTCGGAAGGACGCAGATGAGCGACACGCAGGACAACGCCCCCGAGAGCCCCCAGGGGGTGGACCGCAAGGCCGAGGCGGGTTGCCCGGTGATGCACGACTCCGCCGCCGGGTCCGGTGGTAGCGAGAGCGAGAACCCGGCCGTCCCGTCGCCGGAGCCGAAGACCGGTGGCCGTCCGCACTCGCTGCAGGACTGGTGGCCCAACATGCTGGACCTCTCGGTCCTGCACGCCCACCAGCCGCGCGGCAACCCCCTCGGCGCCGACTTCGACTACGCCAAGGAGGTCGAGACCCTCGACGTCGAGGCGTTGCGTCGTGACGTCGTCGAGGTGCTCAACACCTCCCAGGACTGGTGGCCGGCCGACTTCGGTCACTACGGCGGCCTGTTCATCCGGATGAGCTGGCACTCCGCCGGCACCTACCGCATCTTCGACGGCCGCGGCGGTGCGGGCGACGGCGCACAGCGGTTCGCGCCCCTCAACAGCTGGCCCGACAACGTGAGCCTCGACAAGGCGCGCCGACTGCTCTGGCCGGTCAAGCAGAAGTACGGCCAGAAGCTGTCGTGGGCCGACCTCATCGTCTTCGCCGGCAACGTCGCGCTCGAGGACATGGGCTTCGAGACCTTCGGCTTCGCCTTCGGTCGCGAGGACATCTGGGAGCCGGAGGAGATCTACTGGGGTCCGGAGGACACCTGGCTGGGCGATGAGCGCTACGCCGGCGAGCGTGAGCTCGAGGAGGCCCTGGCCGCGGTCCAGATGGGTCTGATCTACGTCAACCCCGAGGGTCCCAACGGCAACCCCGACCCGCTCGCCTCGGCCAAGGACATCCGGGCCACCTTCACCAGGATGGCGATGAACGACGAGGAGACCGTCGCGCTGATCGCCGGTGGTCACACCTTCGGCAAGACCCACGGTGCCGGGCCGGCCGACAACCTCGGCCCCGAGCCCGAGGCAGCTCCGATCGAGGAGCAGGGCCTCGGCTGGCGCAACAGCTTCGGCGAGGGTAAGGGCAAGGACACCATCACGTCCGGCCTCGAGGTCACCTGGACCTACCACCCGACCCGCTGGGACAACGAGTTCTTCCACATCCTGTTCGCCTACGAGTGGGAGCCGTTCAAGTCGCCTGCCGGTGCGTGGCAGTGGCGGCCCAAGAACGGCGCGGGCTCCGACATGGTCCCCGGGGCGCACGAGGGCCTTCCGCGCCGGGAGCCGCGGATGCTCACCTCCGACATCGCGCTGCGTGTCGACCCGGAGTACGGCAAGATCTCGAAGCGCTTCCACGAGAACCCTGAGGAGTTCAGCAAGGCCTTCGCGAAGGCCTGGTTCAAGCTGCTCCACCGCGACATGGGCCCGGTGAGCCGCTACCGCGGCCCGCTGGTGCCGTCCGAGCCGCAGCTGTGGCAGGACAACGTGCCGGCGCACGAGGGTGAGCTGATCGGCGACGCCGACGTGGCCTCGCTCAAGGCGAAGGTCCTCGACTCGGGCCTGTCGGTCGCCGAGCTCGTGTCCACCGCGTGGGCCTCGGCCTCGTCGTTCCGCAAGACCGACAAGCGTGGTGGCGCCAACGGTGCCCGCATCCGTCTGGAGCCGCAGCGCAGCTGGGCGGCAAACCAGCCCGAGCAGCTCGAGCGCGTGCTCGGCAAGCTCGAGGAGATCCGTGCGGAGTTCAACGGCGCGGGCGGTGCGCAGGTGTCGCTGGCCGACCTGATCGTCCTGGCCGGCTCGGCCGCGGTCGAGAAGGCGGCGAAGGACGCGGGTGTGGACATCACCGTCGGGTTCCGTCCCGGGCGCACCGACGCCACCGAGGAGCAGACCGACGTCGCGTCCTTCAAGGTGCTCGAGCCGCGTGCCGACGGCTTCCGTCAGTACCTCCGGCCCGGCGAGAAGCTGCAGCCCGAGGTGTTGTTGCTCGACAAGGCCTACATGCTCGACCTCTCGGCGCCGGAGATGACCGTTCTGGTCGGTGGCATGCGAGCGCTCGGCGCCAACGCCGGCGGCACCCAGCACGGTGTGCTCACCGACCGGCCGGGGGTCCTGACCAACGACTTCTTCGTCAACCTGCTGACCAACGGCAAGGAGTGGAAGGCGTCGCAGGACTCCGAGAACGTCTACGAGATCCGCGACGCCTCGGGTGAGGTCGAGTGGACCGCCACCGCGGTCGACCTGATCTTCGGCTCCAACTCGCAGCTGCGGGGCCTGGCAGAGGTCTACGCGAGCAGCGACGCGCAGGAGAAGTTCGTGCGCGACTTCGCCGCCGCGTGGGTCAAGGTCATGGAGCTCGACCGCTTCGACCTGCGCTGAGCATCGACGCGATCGAGGGCGCCCGGTCAGCCGACAGGCTGGCCGGGCGCTTCGCGTAGCCGGACCGAGAGGCAGGTGACGCAGCCCTCGAGCTTCTCGAACTCGGAGATGTCGACGGCGACGATCTGCAGTCCCCGCTCACGCAGCAGCTGTGCCGTGCGCGGCGCGGAGGTGGACATCAGCACGGTGGACTCGTCGAGTACGACGACGTGGCTGCCCGGCTCCTCGGGGACCTCCAGGACCTCGGTCCACGGGAACGAGTCCTCGTGCAGCGGCGGGTGGACCAGGACGGTGCCGTCGGGCAGCGCGGTGACCGCGGACTTCAGGTGCAGCACCTTGGTGAGGGGGACGCCGTGCACGCGCGCGCCGCGCGGCTCCAGCAGGGCGGCCAGCTGGTCGACGGCTTCGGAGTTGGTGCGGCCTCCGAGGCCGACCCAGACGTCGGCACCGTGCTTGAGCACGTCACCGCCGTCGAGCGTGCCCGGCGCTTCGATGAGGGCGATCTCGTAGCCCAGCTCGCGCAGCACCGCCTCGGTGCCGGCCGGCTCGGGACGGCGCTCCTCCGCGCCCGGCAGCGCGATGATCGCGAGGTCGCCGTACATCAGGACGGTGTCCTCGACGAACGCCGAGTCCGGGCAGTCGTCGGCCGCCGGCACCTCCACGGTCTCCCAGCCGTGGTCGCGCAACGCCGCGACGTAGCCCTCCCACTGCCGGCGGGCGAGGTCGGCATCGGCCGCCGTGCGCTCGATGTGGGTCACGAGGCCCTCGGCCATGCGTGAGGACGGCGGGCGGACGAGCGCGCGAGGCGAGGAGGCGGTCATGGCTTCGACGACCCGGCCTAAATGACGCCGAGGGCGAGCATCGCCTCGGCGACCTTGGCGAAGCCGGCGACGTTGGCGCCGAGGACGTAGTCACCGGGGCGGCCGTACTCCTCCGCGGTGTGGGCGCAGCGCGAGTGGATGCCCTCCATGATCTCGGCCAGCCGCTGCTCGGTGTAGGCGGCGGTCCAGGCGTCGCGGGAGGCGTTCTGCTGCATCTCCAGGCCGGAGGTCGCCACGCCGCCGGCGTTGACCGCCTTGCCGGGCCCGAACAGGATGTCGACACCGGTGAAGACGCTGGTGGCCTCGGGCGTGCACGGCATGTTGGCGCCCTCGGCGACGGCCCACAGGCCGTGGTCGAGCAGGAACTTCGCGTCGTCGGTGTCGAGCTCGTTCTGGGTCGCGCACGGCAGCGCCACCTGGACGTCCTCCTCGCCGGCCACGCGCCACACGGTGGCGCCGGCGATGTAGCGGGCGCGCGGGCGGCGCTCGGCGTACACGGAGATCCGCTCGCGCTCGACCTGCTTGACCTGGTGCAGGAGCTCGAGGTCGATGCCGTCGGGGTCGTAGACCGAGCCCGCGGAGTCGGAGCAGCCGACGACGATGCCGCCGAGCTGGTGGACCTTCTCGATGGCGAAGTGCGCCACGTTGCCGGAGCCCGACACCAGCACCCGGGCGCCGTCGAAGCTGCGGCCGCGGGTGGCGAGCATGTGCTGGGTGAAGAAGACGGTGCCGTAGCCAGTCGCCTCGGGGCGCATGACCGAGCCGCCCCAGTCCAGGCCCTTGCCGGTGATGACGCTGGACTCGTAGCGGTTGGTCATGCGCTTGTACTGGCCGAACAGGTAGCCGATCTCGCGCATCCCGACGCCGATGTCGCCGGCGGGCACGTCGACGTACTCACCGATGTGGCGGTGCAGCTCGGTCATGAACGACTGGCAGAACCGCATGATCTCGCCGTCGGAGCGGCCCTTGGGGTCGAAGTCGCTGCCGCCCTTGCCGCCGCCGAGAGGGAGGCCGGTCAGCGCGTTCTTGAAGACCTGCTCGAAGCCGAGGAACTTGACCGTGCCCAGCAGCACGGACGGGTGGAAGCGCAGACCGCCCTTGTAGGGACCGAGCGCGGAGTTGAACTGCACCCGGAAGCCGCGGTTGATCTGCACGCGGCCGTTGTCGTCGACCCACGGGACCCGGAAGACGACCTGGCGCTCCGGCTCGCAGATGCGCTCGAGGATGGCGTGCTCGGCGTACTCCGGGTGCTTGTCGAGGACCGGGTCCAGGGAGTCGAAGACCTCGTGCACAGCCTGATGGAACTCGGTCTCGCCGGGGTTGCGGCGCAAGACCTCTTCGTAGGTGGTGCGCACGGTCTCATTGGTCCAGGACATGGGCGCCATTGTGCCTCGCCGGTCAGGCGAACGGATCAGGGCGTCCACCCGGCAAACGGTCGAGCAGCTCGCGGCCCGCTGCGACGTGTTTGTGCTCACACAGCACCTCGTAGCGTGTCGCGACCACCTGGGCGATGGAGGTGAAGTCGCGGCGACCCCGGGTGGCGGCGTACCCGACGAGTGCCCAGATCACACCGAACAACGCACCGAAGGCGGCTGTCGTCAGCAGCACGGCGAGCATCGGCTCGGTGGTGAACAGTCCGAAGATCAAGCCGATGAAGACGCCGAACCACAGGCCGGACAGCAGACCGCCGGCCGCCACCTTGCCGGTCGTGAGCCGGCCCGTCACCCGCTCGACCTGCTTGAGGTCGGTGCCGACGATCAGCACGTCCTGGACGGGGAACTCGTTGTCGGCGAGGTGGTCGACGGCCCGCTGCGCGCCGGCGTAGTCGTCGTACACGCCCAGCGACTGCGGGAACTGCAGGCGCAGGGTCTTCTGGAGCTGCGGAAGGTTCTGAGGGTTCATGTCCGCAGTATCCCCGCACGCGGGATCACGGAACCCGGCGTGGGACCATGGATGCATGGCGGAGAACGTTCCTACGCGGGTGGAGATCGACGGCGGCGTCCTGGTCGGTGACGACGGGTCGGCGTCGGCAGGACGAGCAGTGCGCTACGCGCTCGAGGAGGCCCGGCGCCGCGGTGCGCCCCTGCACGTCGTGCGGGCGTTCTCCATCACCAGTGCCGAGCGCCCGGCCGACGCCCCGCACGGCTACGCGCCGTCGCTGGCCGAGCTCGCCGCTGCCACCAAGCAGGCGACCGAGGACCGCGTACGCCGTCTGGTCGGCGAGGTCGGTGACGTGACCATCGAGGTGCACGTCCCCTACGGCCCGGCAGCCCAGTGCCTCATCGACGCCTCGGCCCACGCCGACGTCGTGGTGGTCGGCGCGCGCGGACGCGGCGGGTTCGCCACCCTCCTGCTCGGCTCGGTCGCCGACCAGGTCATCCGGCACGCCGACGCACCCGTCGTGGTCGTCCGGAAGTGAGTCAGGCGATCGTCATGCCGCCGTCGACGGCGAGCGTCTGACCGGTGATGTAGCCGGCGGCGTCGCTGGCGAGGAAGACCGCGGTCGCGGCGAGCTCGCGCGGGTCGCCCTTGCGGCCCGCCGGGATCCGGTCGCGCTGCGACTCGAGGTAGCCGGGCGGGTACTGGTCGGTCATCTCCGAGGTGAAGAACCCCGGCGCGATCGCGTTGACCCGGATGCCCTTGCGGCCGGTCCACTGCTGCGCCAGGTCGCGCGTGAGACCGATGACGGCCGCCTTCGACGCGGCGTACGCCGCCTGGGGGAGGCCGGCGGTGGTGAGGCCGAGCACCGAGGAGATGTTGATGATGCTGCTGCCGGGCTGCATGACCCGGCCGCAGGCCTGGGCCATCCAGTAGGACCCGTTGAGGTTGATGTCGACGACCTGGCGGAACTGCTCGGGGGTCTCGCGGGTCGCGGGGACCGCCGTGCCGATGCCCGCGTTGTTGACCAGCACGTCGACGCGGCCGAGCTCGCTCATCGCCGCATCGACCAGGCGCTGGCAGTCCTCCGGCGACGAGACGTCGGTCGCCACCGAGACCGCCCGGCGGCCGTGCTTCTCGACCAGGGCGGCGGTCTCCGCCAGCCGGTCCACGCGACGCGCACCCAGCACGACGTCGGCGCCGGCCTCGGCGAGCACCTCGGCGAAGACCACGCCGAGGCCCGACGATGCTCCGGTCACGATCGCGACGCGACCGTCGAGGCGCAGCAGGTCGGCGAGCGGGCGGGAGACCGGCTGCTGGGTGGTGGGGGTCGTGGCGGGTTCGGTCACGGGTGCTCCTGGGACGGGTTCAGCGGGACGGGACGAGGGAGAAGAGGGAGCGCTCAGTGCTCGGCGGCCTGCCGGGCCGCCCACGCGCTTGCGACCATCGAGCGCAGGTCGTGGCGCATCTGCCACTGCAGGTCACGCGCCGCGCTCTCGCCGGTCGCGACGATCTGGGCGGGGTCGCCGGGACGCCGGTCGGCGACCTCGGGAGTGAAGTCGATGCCGGTGACCTCGGCGACGGTGTCCATGATCTGGCGCACCGAGCTGCCGGTGCCGCTGCCGAGGTTGTAGACGGCCTCGAGGTCGTCACCGTCGGCCAAGCGGCGGGCCGCGACGACGTGGGCGTCGGCGAGGTCGGCGACGTGGATGTAGTCGCGCACGCAGGTGCCGTCGGGGGTGGGGTAGTCGGTGCCGTAGATCCGCGGGGTGCGTCCGGCCATCAGCGCGTCGAAGACCAGCGGGAAGAGGTTGTGCGGGCTGGTGTCGTAGAGGTGGTCCGCGCCCGACCCGACGACGTTGAAGTAGCGCAGCGAGGTGTGGCGCAGCCCGGTGGCGCGCGCCTGGTCGCGGATCAGCCACTCGCCGATCAGCTTCGACTCGCCGTACGGCGACTCCGGGCTGGTCGGGGTCTGCTCGGTCACCACGTCGACGTCCGGGGTGCCGAACACCGCCGCGCTGGAGGAGAAGACGAGGTGCGAGACGTCCGCGGTCTCCATCGCCTGCAGCAGCCGCTGGGTGCCGGTGACGTTCTGCTCGTAGGTGTGCAGCGGGCGGTCGACCGAGACCCCGGCGTACTTGAACCCCGCCACGTGCACCACGCCGGCGATCTGGTGCTCGGCGAAGACCCGGGCCAGGAGGTCGGCGTCGAGGATCGAGCCCTCGACGAACGGCACGTCGTCGGGCACGAAGTGCCGGTGGCCGCTGGAGAGGTCGTCGAGGACGACGGTCGCGATCCCGACGTCGGCGAAGGAGGCGACGATGTGAGCGCCGATGTAGCCGGCGCCCCCGGTCACGAGCCAGGAGTCCATGACCCGACCCTAGACCGGGGAGTGGCCTGCTCGGCGGAAGGCCGGCGCGGAGTACGATGCCGGGCGGTCGCGGATCAGATCAGCAATCAGACGAGGAGCCCGTGGTGACGCAGAAGCCCGGTCCGAGCAGGACCGACGACCAGGGCGCGGGCGACGGCCGCGGAGCGACGTACGACGTCGTCGGGGTCCAGGACAAGTGGCGCCCGGTCTGGGAGCGGCTCGACCCGTTCCGGCCGGCCGACGACGGGTCCAAGGAGCGGCGCTACGCGCTGACGATGTTCCCCTACCCCAGCGGCGACCTGCACATGGGCCACGCCGAGGTGATGGCGCTGCACGACGTGCTGGCGCGCTACTGGTGGCAGAAGGGCTACGACGTCCTCAACCCGATCGGCTGGGACTCCTTCGGTCTGCCGGCCGAGAACGCCGCGATCCGCCGCGACGAGCACCCGGCGACGTACACCTACGCCAACATCGAGACCCAGGCGGAGTCGTTCCGTCGCTACGCGGTCTCCTTCGACTGGTCGCGCCGGCTGCACACCTCCGACCCGGAGTACTACCGCTGGACCCAGTGGCTCTTCCTGCGCTTCCGCGAGAAGGGGCTGGCCTACCGCAAGATGTCGCCGGTCAACTGGTGCCCGGTCGACCAGACGGTGCTGGCCAACGAGCAGGTCGTGCAGGGGATGTGCGAGCGCTGCGGCGCCGAGGTCACCAAGCGCGAGCTGTCGCAGTGGTATTTCAAGATCACCGACTACGCCCAGCGTCTGCTCGACGACATGGACGACCTCGAGGGCACCTGGCCCGACCGGGTCCTGGCGATGCAGCGCAACTGGATCGGCCGCTCCGAGGGCGCCCACGTCGACTTCGACATCGA
This sequence comes from Nocardioides massiliensis, assembly GCF_030811215.1. Taxonomy (NCBI): domain Bacteria; kingdom Bacillati; phylum Actinomycetota; class Actinomycetes; order Propionibacteriales; family Nocardioidaceae; genus Nocardioides; species Nocardioides massiliensis. The sequence goes on from NZ_JAUSQM010000001.1 coordinate 2,215,128, forward strand.
GCTCGCCGGCGACCAGGCCGGTGAGAAGCGCACCGTCACCGTCTTCACGACCCGCCCCGACACGTTGTACGGCGCCACGTTCATGGTGGTCGCGGCCGACGCCAAGCTGGCCGAGGAGGTCTGCGCCCCCGAGCAGCGCGCGGCGTTCACGGCGTACCGCGACGAGGTCCGCAAGGCCAGCGACATCGACCGGCTCTCCACCGAGCGGCCCAAGACCGGTGTCGACCTCGGCGTGACGGCGGTCAACCCCGTCAGCGGGGAGCGGATCCCCGTCTGGGCGAGCGACTACGTGCTGGCTGACTACGGAACCGGCGCGATCATGGCCGTGCCGGCGCACGACCAGCGCGACCTCGACTTCGCGCGCGAAATGGGGCTGCCGGTCCGTCGCGTCATCGACACCGGCGAGGACAACCCGGAGACCTCCGGCGTCGCGACCTCCGGTGACGGCACCTACGTCAGCTCCGGGCCGCTGGACGGTCTGACCGACAAGGCCACCGGCATCGCGCGGATCATCGAGCAGCTCGAGGCCGACGGGCGGGGGACCGGCACCGTCAACTACCGGCTGCGCGACTGGCTGCTGAGCCGTCAGCGCTTCTGGGGCTGCCCGATCCCGATCGTGCACTGCGAGAAGTGCGGCGAGGTCGACGTCCCCGACGACCAGCTGCCGATCGAGCTGCCCGACCTGCGTGGCGCCGACCTCAAGCCCAAGGGCACCTCCCCGTTGGCCGCGGCGACCGACTGGGTCGAGACCACCTGCCCGTCGTGCGGCGGCGAGGCGCGGCGCGACACCGACACGATGGACACCTTCGTCGACTCGTCGTGGTACTTCCTGCGCTACTGCTCGCCGGGCAAGACCGACGGGCCGTTCGACCGCGAGGAGGTCGGGCGCTGGATGCCGGCGGCACAGTACGTCGGCGGTGTCGAGCACGCGATCCTGCACCTGCTCTACAGCCGGTTCTTCACGAAGGTCCTGCACGACCTCGGCCTGGTCGACTTCGTCGAGCCGTTCGCTGCGCTGCTCAACCAGGGTCAGGTCATCAACCAGGGCAAGGCGATGAGCAAGTCGCTGGGCAACGGCGTCGACCTCGGCCAGCAGATCGACGCCTACGGTGTCGACGCAGTCCGGCTGACCATGGTCTTCGCCGGCCCGCCCGAGGACGACATCGACTGGGCCGACATGTCTCCCCAGGGATCGCTGAAGTTCCTGCAGCGCGCCTGGCGGCTCTCCGGTGACGTCACCAGCGAGCCGGGCACCGACCCGGCCGGCGGCGACGTGGCGCTGCGCAAGGCGACCCACAAGACCGTCGCCGAAGCCGACCAGCTGCTCGAGAACCACCGCTTCAACGTGGTCGTCGCGCGGATCATGGAGCTGGTCAACGTCACCCGCAAGGCGATCGACTCCGGCTGCGGCCCCGCCGACCCCGCCGTACGCGAAGCGGTCGAGACCGTCGCGATCCTCCTCAGCCTGGTCGCGCCGTACACCGCCGAGGAGATGTGGGAGCGCCTCGGCCACGAGCCGACCGTCGCCCGCGTCGGCTGGCCCACGGTCGACCCCGACCTGCTCACCGACGACACCGTCACCGCGATCGTGCAGATCCAGGGCAAGGTCAAGGCCCGCCTCGAGGTCTCACCCGACATCACCGAGGACGAGCTCGAGCAGCTCGCCCTCGCCGACCCCGCCGTCGTCGCCGCGCTCGAGGGCAAGCAGGTCCGCAAGGTGATCGTCCGCGCCCCCAAGCTGGTCAACGTCGTCGCCGGCTGAGTCCCACGCGCCCCAAGTTTCGCTACATGTGTAGTGAATTTGGCCGACACGCCGACTGGAACGTGTACGAGGCGGTGAGTTCGCTACACGTGTAGCGAATTTGCGGCCCGCCTCACGCCAACGGGGTGCGGGCGTGGTCGAGGGTGTCGCGGGCGAGCTCCCAGGCGGACCAGACGCCGTCCTCGAGGTTGGAGACGAGGGCGTAGGTGAGGTCGGCGTCGGGGACGTGCTCGACGACGGCTGAGGCGCCGGCGTTGATGCCGTCCTTGGCCCAGGAGGCGACGGAGCCGTCGGCGCGGACGGCGACCTCGGTCCCGAAGCCCATCCACATCGAAACGTTGGTGGGGTCCTCGCGCTCGTAGTGCTCGACCTGCGGCGCGCAGAAGGAGGCGCTGAGCTCGGGACCGAGCAGCTCGTGGTTGCGGATGGCTTCGACGAACCGCGCCAGGTCGGCGGCGGTGCAGTGCGCGCCGCCGTCGGGGGAGCCGAGGGGCGGGTAGGAGTAGATGTTCTGCCGCCAGCCGGTGATCGCCTCGTCCTCGTCTAGCACCGGGTCCCAGCCCTCGGCAACGGGCGGACCGTCCGTGGTCTCGCGCATGTGGAAGAAGCCGGCGCCGTCCATGCCGGCGCGGGCGAAGACGTGCTCGCGCACGTGGTCGCGGTACGTCGACCCGGTCAGCTCCTCGACCACGAGGCCGGCCAGCACGAAGGCGACGTTGCAGTAGCGCACGTCGGTGCCGGGCGGGACCCGCGGCGGCTTGTGGGCGAACCCGGGGAAGAAGTCGCGGGTCGTGGTCACGCCGTAGTTGGGCCGGTCGACGAACAGCTCCTCGTAGCTCTCCCCGGCCTCCTCGTCGGCGTCGTCGGCGATGCCGCTGGTGTGGGTGAGCAGGTGGCGCACGGTCACGTCGTCGCGCACAGTGGTGTCGGAGAGGTCGACCAGGCCGGTGATCGGCGCGTCGAGGTCGAGCCGCCCGGCCTCGACCAGCTGCAGCACGGCGACGCTGGTGAACAGCTTCGTCACCGACGCCACGTCGAAGCGGGTATCGAGCGTGACCGGCACGTGCCAGCGTCGGGTCGCCACGCCGTACGCCGTGTGCAGCAGGTCCGTACCTCCGTGGCGCACCAGGGCGACTCCGGAGAAGAGGTCGCGCTCGGCGAGCGCGCCGAGATGCTCGTCGAGGGCGGTGACGAAGCGGTTGATGCGGAGGTCGGGGCCGGGCGCGGTGTCGGACACCACGCGAGCCTAGGAGACTGCTGAACAAGGTGGGGTCTTGGTGCGCGTGTGGGCGTGGACGGCGGGCGGAACGCCGCCAAGGCCGTCGAGCGGCGTGTTTGGGTCAGCACTCGTGAGTACGACAACGGGGTCGTTCCGCCCGCCTGTGAGCCATCGTGCGCGGCTCAGGGACGGGTGGCAAGGCCCCCGGGGGCCTGTTTCAGGCCAGTACCCAGGTTCCGTTGGTGTTGGTCAGCCCCATCGCGAGCAGGCGGCGCAGGTTGAGCGCGGCGACGCGGTGGTGGAGCCAGTTGTTGTTCTTCTCGATCCCTCGGTATGGCACTCGTCGGGCGCCGCGGGTGAGCCAGGCGATGGAGCGTTCGACCATCGGCCGGTGCTGGCGATATGCGGCCTGGAAACCTTCGTCGGCGGCTCGTTGACGGTGCTCGCGCAGGAGGTGGGCGTGCTCGTGGATCTTGATGCTGCGACCCGCCGCTGAGGTGGTGCACCGCTCGCGTAGTGGGCAACCACGGCACGCGGTCCCGAACGTTGCGTAGTTCTTCGCGGTGACCTGGCGCGTGACTCCTGCCGGACAGGTCAGGGTGCCGGCGGCGGTGTCGTGGGTGAAGTCATCGATGGTGAACCCGCCCTCGACCGCTGGGCGCAGCGGCCGCGGCTTCAGCAGCGGCCGCCACTGGTTGTCGTTGAGCTCATCAAGCATGTCGCCACTGGCATAGGCAGAATCGCCCAGCACCTCAATGCCGTTCCCGTTCTCGTCATTGTTCTCGCTGATCGTCAGATCAGCGGTGACGAGCCGAGCTCCCACGCTCGCATCAGAAGTCCCCGCCCCGTTGGCCTTGGTCAACTCACACACCGTGCTCAGCCCGGTGTCCGGTTCGACCACCAGGTGGGCTTTGAACCCGTCCTGGCGC